>CANGCT010000005.1 GCA_947452415.1 Flavobacteriaceae bacterium
GAAAAATTTAAACTAGAAAACTTTGCTCCTTTTGTAAACGGAAATAATATTTCGGATATTTTTAAAGAACTTTCGGATGCCTCTTACCACATAGAACGCAACGGAAATGCCAAGATAATTTTAACCGATTTATCTATAAAATTGACTCGATTAATTCATAAAAAATAACTTCATGAACAACGCAACTTCTATATTGGTACTTATTTTTCTTGCTATAACTTTCATTATGTCTTCTCACGAGAAAATTTTTCACTGGAAGGATACTATGGCTTGGTTAATTCCACTTTTTGAAAAAACTTTTCTAAAAAATATGGTGCCTTTAGTAACAGGAGTTTTATTATTTTTAGAACTCGTTGCTGGAATTCTATGCGTTTTGGGATGCTTAGAACTTTATATAAATGGTGGTAGAGAATTTGGTTTTTACGGTGCTGTTTTTTCTTGTGTTTCTCTGCTTCTAATGCTTTTCGGACAACGATTAGTAAAAGATTATGAAGGCGCTAAAACCATTGCAATTTATTTTGTTCCAGCGGTTTTGGGAGTTTATTTATTGGGGTAGATTAAATATCAAAATATTTTTATAAATTTGAGGTATGAATATAGAAACACAACGTAAAAATATAGTTCATAGAATATTAGATGTTCAAAACTCTAAATTATTATCTCAAATAGAAGAGTTGTTGGATAGTGAAATCTATGCTTATTCCACTTCAGGAAAACCTTTTACCGTTAAAGAATATAAAAATCATTTGGATGAAATTATGATCGCATCCGATTCAGGTAAAAATGGATATACTACAGAAGAGGCTAGAAATAAAATTATTCGGAAATGAAACCTGTGTATTGGTAAGATCAATCTTTGATATCAATTCAAGAGATGTACGATTATATTTTTGAAGAAAGTCCTCAAAATGCAGATTTGGTTTTGGATACTATTTTTGAAATTGGAAATAAATTAAACATTTTTCCTGAGAAAAATCCAATAGAACCAATATACAATTCCGATACTATTCGTTTCTTCCCAAAATGGAATTTCAAAATTGTTTATCGAATTGAAACATCTAGAATTTATGTTTTAGACGTTTTTTCTACTTATCAAAGTCCTAGTAAAATCAGATTAAACAGATAAATTTAATTCAAACTCGCTTTAAACATTCGTAATTCTTCCCAAGAAAAAGTATCTCCAAGTTGTTCTTTCATTGGAGTTAATGATTCTTCTTTATAACCATAAAATGCTTTTGTAAGTGCTTCAATTTTATCTTCTGGCATGATATCAGTAATGCTAACTGCCTTATCTTGAATTAGTTTTGTGAAATGCGATAATATAGTTCCAACGGTTAATTTTCGCAAATTGGCTATTTCTTCAATAGAATTTTTATCTACCCAATATTCATAAGTAATCTGGATGGTCGATTTTTTTGGTGTTTTTTCGGTATTCTTTTTCTTAGGTTCGTAATAACTCACATCTTCCTTATCTGCAATTAAATTTTGATTATTTCGCTTGAAATCTTCAATCACTCGTTCCATTTTAATAGCTTTATAATTAGTGATTTCTGGAGAATTAAGGCTTTCCTTACTAATTGTTTTTTGATGTATAATGGCTTCGGTCATTCGTTTGGCTTTCATCAATCGTAAGATTGCCTTGGTTTGCAATTCTTCTAAAACCAATAATTCATCATAAAATTGTTTTACTTGTTTGACCCTTTTTATTTCCTCAATTTTATATAAAATTTCATATTCTAATTTATCTAATTTATCATAAAAATAGCCATAAGCCGCTTGAATTCTGTCATTTATAAAGGTATAATCAATAGTTTCTGTAGAGAATAATTTATTGAGTTGCGACATGAATTTACTTGCAGGATCTAGTAGCAATTCACAAAATTCCATTTGCTGTGTTGCCCATTTACTGTGTTTGGATTTAATGGATTTATCGCTATCCAAATAACTAAATTTATGGTTACGCCACTCTTGGGCAAGATCCACCCAATGGAAACTATTTTTCAAATAACTGTGGATAAATTCTTTGGTTTCATTTTTCAATTCCAATTCCAAAGTTTCGGTAGATGCTTTATTGGAAGCATAATCCATTACATCATCATCATTAGAAATACCATTCATTCGCAAAGGTGTAAGCAAAACTAGCCCATTTAACGAACGTAAACGCGATAAAGCCACATATGCTTGCCCAGGAGCAAAAACTTGCGATACATCTAGCGCTGCTTTATCAAACGTTAATCCTTGGCTTTTGTGAACGGTAATGGCCCAAGCCAATTTTATAGGATAATGCACAAAAGATCCTAAAACTTCTTCTTCTATTTCTTTGGTGTTTTCATTAACAAAATAACGTATGTTTTGCCATTCGTAACGTTCCACTTCAATAGATTTATTTTCTTCTGGAAAATGAATCCAAATTTCTTCTGCAGAAATCGATTTAACGAAACCCATTTTACCATTGAAATAATTTTTCTCGGCAGACAAATCGTTTTTAATAAACATAATTTGAGCGCCAATTTTTAATTCTAGGGTTTCCTCTAAAGGATATATTTTTTCAGGAAAATCTCCTGTTATCTTTGCTTGATAACGAGTAGCGCTACCATTTAAATCATTAATAGATTGCAAATTAATGGTATCAGCTTTGGCGTTATGCGTGGTTAAAGTAATGTAACCCTTATTGGCTTTTAAATCGAAATTAGGTTGTACATATTGGTTTAGAAAATTGATGTTTTCGGATGTTATTTTATTGTTTCTAAGATTATTAAGTAATTCAATAAATGTTTCGTCCGATTGACGAAAGATCTTCGATAATTCAATATAAAGCGGTGGATTATTCTGAGTTACATGCGAATGAAAGAAGAATTTTCCTTTATAGTATTGTCGTAAAGTGCGCCATTCTTCATCTCGAATTACGGGAGGAAGTTGTAATAAATCGCCAATAAAAAGTACTTGTACTCCTCCAAAAGGAGTTCTTTTTTTGCGCACGCTTTGCAGCATGAAATCTATTGCATCCATTAGATCCGAACGCAACATACTCACCTCGTCTATGATAAGTAATTCCATGTTTTGAATTACGTGACGTTTCAAAGAGCTCATTCTAAAATGACGTCGTAAAGTGTCTTTGGTTTCAAATTTTAAAGAATCGGAAAAATGAGCATCTACATTATTGGCAGGAATAAATCCGCCAAAAGGCAACTGAAACATCGAATGAATGGTAACTCCACCAGCATTTAAAGCTGCAATTCCAGTTGAAGCAACTACAACTGTATTTTTATGTGTAGATTTAATGATTTCCTTAAGAAGCGTAGTCTTTCCTGTACCAGCTTTTCCAGTTAGAAAGACTGATTTGTTAGTTTGGTTAATAAATTGCAAAACATAATTTGCTTCGGCAGATAGTGCTTCCATAAGTTTGCGTTGTTAGTAAATCTAAAATAATAGAAATTAAATTACAAATAAAAATCCAAATTCCAAAACGTTTGTTTTAGAATTTGGATTTTTTTTAAGAAAAATTATATGCTATTTCTTTACAGCAGGTTTTTCTTCTTTTTTAGCTTCCGTTTTATATTTATCGTTCACTATTTTAATAAGATCTTTAGTTACATCGTATTGGTCTTTGGCAAACAAAACTGTTGCTGCTTCACCTGTGCCAAAAACATAATCATATCCTTTATCTTTTCCGTAATTCTTGAAAATCTTTTTATATTTTACCACCACAGAATCCATTTCAGCACCATGTTGCCCTTGAATTTGTTGCGCCAAACCTTGTTGCGTATATTGCAATTGTTGCTCTCTTTGTTGCAATTCACCATATTTTTGTTGTGCCCAAGCCTGACCATTTTTTTGTGCATTGGATTGGAAAGCATTTTTTTCCGCTTCTAATTTGTCTACTTCCACTTTCAATCTTGCACCTTTTTCTTCTGCGATTGCTTCGTATTTAGCTTTTATATCTTTAGCTTCGGTAGATTCTTCTAATAATTTATTAGTGTCTATATAAGCTGTTTTAAAATCTTTTGCTTCTGTTGTTTTGTTACAAGAAACAATTGCAACCAACATTGCAATACCTACTAAAACTTTTTTCATTCTATTTTGTATTTAATTTTACTATCTGCCAAAAGTATAAAAATTTAACCTGAAAAGATAAAAAGTTATAAAAATGACTTGATTTAACTTGTATAAGGATTTGTTATTATTAATTAATTCAACATAATCATTCTCTATTGAAAATAGCTTTAAATAAATCGATTTAAGAAAGCTTCTCCTTTTGGATATGCGTATTTATGTTTTCGTGATTTTAAGCCTTAAAAGATGTTTATTTTACTTTTTAGCGTTTTTTAGAACATAAATATGGGAAGAATATTCTGAATTTTGACTTCCTTTCCAATTGGACTTCCATCCGATCAAAAAAGCCTTAATAAAATTCATTTTTCCAGTTTTATATTTTTCGGATAATAAACTAACATAAAAACTATCAAATTTCATTGGAAGCACTTCTTTCAATTCTAAATCTTCATTAGCAAATAATTTTTTAATAGCTGTTTTAGAAAAATGCCATAAATGAATTGGAATGTCATATGCCGCCCAAAATTTACCATAATATTCTGCATCGAACGATTTGAAATTAGGAACCGCAATAATTACAGTCCCCGAAGGTTTTACCAATCGTTTCAATTCTTTAATTTGATTTTCTAAATTTGGAACGTGTTCTAGAACATGCCACATAGTGATTACATCAAAAGAATTGCTTTCTAATTCAGATAAACTTTCTGCAAAAGAAACTCCTTTGTTTTTAGCAATTGTCTTGGCTTTGTCGTTAGGTTCAATTCCGATGGTTTCCCAACCATCATTTTTAGCAACGGTTAAAAAGTCGCCAACTCCTGCTCCAATATCTAAAATTCTTCCTTTTGAAGATTGCGAATTGATAAGTTTTAACTTATTTTTTAATGCAATAGCTTTCACAAACTGATACATTTTCTCGAATAATGATTTGTTACCATCGGTATGCGAAATATAGTCTACGCTTTCATAATAACTTGGAAGCTTTTCTAAAGATGGTTGTGGATGCGTAATCAACATATCTAATTCTTCGTCGTGCAATAACTCGAAAGTTTCTTGGGAAACAGAATGATCTTTTACGTTTAAAAAATGTTTAGTGTTAGATAAATTCATTAAAATGTCTTTATTAATAGGTAATAGCAAAGCTTGTTTCACGTGGAACAAATTTATAGTAAATGTTCAGGATTTTAAATTTTATGAATTATCTCCCCATGTGGATTAATAATACTGAAATGTCGCTTGGTGAAACTCCGCTTATTCTTGATGCTTGTGAAATAGTTATTGGCTGTATCTTGGTTAACTTTTGTTTTGCTTCAATAGACATCGATTTAATTTTATTGTAATCAAAATCCGCCGGAATCTTCATGTCTTCTAGACGAGTTAATTTATCGGCGTTGTTTCGTTCTTTTTCAATATAACCAGAATACTTAACTTGAATTTCTGCCTGTTCTAGAATCTCTCTATCCAAATCATTTTCTGCAACATAAGCGGCAACTTTTTTGAATTTTAAGAAATCTTCTAAATCAATTTGTGGACGAGAAAACACTTTAAACATTTTATCGGCTTGTACAATAGGAGCGCTTCCTTTTCTTTCAAGGATAGGATTTGTCTCTGCAACAGTTAAACTAGTCTCTTTAAAAAAAGAAACCATGGCGTCACTAGAAGCAAATTTCTGCTCCATTCTACGCATTCTTTTCTCTGAGGCTAATCCTAATTTAAATGCTTTTGGAGTTAATCTAGCATCCGCGTTATCTTGTCTTAAAAGTGTTCTATATTCTGCTCGAGAAGTAAACATACGATAAGGCTCTTCTGTTCCTTTAGTGATTAAATCGTCGATTAAAACACCAATATATGCTTCATCACGTTTCAAAATCATTGGCTCTTTTTCTTGCACTTTCAAGGCGGCATTTATTCCAGCCATTAAGCCTTGGGATGCTGCTTCTTCATATCCTGTTGTCCCGTTAATTTGTCCAGCAAAATACAAACCATCTACTAATTTAGTTTCTAAGGTATGTTTCAATTGGGTTGGCGGGAAATAATCGTATTCAATTGCATACCCAGGACGGAAGAATTTTACGTTTTCAAAACCAACTACAGAACGTAAAGCTTTAAATTGAATATCTTCTGGCAATGAAGTAGAAAAGCCGTTCACATAAACCTCACAGGTATTCCATCCTTCTGGTTCTATGAATAATTGATGTCTTTCTTTATCTGCGAAACGGTTAATTTTATCTTCAATGGAAGGACAATATCGAGGCCCTAAGGATTTTATTCTGCCATTAAACATGGGAGATCTATCAAATCCTTCTCGTAATATATCATGAACATCCAAAGAAGTATAGGTCATGTGACATAATCTTTGGTGTACCAATGGCTTGGTTTCCTCGGAATACGAAAACTTATCTGGGCGTACATCACCAGCTTCTTCATTCATTTTAGAATAATCTAAAGAACGTCCATCCACTCTAGGAGGTGTTCCAGTTTTCATTCTTCCTGCTTCGAAACCTACTTTAATTAAATCTTCAGTAATTCCGTAAGCAGCGCTTTCGCCTGCACGACCTCCTCCAAATTGTTTGTCACCAATGTGAATTAATCCGTTAAGAAAAGTTCCATTAGTTAAAACAACGGAATTGGCTTTGATTTCAATTCCAAGAGAAGTTCTAACGCCTTCCACTTTTCCGTTATTAATAATCAAACCAGAAACCATTTCTTGATAGAAATCTAAGTTAGGGGTTCGCTCTAACATCAAACGCCATTCTTCTGAAAAACGCATTCTATCGGATTGCACTCTTGGAGACCACATAGCAGGTCCTTTAGATTTGTTAAGCATCTTGAATTGGATGGCGGTTTTATCGGAAACGATTCCAGAATACCCGCCAAGCGCATCAATTTCTCTAACGATTTGACCTTTGGCTATTCCGCCCATTGCAGGATTGCACGACATTTGGGCAATATTTTGCAAACTCATGGTAACCAACAAAGTTTGCGAGCCCAAATTGGCCGCTGCTGCTGCGGCTTCACAACCCGCATGCCCTGCTCCTACTACAATTACATCGTATGTGTTAAACATTTATTTTAATTTCGTTTTTAGTTTAGGTGTTCGGGGAACGAAAACACAACATTAATTTAATGTTCCACGTGGAACTTTTACAAAAATTCAATACAGTATACTTAATGGCCCTGACTGAATGGAAATCCTTGCTTTTTTTGCAAGATTGAAATGAAGGCAGGAATTACCATTGCTGATAAAGCCCGAACAATTCGCTCAAAAAAAATCAATGTTCCACGTGAAACATTTTTATTTTCTCGTCTTCCTTGTTGCGCATTAACTGTTCGTCGTCTTTTGATTTATCTCTATAACCACAGTAATGCAAGATGCCGTGAACAAGCACTCTTTGCAGTTCTTCTTCAAAAGTGACTTTAAAGTCGGATGCGTTTTCTAAAACACGTTCGGTTGATATAAAAATATCTCCATGTATCTCATTGCCAATAGAATAATCAAAAGAAATGATGTCTGTTAAAGTATCGTGATCTAAATATTGTTCGTTTAAATTAAGCAAATACTTATCGTCACAAAAAATATAGTTAATTTCTCCTTCTTTCTTGTTTTCGGACAAAATAACCTGCGAGATCCAAGTTGCTATTTGTTCTTCGTTAGGTAATACAAACTCATTTTCGTAATTAAAACTAATCATTTATTTAAAATATTCTTGAACCTTCTGGTTAAAATTGGAGCGCAAAGGTAAGGTTTGTCTGTTTAAAATCTCTACGCTATTCAAATATTCTTGCAAGCGCACAGGCAAGTCGTTTGAGCTATTTGAGAATTCCTTTTTGGAGGTTTCCGACTGGCGTTTCTTTTCCTCTCCTTGTTGTTGCACTGCTTTTTCTAATTTAAGCATTTCATATTTTACATTTAAAATCTTTTGTAAAACATCATTATTAAAACCTTTGTTTAATAATTGCTTTTCAACTTGTTTCATTTGCTCTAAGGCGTTTTGACCTTGTCCTCCGATGCCTTGTTTGTTTAATTCGTTTTGTAAGGCTTCGCGAAGTTGCTGCTGTTCTTTATAAATTTCCATGATGGCTTTAGCATCACCTTCTCCATCTTGTCCGTTTTCTCCATCAGAATTTTCTTGGCCAGAACCACCAGATCCAGATTTTCCGTCTTTCCCTTGTTTTCCTTTTCCGTCTTTTCCGCCTTCTTTTTCTCCTCCTGGTTTGTCGCCAGGGTTGTCTCCGGGTTTATCACCAGGCTTCTTACCTGGTTTACTTCCTGGTTTCATGCCGTCTTTCATTTTATCACCAAGTTCTCCTTGTTTTTTTATGATATCTGGTAATTGCGAATCTCCTCCTGATCCTTTGCCAGGAGATGGTTTGCCTTTTCCTTTACCAGAACCTGACATTTGCATGGAGATTTGCATGTTAAATAAAATGGATGCTAACATATCCGCCAATTTATTAGAGGCACTAGTTGCAAACTGTTGGTGGGAAACGCCTTTAGAAACATCGGCATCAGCTAAGGATTGAATTGCTTTGTCAACGTTATACTGAACATTTCCTATTTCAGTAGTTACGCCTTCGGACATCTTAGGGTTACGAAGTGAAAGCGCGAACAAACTATCGTCAACATGCTTGAATTCTTGCTTTAAATCTTGTTGGATTTTAAGGTTTTTATTAAACGATGGTGATCCTCTTTTTAAACCTTTAAATTGTCCCATCACTGATTCTTGAGAAAAGGAATAGGCTAAAAGGTTGTCTAAAATTTGACGCAACATAGCAACATCTTCTTCCATTTGTTCTTTCTCACCCATCTCCATTTCCGACTGCATGTCTTTACTCATTTGCTTCATTTTCTTGGAAGCGCTCTTTTGTTTTGGCTTAGCACCTGCTTTAGAATCTTTCTTAAGTTCATCGGATGCTTTCTTTAAATCCTCATCAATGCTTTTTTCTTTTGGAGCAGAATCAGGAAGTTCTACTGGCGTTTTTAATTCCTTATTGTCTTTATCCAATTCTTTTAATTCTTCTTGGATTTTATCAAATTCTTTATTGATTTCTTCTTGCTTATCAGTAGAATTTTCCTTTTCGTTTTCGGATAATTTATCTTGTTTTTCTGAGAGCTTATCTAACTTATCGGCAATTTGTTCGGCTTTCTTTTCAACATAATATTTCTTAGTAAGCTCCACCAATTGTTGTAAACTTTTGGTTTGGTTTTTACTTTGTTGTTTCAACTTATCCATTTTATCAAACAACTCTTCTTTCTGTAATTTTTCGTTAAGCTTTTGCAGTTCGTCTAAAAGTTTTTTATTCTGTTCGATGTCCTTATCTACTTTATCCAAACGGTCTTTCAAGAGTTCTTTCACTTCGTCTTTCTTTTCCGTTTTAACTTTATCCAAATTCTCCTTCATTTTCTCAGCGAAGTTTTTCATCAATTCGTCTTGCTGTTTTTGTTTGTTTAAAAAGTCGTTGACTTTTTGTTGTTCTTTAAATTCAAGATTATCTTTCTCTTTACCCATTTTTTGCAACTTCTCCATCTCGTTCAATTGCTTGTCTTGGGTTTTAAGCGATTTTTCTAACGAATTAATGTTGTCGTTTTGTTGCTGTAAAATCTGATCTTCTTTTTCGGATTCGGTAGCAATTCTATTAGAGAAAGTAGAAGATTTTGTACTCTTAAAATTATGAAGTGCATCGTTATCAAAAATCTCAAAATAATATTCATACGAAACTCCTTCTTCTACTGGAAGGTTACTTGGAAAAGCAAATACAAATTGATCGTAAACATCTCGTTTAACAGCAATAGTTGCGTGTTTAGCGTTGGAAAGTTTATCCTTTGGATAATAAACTATTTGTAGCTTAGAAAGCCCATAATCGTCAGAAACTTGTCCTAATAGATAGTTTTTTTCAATTTTAAGGCTGTCTGGAGCGTTACCCACTGCAATAGTTGGAAATTGATCTTTTACTACAGATATTTGATAGTTTAACTTTTCATAATTCTGAACCTTTGAATTAGAAGTAACTATTTGATAATCGGTATTTTGGTTGATATTTTTGGATAATAAAAATTGGTTATCTTGTTTAGCAAAAGGATATTTATCGGAAGCGTCCAACCATTCCACTTTTTGAGTTGCCAAAGTATTCATTCTCCAAGTAACACGAGTGCCTTCTGGAAGGACGGCATTACCTGTTCCTTTGATGACTTCGGCTTTTTTATTTAAATATCCAGGAAAATTTAAGACCATTTCAAAATTGGCAATAGATGGAACGGTAACTACATTCAATTCATATTCGTTGGACGAAACGTTATTGGCCTCCACATGGAACTCTAAATTTTCTTTAGGTTTAGGGATCACGAATTGAAATTCACCCGCCTTAGTAGTTTCCATAAAATAACTTTCATCACCTATAAAGATCATAGCATTTTCTGGAACAACTTTTCCAACTGTTTTTACTTTTAAAAGGAAGTCTTGGTTTTGTTCGGTTTGTAAACTTTTGTTTAAAACTTGAAATTCAAATGGTGCAGGTGGTAAAAATTGTTCTTTATAATGCACAACACGATTGAAACTTTGTGAAATGAGACCACTATTTCCTGATAAATAAAAGAATAGAAAAAATAATATTGGAACGATTGCCAATGGCAAAAACTTCTTATTGGTTCCAAAATTGACGGCATTACCAAAAGGAATCGGTTGCAGTGAATTTGCCTTTTGGTCTATAGATGCCAAAAGTAATTCGGAGGTGTTTGTGTCTTGAGATAATTGTAAAAAATTGGTAAGCTTATCGCCTACTTCGCTAAAATGATTTCCGATAATTTTGGAAGCATCGTCGTAATTGATTCCTTTTTGAAGTTTGAACAACTTAAAAAGTGGAAACAAAATAAACCGCAACAACAAGAAAAGCTCTACGAAAATGAAAGTCCAGAATAAAATGGTTCGCGCCGTTGGCTTTAACCAGAGAAAATATTCTACAATAAGTGTGAATAAAAAATACAACAAACCAATTCCGATGAAGAAAATAGTTCCGCGTAGTAATTCATTTGTATAAAACTTCTTAATAAACTGTTCGAGTTTATGGTAAATTAGATTTTGATTTTCCAAAATTGTTAATACATTATTTATAACCGATAAAAGTAATAATTTCTAGTTAGAATAAAAGTTAATTCTTTATTAAAGAGAAAATTTAAAAGATTTAAAAGATTAAACTAGCAACATGTAACTTTTAACTTCCAACTTCTGATTATCTTTGCATCAAATTTTACTACAATGTTAAAACAAGTTCGTGTGCGATTTGCACCAAGTCCGACTGGACCTTTGCATATTGGTGGTGTTAGAACTGCCCTATTCAATTATTTATTTGCTAAAAAAAATAATGGCGTTTTCTATTTAAGAATTGAAGATACCGATCAAAATCGTTTTGTTTCTGGTGCCGAAGCCTATATTGTGGAAGCGCTAGAATGGTTAGGAATAGCCCCAAGTGAAACTGTTGGAAAGAACGAAAAATTTGGTCCTTACCGTCAATCGGAACGAAAAGAAATATACAAACAATATGCCGACCAATTAATTAATTCCGGCTGGGCCTATTATGCCTTTGATACTGCCGAAGCTTTGGATTTGCATAGAAAACAGCACGAAGCAGATGGTAAAACCTTCATTTACAACTGGCACAATCGGGAAAAATTGGATACTTCATTAGTAATTTCTAAAGAAGAAACCGATAAACGAATTTCTGCTGGCGAAGATTATGTTATCCGATTTAAAACTCCAGTTAATGAAACGTTGCATTTGCAGGACATCATTCGTGGCGACATAAAATTTGAAACTAATTTATTAGACGATAAAGTTTTATTCAAGTCGGATGGCATGCCAACCTATCATTTGGCTAATATTGTAGACGATCATTTAATGGAAACTTCACATGTAATTCGTGGGGAAGAATGGTTGCCATCCATGCCGTTGCATAGTTTGTTATACAAAGCCTTTGGATGGGAAGCGCCAGAATTTGCTCATTTACCATTAATTTTAAAACCTGTCGGAAACGGAAAATTATCCAAACGCGATGGGGATAAAATGGGGTTTCCAGTATTTCCTCTAGAATGGAAAACGGAAGGTGGAATTTCATCTGGCTATAGAGAAAAAGGGTTTTTTCCTGAGGCAGTAGTAAATTTCCTAGCCTTATTAGGTTGGAATGACGGAACCGAACAAGAGATATTTACTTTGGAAGAATTGTGTGAAAAATTCGATTTGAATCGAGTGCATAAAGCGGGAGCAAAATTTGATCCAGAAAAAAATAAATGGTTCAATCACCATTATTTACAAGAACAAAGTGATGAAAGTTTGACAAAAGCCTTCGCTCCTATTTTAGTTGAGAAAGGAATTGCAACTTCTCTTGATGTACTAAAAATAGTTTCTTTAATAAAAGAACGTGCCAATTTTGTTTCTGAATTTTGGGAATTATCCGATTATTTCTTCGTTGCTCCAACATCGTATGACGAAAAAGCATCTAAAAATTGGAAAGAAGAAACGCCAAATTTGATGCAACAATTGATTTCGGTTTTAGAAAATATTGGAGATTTCAATTCTATAAACATCGAAACGATTGTAAAAGATTGGATGAATAAAAACGAAATTGGAATGGGAAAAGTAATGCAACCTTTTAGATTAAGTTTGGTTGGCGCTTTAAAGGGTCCTCACCTATTTGATATTATTGAAGTTATAGGAAAAGAAGAAACCATCAAACGATTAGAAAAAGCAATCGCTAGTTTATAATAAAAAGGAGTCTCTGTTAATTAATATTGTAACTTTTGTTGACAGCTAACGTATAATCAATACTAATCCTTAATTAAATTATATGGGACCTTTACTTATTTTTTTATTAGTCTTCGGGCTTATTATTTTATTTTCTTCTTTTTTTACTGTAAAACAGCAAAGTGCTGTTGTTATTGAACGTTTTGGAAAATTTGAAAGCATTAGAAATTCAGGTTTGCAACTAAAAATCCCTATAATTGATCGAATTGCAGGTCGTGTTAACTTGCGAATTCAGCAATTGGACGTCATGATTGAAACTAAAACGAAAGACAACGTTTTTATTAAAATGAAAGTTTCCGTTCAGTTTAAAGTTATTCAAGAACACGTTTATGAGGCTTTTTATAAATTAGAATATCCGCACGATCAAATTACGGCTTATGTGTTTGATGTGGTTCGTGCAGAAGTTCCGAAGTTAATTTTGGATGATGTTTTTGAAAGAAAAGACGATATTGCTATTGGCGTAAAACGCGAATTAAACGAAGCTATGATGACTTATGGTTACGATATCATCAATACATTGGTTACTGATATTGATCCAGATATTCAAGTAAAAAATGCCATGAATAGAATTAATGCTGCCGATAGAGAAAAAACGGCTGCCATGTTTGAAAGTGAAGCACAACGCATTAGAATTGTTGCTAAAGCAAAAGCCGAAGCCGAAAGTAAAAAATTACAAGGTCAAGGTATTGCCGATCAACGTAGAGAAATTGCTCGCGGATTGGTAGAAAGTGTAGAAGTATTAAACAATGTTGGTATTAACTCACAAGAGGCTTCGGCATTAATCGTGATTACACAACACTATGATACTCTTCAAGCAATTGGTGCCGATACTAATTCGAATTTGATTTTATTGCCTAATTCACCTCAAGCGGCAAGTGATATGTTGAACAGCATGGTAACTAGTTTCACGGCTTCCAATATTATTGGAGAGCAAATGAAAAAACAACCTAAACGAGTGAAAAAATCAGATAACACTGCAATTGATTACAATCCATCGGATACTTCTAATCCAACAGAAGAAGTATAAGTTTATATACAAGACAAAAAAAGAGGCTTAATAGCCTCTTTTTCTGTTAATATACCAATTAACTACATACGGAATTACAATCTTAAAGATTGTTCCATAAGTGCCCATAAAAAACTTTTGGTAGATATTTCCTAAAAATGAAAACGAATTAGAAGGAAGAATACTTTCTTTCGTTTTATCTATACTAAAAAGCGTTTTTTGGTAATAGATTTCCCTTTCTAATTTCAGAATTTCTAATTCTTCTTCGATTTGTTTATAAGACGAATATTTTTTGGTTTCCATAATTAGTCGTTAAAAAATATTTCGGAGAATTTTTTAAGAATTGGACCTTCTACAATTTTATCTTTTACTAAAAATAAAAGGAATGCCAATGCTACATAAATTCCTGCTACAATTAAAAAACCCAAAGCATAACTATTCAACAAATTGCCAATTGCCAGCGAACCGGCAATGGAAATAAAAAGTAAGGCAATCATCAAACATATTGAAATCAAGAAAAACTTGAGCATCAAAGTAGTCGATTTCATAGCTACCTTAAAACCCCAAAGTTTATAGTAAGCAATACTGCTTTCTATGTAAGCCTTGGTGTTTTCCTGAATGGCTTGGGTGTTTTCTTTTAGTTCTTCAAATGCCATTATTTCTGTAATTTGGCGTTTTCTCTTTTAAGATCGGCTAATTTTTCTTCCAAAAAAGAAATTGCTTCTTCGGCTTTATAGCTAGTATCCGAAAGTAAATTTTCAACTGTTTCTTTCAAATCGTCTTTGGTTCTAGAAAAATTTTCTTTAGTGTCTTCTTCCAAAGTTTCCCATTTGTTTCGCGCTTGATTTTTGAAGTCATCCAAACCGTCTTTTATTTTTTCTCTTGTTTTAGATCCTTTATCGGGTGCAAATAAAATTCCCAACCCCGCTCCTATTGCGGCTCCTGCCAAAAGGGCAACTACACTGCTACTTGTTTTACTTGACATAATTTTTTATTTAATAATAATAAAGTTACAAAAAAAATAACGCCGCAATGTTAATATGACGTTAAAGGAGTAAAACTAATTTTAAAGCTAATTAATCAACCGAAATTTAGAAGACCTGATTTTTTATATTGAATTAATAAAATTTAATTAAAATCAATCTGTGAAAGCCAATTTTGATTGATAATTTCTATCTAAAATAAATGACAATAGGTTTTGTTAATAATAAGAAAAACCCACGGATAGGTGAGTTTTTCATTTATAAAATCTATTTTGATACAATTAGATTGTTTTCAATAATTCTAAAACTGTTTTGTTTTTTTCAGAATTTTTTAATTCGCAAAGTTGACTTTGAAAATTATTCAAATTCTCAGCATCTTCTTTTAAATTTTCCAAAACTAAAATTCTAACTGAAACCAATTGACTTTTTAAAGACATGGAATATAATTTTGTTAATGGTTCCGTTTCAATATCTTTAGAAGCAACTTTATCTGAATATTTCAAAATCAAATTAGCAAACAATAAAGCATTATTATCGTTCTTGATGTTTTTTACAATTGTATTAATGATTAAACTATAATTATCAATACTTTTTATGTTGTCTACAATTGGTTTTAGAATGATTTCGGCAGCGGCTTCGTCTTTTTCTTTTACGTATTTATTGATTTCCTTTAAGGTATTCATCAATAAATTTTCTTCTTTTTTGCCTTTTTCTTCCCAAGCATCTTTTAATCCAACGGTTTTGTTAAAGACTAATTTAGAAGCAGTTGCATCTTTATCTACATTAAAATAACCCAATCTTTGGAACTGAAATTTATCATTAGCCTTTACAACCGCAAGGCTTGGTTCTACAAATCCTTTCACGATTTCTAACGAAGATTTATTCATAAAATCTAAGAAGTTTTTCTCCTTGTGCGAATCGGGTGCTTCGTCAATAAACAATCTATCATAAAGTCGAACTTCGGCTTCAATGGCATGCGAAATAGAAACCCAATGCAAGGTTCCAGCCACTTTTCTTTGACTGGCTTCACTTCCGCTTCCAGAGCGAGAATCTTCATCATAAGTTACTTGAATTTCGGTAATAACACCATTAGAATCTTTAGTAACCGATTCTCCTTTAATTATGTATCCGTTTTTAAGACGCACTTCGTTTCCGATACTTAATCTAAAAAATTTTGCAGGAGCAACTTCCAAAAAGTCTTCTCTTTCAATGTATAATTCACGAGAAAATGGCACTTTTCTAAAACCAGCAGTTTCATCTTCTTGGTTGTTTTCGGCTTCCAACCACTCTTCTTTTCCTTCAGGATAATTGGTAATTACCAACTTCACCGGATCTAAAACAGCCATAACTCTTGGTGCTGTTTTGTTTAAATCTTCGCGTAAACAAAACTCTAAAAGCGAAACGTCAATTACGTTTTCACGTTTAGCAACTCCTATCGTTTCACAGAAATTTCGAATCGATTTTGCGGTATAACCACGACGACGTAAACCAGAAATAGTAGGCATTCTAGGATCGTCCCAACCGTTTACAATATTTTCTTGAACTAATTGTAATAATTTTCGTTTGCTCATTACGGTGTAATTCAAGTTCAAACGAGCAAATTCGTATTGGTTTGGACGCACTTTTGTGTCATCATAAATTTGATCTAAAAACCAATTGTATAATTCGCGGTGCATTACAAATTCTAGAGTGCAAATAGAGTGCGAAATTTGTTCGATATAATCGCTTTCGCCATGAGCATAATCATACATTGGATAGATCTTCCAATCGTTTCCTGTGCGATGATGATGGCGGTGCAATACTCGGTACATTATAGGATCCCGCATCAACATATTCTTAGAAGTCATGTCAATTTTTGCTCTCAAAACGTGAGTTCCTTCTGGAAAATCACCGTTTTTCATCGCTTCAAATAAAGTCAAATTCTCTACAACGGAACGGTTTCTATAAGGACCATCCACTCCAGGTTGGGTTGGTGTTCCTTTTTGTGCTGCCATATCTTCTGACGATTGAGAATCTACATATGCTTTTCCGTTTTTAATCATCAACACAGCCCAATCGTATAACTGTTGGAAATAATCAGAAGCATAGCGTTCATCAGCCCAATTGAAGCCTAACCAAAGTAAATCTTCTTTGATAGCATCTACATATTCTTGCTCTTCTTTAGCCGGATTGGTATCATCAAAACGCAAATTTACTGGCGCATTGTAGCGTAATCCTAGTCCGAAATTCAAACAAATAGATTTAGCGTGACCAATATGCAAATAACCATTGGGTTCGGGCGGAAAACGAAAGCGCAATTTATCTTTAGATAAACCGCTTGCTAAACTGTCTTCTATGATTTGTTCTATAAAATGAAGTGATTTTTCTTCGGTTGACATAATTATTTTGTAATTTTAGCAAAGATAAAAATTTAGACGATAGATAATAGACGAATAGATAATAGATGTGGTTTTATTTACTTTTTTTACTGAATACTAATAACTGAACGCTGAATACTTAAAGATATGGGAACAATTAAATTACAAAATATAAGAGCTTTTTCCTTTCACGGATGCTTGGAAGAAGAAGGAAAAATTGGATCAGACTACCGAGTAGATCTTGAAATTAAAACCGATTTACGTAAATCTTCGCTATCGGATGATATAAAAGATACGGTAGATTATGTGCTTTTAAATCAGATTGTGGTTAACGAAATGGACATTCGATCTAAATTATTGGAACATGTTGCCAATAGAATTATCGTGCGAATCTTTAAAGAAATACCTTCAGTTTCCCGAATTATCCTTGGTGTTTCTAAACTAAATCCGCCTATTGGTGGTGATGTTGAAGCGGTTACTATTGAAATGGAAGAGTATAGAACTTAAAAATTCCAATCTTGTAAAATCCAAATTCCAACTTTAAAAAGTATATTTTTCTAAATGGAATTTGGAATTTGCATTTTGGATTTTTTATATTATATTTGCAATCCAATAAATAATTGGCGTCGTGGCCGAGCGGCTAGGCTGGGCTCTGCAAAAGCTCCTACTCCGGTTCGAATCCGGACGATGCCTCTTCTTAAAATCCTCTCAATCGAGAGGATTTTTATTTTAAATTTTTAGAAAAAATGGATTAAAGTTATATTCGAATCCGAACGATGACTCTGAAACCTTCAAGGAAACTTGAGGGTTTTTTTGTTTTAAATTTTTAAAAAAATGGATTAAAGTTGTATTCGAATCCAGACGATGACTCTGAAACCTTCAAGGAAACTTGAGGATTTTATCGTTATTTTTTAGAAAAAAGCAATGTAAGTTATATTAGAATTATATAGAATATCTCTCCTAAAAGCTGTCATTCCATAGAAATCACATTTAAATATTAATGTTATTGAAATAAAGAACTAGGTAAAAAAGAAAGTGAAAAATTTTATCTGTTGTTTTCTATATCCTCGGCTGCTTTAGTAACTATTTGTTTGTCTTTAGGAAGGAAAGCCTGTGACAAAATAAATACTCCCGAAATTACCAAAACAATACTTATAAATTTCTTAATAAGGAGAATGTTTTTAGGGTTTAATTTAGTTCGTAATTGTTTAGCGGCAAGTATTTTGAAAATATCGGTAATGAAATAAGTAACTACCATGGTAGCTAAAAAAGTAAACATTCTTGTTGGATCTAATTTTAATCTTGGACCTATTGTAATTAAAATTAACAACCAATATCCTAGTACACCTACATTAATAAAATTTAAGAAAAAGCCTTTAATAAATAAAGAAAAATAGTTGTTTTTAGCTAATTCTGTTGGGTCTTCTTCGTGAATATTTTTCTCTGTTTTTTTGTTTTTTATGAGGGTAATGATACCATAAGTTAGCATTACTAATCCACCAAAAATAAATAAAGCAGGATCATCTTTAATAGTTTGAATCAATCGATAACTACTAAAATAAGCAATTAAAATAAATATTATGTCTGCAAGAACTACGCCTAAATCAAAGACAATTGCTGCTTTAAAACCTTTAACCACACTAGTTTCCAGTAATACAAAGAATACTGGACCGATCATAAAACTTAAAATAAAACCAGGGATAATAGCAGCGGCAATATCTTGTAACATATTTATTTTTTAACAAAAATTATTCTGCAAATTAGCATTTATAAATTAAAAACTAAAATAAAATCTAATTTGCTTCTTTAATGGTGCCTCCTGCAACTATCTTTTGGTTGATTTGTTTTGGCTTTCCGTAAATAATAATATCTCCTCCTGCACGAACTTTTGCCTCCACTAAATCAGTAGCGTAAACATCTGATTCTCCTCCTGCATTAACCGTTATAATCGTTTGATTAGTAACTAGTTTTTCGGCTTCATAAATACCGCCAGAATTCACTAAAACTTCTTGATTTTTAGCCGTTCCCGAAAGTTGAATTTTAGATCCATTAGCTACTCTAGCGGTTAATTTATCTACATAAAGACTAATTTTTATTTCTGAACCTTCTTTGGCTTTTATATCAAATGAAGTTGTAGTAAATACCGATTCACTTGCTATTCTTGAACCTTCATTGGCTTCAACAGCATCAATTTTTTTATAATAAACCGTTGCCGAAACATTGTCTCCTTCTAATAATCTAGTTAGAGGCATTCTGATTTTTAGCTCGCCATTCTTATTAACTATCTCTACTTCTTCTGAACCACTTCCAGTAAGTAGAACCTTATTCTCTTTTCCAGGAATTAAGGTAACATCTATTTGGTCAAAAGCGGTTACTTTATTAAAATCACCAACATTTTTCTCGGTTTGCGAAAAGGCTATAGAACTAATAAATAATAAACTATAAAGTGTTTTTTTCATACTAGTCGTTTTTTCTTAAAAAAGTAAAATCTAATTGTTTTTTAACTAAATCGGCATTCTTAACTTTAACGTAAACTTCGTCGCCTAATTGTAATAATTGTTTAGAAATTTCTCCAACTAAAGCATATTGTTTTTCGTCAAAAGTGTAATAATCGTCTTTAATTTCTCGTATTCTACACATTCCTTCGCATTTATTTTCTACAATTTCTACATAAATTCCCCATTCGGTAACACCCGAAATAACTCCAAGGAATTCTTGATCTTTATGATCTTGCATGTATTTAATTTGCATATATTTAATAGAATCGCGTTCAGCATTAGTTGCTAAGCTTTCCATATTGGACGAATGCACGCATTTTTCTTCATAAACTTCGGCATCAGCGCTTTTTCCGCCATCCAAATAATATTGCAGTAAACGATGTACCATAACATCCGGATAACGTCTAATTGGTGAAGTAAAATGGCTATAGTAATCAAAAGCTAAACCATAATGACCAATATTTTCTGTAGAATATTTAGCTTTATTCATGGTTCTAATGGCTAACGTATCAATAAGATTTTGCTCTTTCTTTCCGTTAACGTCTGACATTAATTGATTTAACGATTTAGAAATATCTTTTTTATCGCGTAAATCTATTTTGTATCCAAATTTAGAAATCAAAGCCTGCATGGCAAATAACTTATCTTCATTTGGTTCATCGTGAATTCTATAAATGAAGGTTTTCTTTTGTTTTCCAATGTATTCTGCAACTTTTCTATTGGCTAAAAGCATGAATTCTTCTATCAAATGATTGGCATCTTTAGATACTTTAAAGTAAACACCTTCTGGTTCTCCGTTTTTATCTAAATTGAATTTAACTTCTACTTTATCAAACGATATTGCGCCATTATTCATTCTATTTCTTCTAAGAATTTTTGCTAATTCATCTAATTTCAATGTTGCTTCAGTAATTGCATCGGAAGCAGTAAAATCAGAACCAGTTAACGAAACATCTGCTGGAATTTTATTCGATTTAGTTTCGATAATAACCTGCGCTTCTTCATACGAAAATCGTTGGTCGGAATTTATAACTGTTCTTCCAAACCATTGGTTTAAAACAGTTGCTTTGTTATCTATTTCGAAAATGGCAGAAAAGGTATATTTTTCTTCATTAGGACGAAGCGAACAAGCAAAATTAGATAATACTTCAGGTAACATTGGAACAACTCTATCTACTAAATAAACTGAAGTTCCTCTATTATAGGCTTCATCATCTAAGATGGTTCCTTCTTGTAAATAATGCGAAACATCGGCAATGTGAATTCCAATTTCAAAATTTCCGTTTTCTAATTTTTTAAACGATAAAGCATCATCAAAATCTTTAGCATCTTTAGGATCAATGGTGTACGTTAAGGTATCTCGCATGTCGCGACGTTTTGCAATTTCTTCCAGATGAATAGCAGTATCTATTTTTTGCGCAAATACTTCTACTTCTACAGGAAAATCATACGGTAAGCCATATTCGGCAAGGATAGCATGAATTTCAGTATTGTGTTCACCTGGTTTTCCTAAAACTTTTAGTATGGTTCCAAAAGGTGAATCGGCTTTTTTAGGCCAATCTTCAATTTTTACAACCACCACATCGCCTTGTTCTGCTCCGTTGTATTTATCTTTCGAAATAAAAATATCGGTATACATTTTAGCATTGGCTGTAGATACAAAAGCAAAATTCTTTTGAATATCAATAACTCCAACAAATTCAGATTTGGCTCTTTCTAAAATTTCTATAACTTCACCTTCTGGTTTTTTTCCTTTACGACGATTGTAAACATAAACTCTAACTTTATCTTTATCTAGAGCGTGGTTTAAATTATTGGTAGGAATAAAAACATCGGTTTCAAAATCAGGACAAATGAAATAAGCGGTTCTTCTAGAAGTCATGTCAATAGTACCTTCGTAGTAATCTTGACTTACTGCTTTCACTAAATAATTTCCAGGATCGCTTTCAATAATTACTTTTTGAGCAGCAAGTATTTTTAAATCTTTAATGATTTCGTTTCTGCTTTTAGTATCGGTTAATTCAAGAACAGCACATATTTGTTTATAATTGAAAGGTTTATTGGCTTGTTTTGATAGTATTTTTAATATTTTTTCAGAGAAAGTCTTCTCTTTTTTTCCAAATTTTTTTGGTGTTTTACTCATAATCTTTTTCTAATAAGGTTTAAAATTACGAAGAAGTATTAAGATTATAGAATTAAGTTTAAGATTTATATAAAAAATAACTTTTATAAAAAATTAAGAAGGTGTCGAATTAGTAAAGTTTAGTTTAAATTTGATTAAAATATAAATTAATAAAAATGGTAGAATTTAAAACTATTGCTATCTTTAATTTTCCTCATGAAATACTGGTTTTAAAGTCTATTTTAGATAATGAAGGAATTCCGTATTTATTTCAAAATGAAAATTTAGCTTCGGTTAATCCATTAGCAAGTTACGCTTATGGCGGAATTCAATTAAAAGTACATCCTAAAGATTTTAAAATAGTTCAAGAAATTTTAAATAACTTGAATACAAATTTAGAAATTGTATAGAATACCATTTTGTCATTCCGTAGGAATCTGTTCTTTTTATTCTATAATAAATTTGAAAGTTTTCAACATCTATTAAAAACAATAAAAAGAAATTTTAAATTTAAATTCATTTTTGGTGGTTATTATAGCTTGTTAATTTGTATAATAACTTTAATTTTATTTCCTTGATTTTATGGTTATACTTTTTTATACTTTTTTATACTGGTTTATTAACATAATTTTAATATGTTAAAGCATTCATTTAGAGTCAAATTTTAAAAGTAATAAACAGTTGTTAATAAGTGAAAAAATATAGTTTTTGTAAATAACTTTAGTTGTTGATTTATGTTGAAAAAGTACTTTTTAATATGGATAACTTTTATAAAAAAACACCAAACTAAATTAGATTTTTCCAATCCATTTTTGGATTACAAATTATTCTAATACAAGCACCAAAAACTTTTTATTTTCTATCTTAAGTTATCAACAATAGTTATTAATTTAAAGTTATCTGAATATCAACGAATTGTAAAACACTATTAACAATTCAAAATTTTAACATTTGAATTAAATATAAAGCAATAATAACTAATTACTTATAAATATTTCTTAGAAGTTAAAAAGGCTTTATATAAGTAAATCAAGTAGTTATATTTTTACCAAATTGAAATCGATTTACTAATAAGTTTGATTAAATTTGTTTCCACAACTAGAACAAAAAATACTATGAAAATCTCCATCGGAAACGACCACACAGGATCAGATTATAAAAAAGCAATTGTTGCTTTTTTAACTTTAAAAGGGCACAAAATTATCAATCACGGAACCGATACTTTAGATGGTGTGGATTACCCAGATTTTGGGCATCCAGTTGCTATTGATGTAGAATCTGGTAAAGCCGATTTAGGAATTGTAATTTGTGGTTCTGGAAACGGAATTGCTATGACCGCCAATAAACACAAAGGAATTCGTGCTGCACTTTGTTGGACTAAAGAAATTTCTGCGCTAGCGCGTCAACATAATAATGCTAACGTAGTTAGTATCCCGGCTCGTTTTACTTCAATACCGCAAGCGATAGAAATTGTTGACACCTTTTTAAACACCGATTTTGAAGGTGGAAGACACGCAACAAGAGTAGATAAAATAAGTTGTACTTAATTTATTTGGATTAAATATGCGACAACAATTGACTGAATTTACATTAATTTAGTCAACACACTGACTGAATTAACATTAATTTAGTCAACACATCGACCAAATTTACATTTTTTTATTACATTTGTATTTGAATACTAAAGAAATAGAAATGTTAAATTACTATAAAAGAGCCGTTTTAGCAGAATTTCACAAAAAAGTTTTACCAAACAAAGTACTGATTTTATTAGGCGCTAGACGTGTTGGAAAAACGGATTTGATTAAAAATTATCTCAAGTCAATCCCAACAGAAACGTATTTGCAATTAAATGGAGAAGATAAAAACAATGTGAATTTGCTAAAAGAACGATCGGTTAGTAATTACAAACGTCTTTTGGCAAACGTAAATTTGTTAGTAATTGATGAAGCACAAAACATTCCAGATATAGGGATGATTTTGAAATTGATTGTGGATTCTATTGAAGGAATAAAAATTATTGCAACAGGATCGTCAGTTTTTGATCTATCCAACAATTTAGGCGAGCCTTTAGTAGGAAGAAAAAATACCATATATTTATTTCCGTTATCACAAATAGAGTTTTCAGAAAAAGAAAATTATAAGAAAACCATTGAAAATCTAGAGCAAAGATTACTATTCGGAAGTTATCCCGAACTTGAACAGTATGTTGATTGGGAAAGCAAGGAAGATTATATTGCCGAAATTATAAACTCCTATTTATTAAAAGATATCTTAATTTTTGAAGGCATCAAACACTCTAATAAAGTCTATGATTTATTGCGTTTAATTGCATTTCAAATCGGGCAAGAAGTTTCATTACTAGAACTAGCAACACAATTGCAAATTTCCAAAAACACCGTTGCTAATTATTTAGACTTACTAGCTAAAGTTTTTGTTTTGTTTAAAGTAGAAGGTTTTAGCCGTAATCTTCGAAAAGAGGTGGTAAAATCCTCACGATGGTATTTCTACGACAATGGCATTAGAAACGGAATTATAAATAATTTTAATAAAATAGAAAACCGCAACGACATTGGCGGACTTTGGGAAAATTATTTAGCCTCCGAAAGAATTAAAAAACAGCATTACCAAAAAATAAGAAACAACAATTATTTTTGGCGCACCTACGATCAACAAGAATTGGATTGGTTGGAAGAAAAAGGCGATAACTTGGCAGGTTTTGAATTCAAATGGAATGAAAACCGAAAAGTTAAAATTCCTACCGCTTTTGCAAAAGCGTATCCAGAAGCAACTTTTGAAGTAATAAATAAACAAAACTATTTAGAATTTATAACGTAAATTCTAAAGTTAAACCTATATTTTTTTTTAAAATGACCAACATAAATTTCATTCAAGCCCAAGTAAACACTAACCCAAGAAACATTGAAGCAACTCTAAAATTGCTTAATGAAGATTGCACTATTCCGTTTATTTCTCGTTATAGAAAAGACCAAACAGGCAATTTGGATGAGGTTCAAATTGAAAACATTGCCAAACTTTCTAAACAATTTGCCGAAATAGAAAAACGCAAAGAAAGCATTCTTAAAACTATAGAAGAACAAGGGCAACTATCCCCAGAATTAAAATCAAAAATTGAGAAAAGTTTTGATTTACAAGAAATTGAAGATTTGTATTTACCCTATAAAAAGAAGAAAAAAACCCGCGCCGACGTTGCACGTGAAAACGGATTGGAACCTTTAGCAAAATTAATTTTATCCCAACGAAACGACGATGTAGATTTCTTGGCGACCCAATATATTAACAAAAACATTGGTAACGAAGACGAAGCCCTACAAGGCGCTAGAGATATTGTTGCCGAATGGATTAATGAAAATATTGCGGTTCGTCAAAGTTTGCGAAGATTATATACGAGAAAAGCAATTATAGAAGTTAAAGTTGTAAAAAAGAAAGCCGAAGAAGAAGCCGCTCAAAAATTCTCTCAATATTTTGATTGGGCCGAACCATTAAATAAAGCACCTTCCCATAGATTATTAGCAATGCTTCGAGCAGAAAACGAAGGTTTTGTAAAAGTAAAAATCGAAATAGATCTTGAAGAAACTTACGATTTAATTGATGGAATTATTATCAAAAACAGCAACAGTCCATCCATTTCACACGTGCAACTTGCCATTGAAGACAGTTACAAACGGTTATTGCATCCAGCCATTTCCAACGAAACCTTACAAGAAGCCAAAACCAAAGCCGATGCAAAAGCGATTGATGTTTTTGCCGGAAATTTAGGCCAATTATTGTTAGCGCCACCTTTGGGAGAAAAACGAATTTTGGCTATAGATCCTGGTTTTAGAAGCGGTTGTAAGATTGTTTGCCTCGACGAAAAAGGTGATTTATTGTACAACGAAACCATCTATCCACACCAGCCACAGAACGAAACTTCTATGGCAATGAAGAAAATAAAATCGATGGTGAATGCTTATAATATTGAAGCAATTTCCATCGGAAATGGAACCGCATCAAGAGAAACCGAATTTTTTATTAAGAAAATCCCCTTTGACAAACCCGTTCAAGTTTTTGTGGTTTCCGAAGCAGGAGCCTCAGTATATTCGGCAAGTAAAATTGCGCGGGATGAATTTCCTAATTATGACGTCACCGTTAGAGGTTCGGTTTCTATCGGAAGAAGACTTTCGGATCCTTTAGCAGAATTAGTTAAAATTGACGCCAAGTCAATAGGAGTAGGGCAGTACCAGCACGATGTAGATCAAACGAAACTTAAAGAAGAGCTTGATTCTGTGGTGGTTCGTTGCGTGAATTCGGTGGGAATAAATATTAATACTGCTAGTAAATCGTTGTTGAGTTATGTAAGTGGAATAGGAGAGAAGACCGCTGAAAATATAGTAGCTTATCGCTCCGAAATAGGTTCGTTTGAAGATCGAAAACAACTAAAGAGAGTACCCCGTTTAGGTGATAAAGCTTACCAACAAGCAGCAGCATTTATCCGAATTAAAGAAGGAAAAAACCCGTTAGACAATTCGGCAGTACATCCCGAAGCGTATTCTATAGTGGAAAAAATGGCAAAGGATTTAAAAATTTCCGTGAATGATTTGATTGCCAATAAAGAAAAAATAGCTTTAATAAAACCTGAAAATTACCTAAACGAAACAATCGGAATATTAGGAATAAAAGACATTTTAAAAGAATTAGAAAAACCAGGTTTAGATCCCAGAAAAGCAGCCAAAGTATTTGAATTTGATCCAAATGTAAAAACTATAAAAGACGTCCGAACCGGAATGATCTTACCTGGAATTGTAAATAACATTACGGCCTTTGGTTGTTTTGTAGATATAGGTGTAAAAGAAAGCGGCTTGGTTCATATTTCGCAACTCAAAGCCGGTTTTGTTTCGGATGTGAATGAAGTGGTGAAACTCCACCAACACGTTCAAGTAAAAGTAGTTGAGGTAGATGAAGACAGGAAACGAATTCAGTTGACGATGGTATTGTAAAATTCCAAAGCATAAATCCAAATAGTGTATCTATTGAAAATATTTCCAACCACAAAAAACAATCATATTGACGCAGTTTTATTAATTTCCGTCATAGTATTGACGCAATTTTATTAATTTCCGTCATCAAAATGATGGAAATTAAATATTTTATTTATATTTGTTTAAATATTTTTATTTATGGAAATAACTAGAGTTGCATTAGAGTTGGTACAAAAAAAATTACAACCCAACAAAGTTGTTGTGCTTTTAGGCGCAAGACGAGTAGGAAAAACAAAGTTAATTGAAAAATTCATTGAAAATTTAAATGAAAAATATCTTTTTTTAAATGGCGACGATGTTGAATCTCATAATTTATTAGAATCACAAAGCACTGCAAATTTTAACAGATTACTTGGAGACACAAGGTTTTTAGTTATAGACGAAGCACAAGAAATTCCTAATATTGGGAAGAAATTGAAATTAATGGTTGATACTATTCCTAATCTAAAAGTTTTAGTAACAGGATCCTCGGCATTTGAAATTAATAATCAAATAGGCGAACCATTAGTGGGTAGAATGAAAACTATAAATTTATATCCAATTTCTCAAATAGAATTTTCAAAAAAAGAAAATTATTTAGAAACCATAAACAATCTAGAAGATAGATTGATTTTTGGAAGTTATCCAGAGTTGAATAAAATAATTAATAGAGAAGATAAAATAAGTTATCTAAAAGAAATTGTAAACACGCAGTTATTGAGAGATATATTTGCGTTTGAAGGCATAAAAAAAAGAGATAAAATTATTGCTTTGCTTCAAATTATTGCTTTTAGAACAGGAAGTGAAATATCTTTAGAAAGTATTGGTCGCGATTTACAAATTAGTAAAAACACAGTAGAAAAATATCTTGATTTATTCAGTAAAGTATTTATAATTTACAGTGTATCAGGATTTAGCAAAAACAGAGATAATGAAATAACTAAAATGAAAAAGTGGTATTTTGTTGATAACGGAATTAGAAATGCCATAATCAATTCATTTAATCCCTTGAATATGAGAGAGGATGTAGGCAGGTTGTGGGAAAATTATCTAAATTCGGAGAGAATAAAAAAGTTGAACTACCAAGAAAATCATGTTTTAGATTATTTTTGGAGAACACACACCAGGCAAGAAATAGATAGAATAGAAGTTAAAAATGAACAAATAGCAGCATTTGAATATAAATACGGAAAATCTAAATCCAAAATACCAACAGAATTTGCAAAATCTTACTCAGATGCAACTTTTGAAATAATCAATCAAGATAATTACTTAGATTATATTTTATAAAAAAAATCCAAATCTTAAAATCTGAAAATAAGCACAGAATCTAGAATTTGGATTTTCTTTTTTTAGCACTCCAAATGCGCTCAGTGTAACAAAAAACTTATTCTTTAGTTTCTTCTTCTTTTTTAGAATTTGCAGGTTGCTCGTCTTTAGAAGCATTTTTAAATTCTTTAAGACCAGTTCCTAAACCTTTCATTAATTCTGGGATTTTTTTACCTCCAAAAAGAAGTAAAACCACCGCCAATATTAGTAAAATATGTCCCGGAGTAAGTTCTAAAAATATGGTTAAAAAGTTCATAATGTTACTTATTAAAAGTTATAATATGCAAATGTAGAAAATATTTAATTAGTGTAACAACTATTTAGCATTAAAGAACACCAAAAACACAAGTTTGGTTTAGAACTAATTTCTATATTTGTATGATAATCTAAAACATGTCAGATAAACGCCTAAAAAAAGAGCAATTAAAGAAGCAACTTTTCACTAAGAATCGTTTGGTTATTTTGAACGAAGATACTTTTGAAGAAATATTTTCGCTCAAACTTACCTTAATGAATGTTTTTGTAGTGGCATCTATCGGCGCTATTTTGATTATCACAGTGACTACTTTTATCATTGCTTTTACACCGTTACGTGAGTACATCCCAGGATATACCTCTACAAAACTTAAAAAAGATGCTACCGAATTGGCTCTAAAATCCGATTCACTAGAATTTGCTATCAAGAAAAACGAAATCTATTTACAATCCATCCAAAAGGTTTTGAACGGAAATTTACAATACGCCAAAGTCAATAAAGATTCTATTTTAGCTATATCTGTAGATACTTTACCCGACTTGCAATTAACCGCCACCGAATCGGAATTAAAACTAAGAAAAGAAGTTACCGACGAAGAAAAGAAAGCTAAAGAAAATAGAGAAAAGAAAATAGAGAAAAGAAAATAGAGTTTGAATCATTGACGTTAAAACTTACAACATAAAACTTTACAACTTACAACCAAAATAATGTCAATAAAATCCCTTGCAGCCCAACTATTTGCAAAAATAATTCACAATAAAACCCAAAAATGGGCTTTCAATCCTGTTGCCACCCAGCAAAAAGTTTTGGAAGATTTAATCCGTCAAGCGAAAAATACGCAGTTTGGAATAGACCATCAATTTTCAGAAATATATACCGCCGAAGATTTTGCAAACCATGTCCCAATTCGGGATTACGAAGAGCTAAAACCTTATGTTGATCGAGTAGTGAATGGAGAAGAAAATGTTCTTTGGAAAGGAAAACCAATTTATTTTGCAAAAACTTCTGGAACCACTTCGGGCGCCAAATACATTCCGCTTACTAAAGAATCGATGCCGTTTCATATTCAAGCCGCTAGAAACGCCATCTTAAATTACATTCACGAAACCAGGAAATCCGATTTTGTAAACGGCAAAATGATTTTCCTGCAAGGAAGTCCCATTTTAGAAGAAAAAAACGGTATCCAAATCGGGAGACTTTCCGGAATTGTAGCCCATTTTGTTCCTAAATATTTGCAAAAAAATCGCTTACCGAGTTGGCAAACCAATTGCATTGAAGACTGGGAAACCAAGGTCGATGCCGTTATACAAGAAACCATTCACGAAGATATGGCCGTGATTTCGGGGATTCCGTCTTGGGTACAAATGTATTTTGAAAAATTACAACAAAAAGAAGGGAAGCCGGTTGGAGAAATCTTCAAAAACTTTAATTTGTTTATCTATGGCGGAGTAAATTATGAACCGTATCGCGCCAAATTTGAAAATCTTATTGGCCGAAAAGTAGATGCCATTGAATTATTTCCTGCTTCCGAAGGATTTTTTGCCTACCAAGATTCCCAAAAAGAGAAAGGAATGTTACTGCTTTTAAATTCTGGAATTTTCTATGAATTTGTAAAGTCCGACGAGTTTTTCACCCCAAACCCCAAACGTTATACCATTGGCGAAGTAGAATTAAATGTCAATTACGTTTTAATAATTTCTACCAATGCCGGTCTTTGGGCCTACAACATTGGCGATACGGTGCAATTTACCAGTTTGAAGCCCTATCGGGTTATTGTTTCGGGTAGAATCAAGCACTACATTTCGGCTTTTGGCGAGCACGTTATTGGCAAAGAAGTCGAGAACGCATTACAAGAAGCCATGATCGACACCACTATTCGAGTGAATGAATTTACGGTGGCACCACAAATTGCCCCCGAAACCGGATTGCCTTACCACGAATGGTTTATAGAATTTGAAAATGAACCCAATAATTTAGAAGAATTTGCGTTAGACATTGACAATGCTATGCGCAAACAAAATGTATATTACGACGATTTAATCGTAGGAAAAGTTTTACAAACGGTAAAAATCACCAAAGTTTCCAAAAACGGATTTCAAGAATACATGAAATCCATAGGTAAATTAGGCGGGCAAAATAAATTACCACGATTATCCAATGATCGTAAAATTGCAGATCAATTAACCTGTTAGCTATAAATAACAAATAAAATTAGAAGCGAATGGCTAGGGCATTTTCGATAATGGCAATTCCTGCTGCCTTTCCAAAGCTCGCTAAAAAGCGAGGCTTTTCCCTTGCATCAGGGCTATTTAGTAAACTTTAAACAAGAAATGAAAATTACATTCACGCTATTATTAGTATTCACTAATTTACTTTCCGCCCAAATAAAAGGTATCGTTAAAGACAGCATTACCGGGAAACCAATTCCGTATGCTAACATTTGGGTAGAAAACGAAAACATTGGCGCAAGCACTGAAGAAAATGGAGAGTTTAGTATCAATACCAATCCAAATAAAAATTTGATTTTTTCGGCATTGGGATTTGAAAAGAAAACCCTAAAAGCATCCCAAACACAGGTAGTGAAGTTGGCCTCAAAATCCTACCAACTGGAAGATGTGGTAATTTTGAAAAAATTAGAAAGCAAAATAATTGAAATAGGCAAAAGTAAAAATGCCATTTACCAAGCATTTGATAATGGTCCAAGAATTGATGTGAAGTATTTCCCTTATTTTATAAAATATAAAAAATCTAAATTCATCAAGCAAGTTACCGTAGAAACCGATAGTAAAATAGAGGCTGCTACGGTTAAAATTCATTTTTATAGTGTAGATGCCAATGGCTTTCCAGGTGAGGAATTACTAACCAAAGACTTTGTAGTTACGGTTCCTAACGGAGTAGTGAAAAACATTTTTAATGTATCCGACTTTAATTTGCGTATGCCAAAAAAAGGACTTTTTGTAGGCTTTGAAAAACTAATTATCGAGAAAAATAAATTGGAAACTACGGTTACTAATTACAATACCAATGTTACTTCTGCCAAAAAATCCTATTCGCCATTGGTGTTATATAATTTAGAGGAGAGAGATTTTCTTTTTACCTTTTCTGGCGGAAAATGGAACAAAGAAATTCAGTACGATACCGCCAAAATTCCAATCAAGAGAATGGTATACGAACCGGCAATAAACCTTATTCTAACCAATTAAACTAGAAATGCCTATATTTGCGAGTTAGATAATAAAAACAAATGAAAGAAATCAAAAACATTTCGCGTTCTAGAGCGCAAGAATCGTCGGCGGCTATCGAACGATTGTACATTACCATGAGGCATTTATTCAACAGAGGTTTTTATAAACCAATGGGTGTTTCTGGAGAAACTTTACGAGAAGCATTATTAGCGCTTCGACCAGAAATTTATGGCAGTATTGCCGAAGAAAAAGTAGAACTTAGTGGTTTACTCTATGTTATAGAAAGACTTCCGATAGGAATTGAAGAATGTCGTTATATCAACCTAACTTCGGATGAAGGATATTCAAAATCGCATTTTCAAGCAATAATTCCTCCAAAAAGAAGAAGAAATTGTTACCGAATAGATGAAGAACAAATGAATGTGGAAATCACTCGTGGGCGATCTGACATTTATGATATTTTAACCCATTTAACCTTTATATTTATTGAATCCCATAAAATTAAAGACCGCGTATTATTAGACGAAAGTAATGAAGTCACTCGAGATTGGTTGAAATTAGAACAAGCAGCTTTACAAACCAAGAAGCTTACCCAAATTGAAAAAGAAAAAGCAATATCCCATACTTCAAATGTATTGGGAAGAAGTTTTTCGGAAGTTTTAGATATTTACGATGCTTTTGGAACCACCGAAAAACCAGACCGATTTTTACATGTAATATATTGGTTAGGAAAATTAGCAATTGAAGAAGCATTAGAAAACAATAAAAGAACCATCACCTTTAGCCCTATTTTAAGAGAAAGACTTGGGCACCACATTCATGGTGAGATATGGGCAACCAACATCAAAGAGGTTTTAAGCGAAAATAATTTACTAGATAGACCTATTCACGTAATTAGTGCCAACATGCACTCGGTGATGAATTCTATTTTTGCAACTCCTGTTTTAGGAGCAAAATATAAAGGAAAATCGGAATATAATATTTATGAAGATTTAAGCGCTTCTGGAAATAAAGAATTGCGAAATAAGGTTGAAGCCTTTGCTTTGCAAAACGGAATGATTTCCTTGCCAGACCAATCAGGGACTAATATTGACGTTCAAATATTTGATACGGCTAAAATTGATTGGGCAAAATCTAGTTTTCCAAAAGCACAAATAAAAGGAGAAAACCCAGTTATTATTGTAATGGATTATGCCTTTGGAGAACAAGCATATGAAACTATTGATGAATTATTGAAACCATTTAAAAAAGACAAAAACACACTTTTTGTTAATGTAGAATCGGTTTCCATAATGGGAAAAGCAGGTATTCTTCAAGGAGGAAAAGGCGATATTATGATACCGAATGCACACATAAACGAAGGAACAGCCGATAATTATTCCTTTGAAAATGAACTAACTGCTAAAATGTTCGACGGAAATGACATTCCAGTTTTTGCAGGACCAATGGTTACCGTTTTAGGAACGTCTTTGCAAAATAAAGATTTATTGAAATTTTTCCATGAATCTACTTGGGGAGCAATCGGACTTGAAATGGAAGGGTCTTATTATCAAAAAGCCATCCAAAGCGCTTCCAAAATTAGAAAAAGCATTAACCCAAATGTAAAAGTGCGATATGCATACTATGCCTCAGATAATCCTTTAGAAACCGGAAGCACTCTAGCATCTGGAGGACTTGGAACTACTGGCGTAAAACCAACATATTTAATAACCATTAAGATATTAGAACAAATTTTTAACATAAAATAAATTTAAGATGAGTAACAATAGAGAAAACGATACTATTCCAGAGGAAATAGATTTAGGAATATTATTTCAAAAAATAAGCAATTTTTTCAGCAACATTGCTTTTTCTATTTTTAAAGGAATCCTATTTATTAAAAAGAATAGTTTAATTATTATTGGATTAGTTATTCTTGGAGCAGGATTAGGATATTTATTAGATACAAGTAAAACAAGTTATACAAGTGAAATAATAGTTTCTCCAATTGATGGTGGAACAGACTACTTATACTCTAAAATGGATTTGTTCACTTCTAAATTAAGTGAAAATGATACCCAATTTTTCAAAAGCATTGGAATGAAAAATTATCAAAATATTGGTCAAGTTAAAATAGAACCAATAATTGATATTTATAACTTTGTTAATAATTCAACTTCTGCCGCAAGTGCTCAAAACACTCAAAATTTCGAGTTAGTTAAGTTATTAGCAGAAAGTTCGGATATTAATAAAGTAATAAAAGATAAATTAACAAGTAAAAACTATCCATTTCATTCTATACAGATAGTAACCAACAATCAAATTTCTGAAGAAAATGTTATAAAACCATTATTAAAATGGTTGAATAAAAATGAATATTTGAATAAGGTTTCTTATATCTCAAAGGCGAATATTTTGAACAAAATGGATAAAAACGAGCAAGAAATTATGCAATTAGACACATTAATTGGTCAAATTTCTAAAAGTGTAGGCAGTAATGAAAGAAGCTCTAATTTAGTTTATAATAATGAAAACAATCAAATAAATGGTTTGTTTGATTTAAAGAATAAATTAATTACTGAAATTGCTTCTCAAAAAATAGAATTAATTAAAATAGATTCTTTTATTAAAGATATTAGCACCATTACAAATATAAAAAATACCAGAGGCACAAACGGAAAAATGAAACTAATTTTGCCAATATTATTTATATTTTTATTCATTCTTATTAGAATTTTTATGACTTTTTACAGAAGTCAATTACAAAAATTAAAGCAAAGCTAATGAAAGGAATTATTTTAGCAGGAGGATCAGGCACTAGATTGCATCCTTTAACAATAGCTGTTAGTAAACAATTGATGCCAATTTATAATAAACCAATGATTTATTATCCATTAGCAACCTTAATGTGGGCCGGAATTAAAGAAATACTAATTATTTCTACACCCCACGATTTACACCTTTTTAGAACCTTACTTGGTGACGGAACAAAATATGGTTGCCGATTTGAATATGAAGTACAAGAAAATCCGAACGGACTTGCAGAAGCATTTATTATTGGAAAAGAATTTATAGGTAAGGATAAGGTTGCCTTAGTTTTAGGAGATAATATTTTTTACGGAACTGGTTTAGCCGATTTACTTCAAGCCAACAACGATCCAGATGGTGGAATTATTTATGCTTACCACGTGCACGATCCAGAACGTTATGGTGTAGTAGATTTTGACAAACAAGGCAAAGTGCTTTCTATTGAAGAAAAACCAGCAGAGCCAAAATCTAATTATGCTGTTCCAGGAATATATTTTTATGATAATGATGTTGTAGATATTGCTTCCAATATAAAACCAAGTCATCGAGGAGAAATAGAAATTACGGATGTTAATAAAGAATATTTGCGAAGAGGCAAGCTTAAAGTTAGTATTTTAGATCGTGGAACCGCTTGGTTTGATACAGGAACGTTTAATTCTTTAATGCAAGCATCACAATTTGTTCAAGTTATAGAAGAGCGTCAAGGATTAAAAATTGGTTCAATAGAAGAAGCTGCTTTTAGAATGGGTTTTATTGATAATGCTCAACTTAAAGCACTTGCAGAACCATTATTAAAAAGTGGTTATGGCACTCAATTAGTAGATATATCTAACGAATAACAGTATTATTTAGTTTCTATATGAAGTTTATACCCACCAAACTAGAAGGATGTTTTATTATAGAGCCCAAAATTATCCAAGATGACAGAGGGTATTTCATGGAAAATTTCAACGCAAACACCTTTCAAAAAGGAATAGGAAGACAAGTACATTTTGTTCAAGACAACCAATCTTTTTCTTCCAAAGGGGTTTTGCGCGGATTGCATTACCAAACAGGAGAACACGCTCAAGCAAAGTTGGTTCGGGTTTTACAAGGAGAAGTTTTAGATATTGCTGTCGATATTCGTCCAGGTTCTAGTACTTATGGGCAATATGTTTCGGTAGTACTTTCAGGTGAAAATCAAACGCAATTCTTTATTCCAAGAGGATTTGCTCACGGGTTTTTAGTATTGAGTAACACGGCAACGTTCTTTTATAAATGCGATAATTTTTATAATAAAGATAGTGAGGGCGGATTAATTTATAACGATCCAACTTTAAATATAGATTGGCAATTTCCAACTTCTGAATTGCTCATTTCAGATAAAGACCAAGCTTTACCAACCCTAGAAAATGCTAAAAAAGTATGGTAGTTTTAGTAGCAGGTTCAAACGGACAATTAGGACAAGCAATTCAATTTGTTTCTGGAAATTATCCGAAAATAGATTTTGTTTTTTGTTCTTCTTCTGATTTAGATATTACTAAAAAGGAAAGTTGTAAAGAAGTTTTTTATAAATACAAACCCAATTTTTGTATTAATGCTGCTGCTTATACTGCAGTAGATAAAGCAGAAGGCGAAAAAGAACAAGCATATTTAATTAATGTAGTAGGAGCAAAAAATCTTGCCGATTTTTGTAAAGAAACCAATGCCACATTACTTCATGTGTCTACTGATTTTGTTTTTGATGGAAACAACACTAAACCTTATACAGAAGAAGACACCCCAAATCCAACAGGAGTTTACGGACAAACAAAACTAGACGGAGAAAAAGCAATTCAAGAAACGTTAGAGCAGCATTTTATCATAAGAACCTCCTGGGTGTATTCGCAATTTGGAAATAATTTTATGAAAACCATGTTACGATTGGCATCCGAAAGAGACAGTCTATCGGTTGTAAGCGATCAATTGGGCACACCTACCAACGCAGTAGATTTAGCGGAAGCATTAATTACAATGCTAACCAAAACCTACAACCTACAACCTACAACCTATAACCTTTTCGGGATTTACAACTTTTCTAACGAAGGCCAATGTAGTTGGTATGATTTTGCCAAGAAAATATTTAAAGAAAATAACATTACAATAAATTTAAATCCTATTTTGACATCCCAATATCCAACTCCTGCAAAAAGACCTTCCTACAGTGTATTGGACAAAAGTAAAATAAAGAAGATTTTTGGTTTGCAAATTAATCCATGGGAAGACAGTTTAATTAAAACGCAATAATTTCAACAGATACTAGTTAAATTCTCTATAATTTTTTTTTGTAGCTATATTAAAACCCCTACGTTTATCATTTTAAAGCATTAAAATTATTTTTCTTGAAAAAACATATTATTTTAATAGTACTTCTTCTACTTAATTTTGCTTTTGCTTTTAGTCAAAAGGCAAACAAGATTGTTATTGAAAGTGCTGATTATGGCGACATTAATGAAATAGAAATGCCCAATGCAACACTGCTAACCGGAAATGTTAGAGTTAGACATGATGGCATAGTAATGACCTGTAATAAAGCCTATTATTTTAAAGATGAAAATTACATAAAAGCTTTTGGAAATGTAGAAATGGTGCAAGGAGATACTTTGTATTTAAATAGTAAATATGCCGAGTATAACGGAAATGTTAAAAAAGCTTATGCAACCGGTAATGTAGTAATGCATTCTCCAGAATCTACAATGACAACCGATACTATTCATTTCGATAGAAACACCCAAGAAGCGTATTTTAATTCTAATGGAACTATCGTTAATAAAAACAACACCTTAAAAAGCAAAGCAGGAAGATATTATGTAAAAGAAAAAAAATACCAATTTTTATCTTCCGTAGTGTTAACCAATCCAGAATATATAATAAAATCAAACCATTTAGACTATAAAACACAGCAAGGAACTTCCTATTTATATGGTCCATCAACCATAAAAGGCAAAGAAACATTTATTTATACAGAAAACGGCGTCTATAACAGCAAAAAAAACACAGGCCACTTTTTAAGAAAATCATCCATAAAATATAAAGATAGATTGATTGAAGGCGATAGTTTATATTACGACAGAAAAATAGAATTTGCATCGGGAACTAACAATGTAAAAATTACCGACTCCATAAACAAAGCCATAATTAAAGGACATTATGGAGAAATTTATAAACAAAAAGACTCCCTTTATATCACCAAACATGCTTCTATAAGAACTTTAGCAGAAAAAGATTCAATGTTTATTCACGCTAAAAGAATAATCGTAACTGGAAAAGTTGGCGAAAGAATCATTAGAGGATTTAAAGAAGTTAGGTTTTTTACAAAAGATATGAGCGGCAAGTGTGATTCTATTCATTCTAGTCAAAAAAGGCAATTAACACAACTTATTGGAAAGCCCATTCTTTGGAACTTTGAAAATCAATTAACAGGAGATGTAATGCACTTAATTGGAAACAACAAAACCGAAAAACTCGACTCGCTAAAAGTGTTGAAAAATGCATTTATTATATCCAAAGATACCATTGGAACAGGTTACAACCAAGTAAAAGGGATCAATCTCTATGGAAAATTCAAAGACAATAAACTCTATGAAACCGATATTGTAAAAAATACTGAAGTAGTATATTACATGCGAAACGATAAAAACGAACTAATAGGCATCAATAAAAACGTAAGTAGTCGTATAAACATGATTATGGACGACAAGAGTAAAGTGGATACCATTACTTTTTTCGACACCGTAGATGGTGATATTTACCCTGAAAAAGACCTACCCGAAAATGCCCGAAAACTCCGAGGTTTTGTTTGGCGAGGCGACGAACGAATAAAAACCAAAGAAGATATTTATCCACCCGATGAAGTAGAATTGGATAAAAATATTGTGGAGGAGAGTAATAATAGGTATGAGAAGGATAAAATAAAAGAAGCAATTGCTAATAATAAACTTGAAGATAAATTGAATGGTGATGATTTTTATCAGGAGTTTTTTAGAAAGTATAATAATAGATTGATTGTGGATAAAAATAAACAATTATTGCTGGCACAAAACTTTAAATTTAAGTTTCCATCAGACACTAAAGCAGTTGATAATTATAAAAAGAGAAACCCAAAATTTAAAAATGAAGTTAGCGTTGACAAAGTATTGTGGAATTGGAAAACAATGGTAAACTCTAAGTATGACGGTGGCCTTTTTACAGGAAAGGAAAATCTGGAAGAAATAGAAATACCACAAAAAGAATTTTTAACTTTTGATGAGCTATTCAAATTGTATGATAATCGCATAATAGTTGACAAAAATGGAGAGAAGTTATTTGTACAAAAAAGCAAATTTAAGTTTCCAGCAAATGAAAAAGCATTTGAATTATTAAAACAAAATAATCCAAAGTATAGAATAGAAGTAAAAATAAATCAAGAAATTTGGAATTGGAAAACAATGGTAAATGGAAAATATGATGGTGGTCTTTTTACAGGAAATGAGAAAATAGATAATTAATCTAAATTGTATAGTGATAAAAAAAGCACAAATAATTTATTATAAAGTAAAAAAAAATACTTTTGTAATGCAAAGTATTAAAACGATGTTATTAAGGGTTATAGGTATTATAACACTATTTGGATTTACATTGTTTTTAACACGAAATTACAGCCCAAAAATTATTGGTCAATATGATTTTATTAGAACCTATCTTCTTGTTGTAGGAACGATATGTTTATTAGGAACAGAACAGTCGATTTTATATTTCGCTGGAATAATTAAAGGAAAAGGAAGTACTGTAGATTTAAAAAATATATATCTAAAAAAAGTTACTTTACTTTTAATAACATCATTACTTTCATTAGGCGCTTTATTTATTATAGGAGATAAACTTATAAATGATTTTTTTAATGATGTGTTAATTTTTCCAATTTTATTTAAGGCCACTTCTTGTTTGTTTTTCTTTGGTTTAACAACTTTAAATACAGAAGTATTTAGAGCATTAGATAAAATATATATCGCAGAATTATTTCGAAACACATTAAAATATTTGTCTGTTATTATAGGAGCTGTATTTTTATTAAATATTCATAAAGAATATTATTTAGTGGATACTTTCCTGATTGGATTTGTTTTTTTAGCTATTATTTCTTTAATAATGATTATTTCAATTTTTAATAAAAAAATAAAGAATGAATCAGAAAACGAAAAATTAAGGTATTCTCACAAAGAAATAATCGTTAAATCATATCCAATGGCAATTAGTGGTATGGCTTTTTTTCTTCTTATTAGTTTTGATATAATGTTATTGAAAAAACATTTTGGAAATGAAACTGTAGCTTATTATTCTACAGCTATCAAACTTATGACAATTCTTGCAATGATTATAATTTCTATAAATATAACAGTTTCAACAAAAATTGCAGAGTATTATTCAAGTAACAAAATTGTAGAATTAAAAGAAATTATTAAAAAAACGTCAAGACTTATTTTTTTATTTACATTTCCAATAACTATTTTCATTTGTGTTTTTTCAGACTTTATTTTGTCAGTATTTGGAAAAAATTATAATCAAGCACAATATCCATTAATAATTTTGATGTTTGGTCAGGCAATTTGTTCTATGTTTGGTTCTTCACCGATTTATTTGAATATGACAGGTAGACAAAAAATATTTCAAAATATTTTATTGATTGCTGTAGGCATAAACTTTTTTTCTAACTTTTTTTTAATTCCTATTTATGGAATGGTAGGCGCTGCAATTTCGTTTGTAATTAGTTTGTTTTTCTGGAACATAACAGTAGCTATTATCGTTTATAGAAAAGATAAAATCAGAATATTTTTAAGCTAAAATGAGAAAAACATTAATACTTTCAATAGGTAGAACAAATAGTTTACCGCTTTATGCTAAGTATATTATAGAAAATTCAAACATTCAAGAAAGAGATTTTATTGTTTCAAAACAGAGCGATTATACTATAAATTCACTAGGAGAAATAGCTATAAATACTTATAAAAACAAGAAAGAATTTTTATTAAGAACATTATTTTATCTACCATTTAAGTTTGTTTCACTTATTCCCAAACTCTATAAAGAATACGATGTTTTATATTTACCATACATGCATTTTTGGGATTTACCATTTATATTGTTTTTTAAAATATTAAAAAGAAAGGTGGTAATTACAGCTCACGATGGTATTTTACACGATGGTGAAAATGGGAAATTGTTAAGTTTTTTAAATAAATTTGAAATTAAAAGTGCTGACGAACTTATTGTTTTAACAGAATTTGTTAAACAATTAATTATTAAAAAATTTCAATATAAAAACAAGATTCATGTTATTCCACATGGATTAATTGAAAATAAATTTATAAAAAGAAAAGATCAAACAGGTTCTAAAAATTTACTTTTTTTAGGAAGAATAAGTAAATATAAAGGTGTAGAGTTACTAATAGAATCTGTTTCAGAAATATCCGAATCTATAGATAAATTAATAATTGCAGGAAAAAGTATTTATAATATAAATTATGGAAATCATCCAAAAATTGAAATTCAAGATAATTATTTATCTGATCAAGAAATTGGTGAATTATTAAGTTGGGCAGATGTTTTAATTTTACCATACTTAGAAGGTTCTCAGTCCGGAGTTATTGCATTGGCAATTAATGCAGAATTACCAATGGTGTGCACCAATGTAGGAGGCTTTAAAGAGCAACTAGAAAATGATGAGGCAATCTGGGTATCTCCCAATAAAGAATCTTTAAAAGAAGGAATCTTAAGCATAATTAATAATGTAGATTTGCAAAACAAAATAAAGTTTAAACTTAAACAAAAAAAAGAAGTTTTATCTTGGGCACAAATAACAAAACAACTATTTGAATTAGTAAGATCAACAAAATAAAATGAAAGGTACTATAAAGAAAAACACAGCTGTTTTTTTAATGATGTTTGGTATAAACTTAATAATCTCTTGTTTAGCTTATTTTGTTTTACCCGACAAATATTTTAGTGATACCAAGACATTAATTTTTGATAAACATCATGAAATAGGTTTTATAGGAAGTTATCCTTTAGGCATATTGTTTTATAAAGTTACGCTTTTAAGGCATTTGCCTTTTCCAATTATTGCATTAATTCAATACCCTATTTTAGTTTATATTTTATATAAAATAGGTATCCCTCCAAATTTTCACAAACTAACAGTAAAAAACATTATAGTTTACATTGGGTTTTTTATGTTGGCTATTTTTGTTTCAATGCCTTCAAAAGAGTTTATTACCTTTTTGTATATATCCTTAATTCCGTTTATTTTTAACAGCACTAAAAAATCCGATAAGAGTAAGATTTTTTTAGCATTGTTTTTAGTAGCATTATTTGGTGTTTTTAGATCTTATTATGCTTTAATACCAATTATAGCAGTTGGAATTAATTTTATTTCACAAATTAAGTTTAAAAGAAAAATATTTTCAACTTTATTCTTTGGAATTTTGATTGCTGTTTTTATTTCAATTAGTCATGGGTTCGTAAAAGGAAAATATATGTCTGAAAGCACCAGGGAAGGTTTGAATACTGAAAGGAAAAACTCAAAAGACGCTAATTCAATGATAGTATCACCAGTAGCAACAGGTTCATGGTATGGTGAAACAATAGGTATTTTCAATGGATTTATAGCTGTAAATATTCCTGTTGTTGAGGGAATAAAACATCTATTATCACCACAAATTGTTGCTTTTATCGTTTGGCAATTGTTATTGTTTTATATTTTACTTGTACGATTTTCGCGGTGTTTAAAAGATAGAGAAAAATATAAATTTGAGCTTTGGACAATCATCATATTGTTTTCATATTATATTGTACAAGGATTATTCGAACCAGATTTAGGGACAGCTACAAGGCATAAAATTGGGTTTTTCCCATTAGTTTATTTTATTTTTTATTATGAATATTTCAGAAAAGATATACGTCAAAATAATTAATGTTTTTATTGTTTTAATTTCAATTACATTAATTTTCAGAAAGCCATGTACTTGGTTTATCATTTTGTATTCTGCTTTCTGTTTATTAAACTATAAAAAGTTAGAGTTCAATAAAAAAGCATTATTTATTTCACTTTTTATAGCACTTCCTTTAATTGTTGAATTAGTTTTGTTTTGGAACAACGACTCCTTTGTATTGGGATTAAAATCTTTAGAAAAAAGTACAGCACTTATAGTCTTTCCTTTATTTGTAATAGGCAACTATAAAAGAATTAGTTTTATTAAAATTGCTAATTTTTATAGAATTTTTACAACTCTAATTGTTTTTGTATTTTATATTTTTTACATAAAAACAGATGTAATGTATCTTACCAAATATTCTAAAGGTATTGATATATGGGAACTCGGTTATTCTTTTGCCAATTTTGTCGGAATGCACGGGCCGGCCTTGAATATGCACATGGCATTTGTAGCTATTTGTAATTTTTATTTTATTTTTTATAAGATTAAAGACAACAATATAATTGTTTTTATATCAAATTTTTTATTATTTATTACGTCTATTTTCTTAGTAATATATATTAATTCAAAGTTAGCGTTATTCAATGCCTTAATAGGAATATTGATGATTATTTTTTTTGAAATTAGAAAGAAAATAAATACGTTAAAACTTGTTGGGCTTTGTGGATTATTACTAATTATGTTTTTTGGCATTATCAATATTTATGTAAAAGAGAATCCATATATGATAAAAAAATATAAGGAAGTTACGTTTGCACATATGGATAAAATAGGAAAACTAGATGAACTAAAAGATCCAGAAGGACAAGTATATAATTCTTTTGTAACTCGATTATCTATTTGGAAATCTACAATAGAATTATCCTTTAAGAACTTACCTTTTGGTGTTGGTGCGTCCGATGGGAAACCACAATTATTCAAGTATTATAAACAAACAAATCAATTTTTTTTAGAGCGTCATAAATTACCTGTTCACAATCAATTTTTAGATGCTTTTTTAAAATTTGGTATTTTAGGTTTATTGTCCATAACACTTTATTTTTTGAATATGTTTTACCTAGGAATAAAGACAAAAAATGTCATTATTTGTAGCTTTTCCTTTTTATTTTTTGCATCCAACCTAACTGATGATTTTCTTATTCGTTTTGATGGAATTGTTTTCAGCGCTTTTTGGATTACAATATTTACAACCTTTTATTTAAAGACCATTGATATAGATACTAGATAATGAACTAAAATTTTTGTTTTTGTCAAAGAACGCGTAACATCGTTCTAAAGCTTTTTCTCCAAATATAATTCTGTTTTTTTCTTCTGAAAGAAAAAGAAAATAGTTGTCTAATTCTTCGATCGAATTAAATAAAAAACCAGTTTCATTATTAAGAACGGCATCTTTATTTCCTATTACATTAGTTGCGATAACCGGTTTTTTTAAAGCCATAGCCTCTAATACGGCAATTGGCAGGCCTTCCCAAAGTGATGTTTGAAGGTAGATGTCAATATTATTTAGTTCTATTAACACGCTTTTAGTATCCATAAACCAGCCAGTGATTTTAATATTTGGAGCATTAAGTTTATAGTTTAATTCTCCATCTCCAATCCATATAAAATTATAATGAGGATAGCGTAAAGCAATATTATTAAACAAAACAGGGTTTCTCGCATTAGTAATTCTTGCCACAATTCCTATCGTTAACACATCATTTTCGGGTTTATTGTAATATTGATTTATTTCATTTACTGAAATGCCATTTCTATTTAAAATAGATTTACCAATTTTTTTTGCAATTTTATATTCGGTGTCACCACAGGCTATTGTTGTGCCGCCAAAGATAAATTGAATGTTTTTTTCTATAAACCAATATATTTTTTTTGAAAAGCTTGAAATATCAGTTCTTATAAAGGAATAACCGTGTGGAGTGTAGTATATTTTTATTTTTTTATTAAAAACAAAAAAGCATGCAATTCTTCCAACAACCCCAGCCTTAGAAGAATGAAGGTGGACAATATCTGGTTTAATTTTTTTTAGAGTTTTTATCAATTTTAGTGTTGATATAAAGTCATTAACAACCGAAAACTCTCGCACCATATTTATTTTAACAAAATCAACACCATGTGAAAATTCATTTTCAACTTTTTCGGAATCCACTTCTTTTCTATTGTCGCTATATATAATTGTTGTTTCAATTCCTTTAGAATTTTCTACAGCGCCAAAAAAGTTTGATAAATCTTTGAAGTAAGTGGTAACTCCTCCAGCTAATGCCTCAACAACGTGAACAACTCTCAAAATATATGGAAATTTAATTGATTATAAAAATACAAATATTTATTTTTTTAAATACTAAATTAAATAAATTTGTTTAAACTTTTTTGAACAAAATTCATTCACAGTTTAATAATGTAAATTAGTATGTTTGTATAGAAAGAATTTTAAATAGTTAAAACTAAAATCAAAATAAATTAAAAAATGATAACTAGTCCTAAATAAACTATACAAGATTTTGAGAAAATTACTTTTAATCATAAAGAAATAAGAGAACAGGCTTTAAAATTTTCAAAAGAAAGATTTGAAAAAGAAATTAAAGATTTCGTTGAAGGAAAATATAATTCATTCAAAACAAATAAAAGAACACTTCAAATATAATTATTCATTGTCAAGTAGGTCGTCTTAATTTTCAAGTTTTAGAACAATGTTTTTAATTACTTTAAACAAACGCACTAAAATTTAAAAATTTTGTTCTAATTTCTTTTGCTATTCTAATGTTAAGTTTATTTTTACAGAATCTTTGCTGTGTATGTAAAGAGTGTTTTTTTGATAATAATGTATTGTGTTTTTATTCATAATCTAAGCCATTGCAAGCTATAAATGAATAACCTACTATAACGCGACAATAAAAATTTTATATATAAATAAAAAGTTAATATTTGTATAATATAAATACAATTTTCACGTTTGAATATATCTAGATAGAAAAAATGAAAAGAATTTTAATAACGGGTGCTGCTGGATTTTTAGGTTCGCATCTTTGTGATCGTTTTATTGCAGAAGGTTATCATGTAATAGGAATGGACAATCTCATTACAGGAGATTTAAAAAATATTGCACATTTATTTAAATTAGAACATTTTGAGTTTTACCATCACGATATTACAAAATTTGTTTTTGTTCCAGGAAAATTAGATTATATACTTCATTTTGCATCTCCCGCAAGCCCAATTGATTATTTAAAAATTCCAATTCAAACGTTAAAGGTTGGTTCTTTAGGAACACATAATTTATTAGGTTTGGCACGAGTTAAAAACGCCAGAATATTAATTGCATCTACTTCCGAAATTTACGGAGACCCTTTAGTACATCCACAAACCGAAGAATATTATGGAAACGTAAATACTATAGGACCAAGAGGTGTTTATGACGAAGCTAAGCGTTTTCAAGAATCAATAACTATGGCTTATCATACGTTTCATGGATTAGAAACTAGAATTGTCAGAATTTTCAATACTTATGGTCCAAGAATGCGACTCAATGATGGTCGTGTTATTCCCGCTTTTATAGGGCAGGCTTTACGTGGTGAAGATTTAACCATTTTTGGCGATGGTATGCAAACCCGTTCTTTTTGCTATATTGACGATCAAGTAGAAGGAATTTTCAGATTACTACATTCCGATTATTCATTGCCTGTAAATATTGGAAATCCAGACGAAATTACCATTAAAGATTTTGCCGAGGAAATCATTAAATTAACAGGAACAAAACAAAAAGTTGTTTATCACCCATTGCCAATTAATGATCCATTACAACGACAACCCGATACAACTAAAGCAAAAAATATTCTGGGTTGGGAAGCAAAAGTGTCTAGAGAAGAAGGCATGAAAATCACCTACGATTATTTTAAATCCCTGTCTACAGAAGAACTATTAAAAGAGGAACACAAAGACTTTACGGGATTTATTCACTAGTATGACGACAGCTCAATCACATAGTTATTCTAAATACATTAGACCAATAAGTATACTTTTTGACTTATTAGTTATATCAACTTTGTGTATGTTTTTTTTGAAGGATTTTAATTTAAATAAGATACACTACATTTCATATCAAACAATCACTTGGGGATTAATAGCTTATTTTATTAAATTTTACGAAATTTTTAGATTCACAACTCCCGTAGAAATTGCTACTAAATTAGTAAAACAAAGCGTATTATTTTTGCTTGTAATTATTGCTTTTTTTCCTTTTTCAAAGCAATCCATTTTTAGTGGGAAAGCTATTGTTAATTTTGTGTTTTTAAGTTTTGTATTAATCACAATATTTAAAATACTTTTATTTTATTATTTAAAAAAATATAGAATTATTACGGGAAGCAATTACCGAAACGCTGTAATTGTTGGATACACCCCAGAAGCCATTCGTCTAAAACAGCTTTTTGAAGATAGGAATGATTATGGGTATCGCTTCTTGGGATATTTTTCTAATAAAAAAACCCATCTAGAAATATTAGGAAAAATAGAAGACCTTAAATCTTTTGTGATTGATAATGAGGTAGATGAAATATACTGTTCACTTAACGAACTTTCTAATGAAAAATTAAAAGATTTAGTTGATTTTGCAGATGAAAACAAGAAAGTGATAAAATTTATCCCAGATTCTAAAGAAATATTTTCTAAAAACTTAAGAATAGATTACTATGAAATGTTTCCGGTTTTATCCTTAAAGAAAACCATATTACACGAACCATCTACCAAAATTTTTAAACGAATTTTCGACATAGTTTTCGCTTTAATTGTTATTGTTGGACTATTATCTTGGCTAGTTCCATTTTTGGCAATTTTAATAAAATTGGAGTCTAAAGGATCTATTTTCTTCAAACAAGGAAGGCCAGGACTAGATGAGAAAGAATTTTTTTGTTATAAATTTCGTTCAATGAAAATGAACGAAACTACCGAAAAGGAAGCGTCAAAAAATGACCCAAGAGTAACTAAAATTGGCAAGTTCATGCGAAAAACAAGTATTGATGAATTACCACAATTCTTAAATGTATTGCTAGGTGACATGTCAGTAGTTGGGCCAAGACCACATCTTTGGTCACAAAATAAAGCCTATGGAAATCGAATTAAAAAATATATGGTTCGGCATTATGTAAAGCCAGGAATAACCGGATTAGCTCAAGTAAAAGGATTTAGAGGAGAAATTGAAAGTGATGAAGAAATGACAAATCGGATTAAATATGATGTCTTTTATATTGAAAATTGGTCGTTAATACTAGATATTAAAATTATTGTGCAAACGGTTATAAATATATACAAGGGCGAAGATAAAGCTTACTAAAAAACATTTTCGTTTAATAGATGCTTCATTTGTTTGTCTAAATCAAAAATAGAATTACAGGTTTTCCAAACACTTTCCTTCAACTTTTCTATATCCAATTTAGAATATTCGGAAATAGTTTTAAGTTTAGTATTCAATTCTGTATAATCTCCAACGGTAGCTACCCAGCCCAAATGGTTTTCTTCCACAATAGTTTCGCCTTCGCCACCTCCAAAATAAAGAATAGGGAATCCTAATGAACCATATTCAAAAATCTTGGAGGGGACCGAACCATAAATGCGCACTTTGAGTGGGACTATGGCAATATCATAAGATTTTAGTTTTTTATGTAAATCATCGCGATTTATCATATCATGAAAGAAGATTTTCTTTTTCTTTTCAGATGAAATTAAAGCTTCTATTTGATTTTTTTCGACTCCATCACCAAATACATGCAATTCTAAATTCAATCCTTCTAAATCAATTTTTTGACACAATTCTAAAACACCTTGTGCAATTCCTAGAAGACCAGCATAAAATAGTTTTATCGGCTGTTTTTCTGTGACTATTAATTCCATTTTAGCAACTTTATGATTGGGAAAATTGCGATATAAATAGCAGCTCTTTTCAGGAAAAAATGAATGAATATGAGTAATAATTTCGTTAGATTGTCCTAATAGTAGCGTTGCTTTTTTATAAATAAATTGCTCCATAAACAAGGAGAATTTATACGAAAAGGAATCTTTTTTCAAGGCATTTAATTCGATTGCTGCCAAGGGCCATAAATCAGAAATATTTATAATTAATTTTTTCTTTTTTAGCGAAAGAATAATAACAGAAATAAAAGAAAGTAACAAAGGTGGAGATTGAACCATCACTTTATGTGGTGTTTTTTTTAATAATAAATAAAAAAACAAACTCAAGGAAAATGACAAAACCGAAATCAATCTAACCAAAATATTTTTGCTTACACTAGGATAAATCCACAACCTTTTAACAGTTATTCCATCTCGGTTTTCAGTGACTGAAAACTTCCCTTTATATTCGGTAAATAATTCACCTTTAGGATAATTTCCTAAAGGGCAAAGCACGAAAACTTTGTAATTATTTTCACTCAATTTCAAAGCCAACTGCTCAATTCTATTGGCCGCAGCACCTTTTTCTGGAGGATAATAATTGGATATGATTAGTATTTCTTTCATTTTATTTATACACAAATTTCACGAATTCACACAAATCCTCAAAAATTAATTATTTCATATATTAGTGAAATTCGTGTTAGTTTTTTTTATTTAGCAAAATAGCAATAATTCGTTCGGAAGCTTTTCCGTCCCAAAGCTCTGGGATTCCTCTCTTAGACAAACCATTTTGTAGAAATTTTGTAAATTCTAAAGTTAAAACTTCAATGGAATTCCCTACTAATCTATTGGTTCCAATTTCTATTGTTTCGGGTCTTTCGGTAGTGGTTCGCATCGTAAAACAAGGGATTCCCAAAACCGTTGTTTCCTCTGAAATGCCTCCAGAATCCGTAATAACTGCAAAACTATTTTTTATCAAATACATAAAATTCAAATAGCCCTGTGGTTCTACGAAAACAATAGTATTCAAATTTAGATTAGTTTCTCCTAAAATTGCTTTGGTTCTAGGATGAATAGGGAAGATTATTTTCTTATCTCCAACCATCTTATCGATACCTTGAAGTAATTTTAACAGCAATTTTTCTTCATCTACATTAGATGGCCTGTGCAAGGTCAAAATGATATAATTGCCCATTTCTAAACTAAAATCCTTCCAAAAATTAGGAGCAGAAATCCTATCTAAATTTTGATATAAAGTATCAATCATTACGTTTCCAACAAAGTGAATTGCATCTTGTTCGGCACCATATTTCAATAAATTTTTGGTAGCCCAAGTTGAGGTGGTGAAGAAATAATCGGTAATGCTGTCGGTTACAATTCGGTTGATTTCTTCCGGCATTGTTAAGTCGCCAGAACGAATTCCGGCTTCTACATGAGCAACTTTTATATTCCTTTTTTTTGCCACAATAGCACAAGCCATAGTCGAATTAACATCGCCAACAACTAAAACCAAATCACACGGATTTTCAATTAATTCTTTTTCAAATGCTACCATTATGGCAGCAGTTTGCTCGGATTGCGAACCACTTTTTACTTCCAAATTTGTATTTGGATGCGGAATTTTCAATTCTTCAAAAAAAGTAGCACTAAGATTGTTATCGTAATGTTGACCAGTATGCACCAGTCTATAGGATACATCTGCACCTTCCCTTTGCTTTTTTTTAATTGCTTGGATAATTGGAGCAATTTTAATAAAATTAGGTCTTGCGCCTGCTATTAAGGTTATTTTCATATATTTATTTTACAAGTGAAACAAATTGCTTCAACTTGCCATTTTTACTTCGTTTTAATTTTTCTTTTCTAATAAATATAAAATTTAAATCACTTTCTAAATAAGTAGTAATTGCCTTTTCTATATTTTGAATTTGGCTATTAGTTAATACTACTTCACTAACATATTCTAATTCAAAAGTATCGATTTTGGTTTGTTTTATAACAAATTCTTTTATATTTCCGTCGTCTTCTATTATGCTTTTGGTTATATAATAAAAGGTTAATCCCGGCGATTTTTTCCCACTAGGCATAAGGGCAACATCGTTGGTTCTTCCTATTAATTTTTTTAAAATTGGGGTTTTAATACTGCTTTTTTCATCTAAAATACCAATATCACCAATATCGTATCGAATAAATGGATGGGCTTTATTGTATAAAGAAGTAATCACAATTCGACCTTCTTTTCCGTAAGGTAAAATGTTATTGTATTCATCTAAAATTTCTACAAATAACGTTTCTGAATTTACTTGCCATTCGTTATTGGTGTTTTGAAAAGCTATTATATCCAATTCAGAAGCGCCATATTCATTGATGATTGGAACTCCAAATTGTTTTTTCATCAAAATTTTATCTTCTTCAAATAACATTTCCGAGGTTACCACACAACATTTTAAACTAGGACAAATCGAAGTTAAAACAAGGTTTTTTTTCCGAAGAAATTTGGCAAATAAAACTATCGAAGAAGTATAGCCATTGATGTAATCAAACTTTTTATTTTGAAATTTCACCAACACGGTTTCCAAAAAAGCATCCGATAAATCAAATATTGGAAATCGGTACCGGTGACTTAAAAAATCCTTGATACGTTCTTTAGTATTTCCGATAAAATCCAAAGGAATTCCATAAAATCGAGCTTGTAGAGAAGAATTAAAATCCATTCCAAACCAACCAAATCGGTTAAATATTGTAGACCAAGTTAAGGCATGACAATATTTATCTTTAGCAAAAACAAAAGGATCTCCGCTAGAACCGGATGTTTTGTTGATGTAAACATTTTTTACAGAAAATCCATCTGAAAGTCTCTCCGCTAAAGGTTTTTGAAGATCTTTTTTAGTCATTATTGGAAGGGCATCCCAATTTTTAAACTCTGGATTTCCAACAAAATTAAGATATGATTTATTGTTTTTTAAATGAAAATCAACAATATCTTTTCTTTTTTGAATAACATAATTTTCAAAATGGGCTTCTGGAATTGCTTGTATTTTTTCAAAATCAGCAAGACCCTCCTTTATTGGGAAGCCATTCAATTGCAGCGATAAATTGAAAATTGAAATCATTGGTTAAATAAAAAAGGGCCAACAATTGTCAGCCCTTAAAAATACTATTTATTTAGAATTAATTTTTAATTATTTTTGTTGTTTCTGATTTATTATCAGAAGTGAAAGTAAAGAAATACATTCCAGAAGTTAATGCTGAAATATCTAAAGTATTTTGAACCCCATTCATTTCTTTCTCAATAATTATTTTACCAGTCAAATCAGCTACTTTTAATTTGTAAGAATCCACTAATGTTGAAGAAATAGAAACTAAAGCATTAGCAGGGTTAGGAGAGATATTAAAACTTTTATTTCCGTCAAAAGTAGGATTGATTAAGTTTCCACTAAATTTAAAAACCCCTCCAGTAAACGGATCTGAATTAAACCCTCCACACCAACCTGTAGTTGCATTTAAAAATGCTGGAGAAAGGCGTTGTATTCCTGTATCTATTGTTGTCCAAGTCACACCATTATCATTACTATAAGAAGACCCATCGCTGGTTGTTGTTGTAGTTAAAGCAGAAGTAGCAATAATTTTAGTTGTTCCAGGAATATAACACATGTTTCTAAACCCTGTGTAAGCTACTCCTGTAGACCAACTTGAGCCTCCATTTGTAGTAGTATAAATTTTAAAAGTTCCTGTTGATGCAGTTGTTGCAGTTGCAGCTACATAATTTTTTGACCCCAAAATTATACCAGTATTATTGTCGCTAAAGTAAATATTTCCAATATTATTTGTAGTTACTTGTGCTCCAAAATCGGCTAGAGGAGAAGCTAATTTTGTCCAGGTTGCTCCCATATCAGTAGTTCTATATATTTTTCCTGCGCTGGTTGTAAACCAAAAAGAATTACCTGCATAAGCAAAATTACCTGCATATCCATATTCATTTGTAACAGTAGCAGGGCTAGTTATGGCCGTCCAAGTAGCGCCACCATCATTTGTTTTATAAATTTCAAATGATGTCCCTACAGGGTCACCAAATGCTAAACCATTATTAGCATCAAAAAAATGAACTCCATCAATCCATGAAGAGGCTGCCGTTGAAAATGCTCCAATATTTTGTTGAGCCCAAGTTGCACCAGAATCTGTAGTTTTCCAAATACTGCCTAATCCAGCAGTGGAATCAAAAGCTGATACCCAAGCAGTAGTTGCGCTAATAGCACAAAGATTTCCGATACTTAATGCAGTATTTCCAACATTAATTACTCCGGGTGTCCAAGTTGTCCCACCATTGGTTGTAAGAGTAAATTCTTGAACATTTGAAGCAGTTGCTGTTCCATCATATGCTAAACCCCATACAGTATTTGCATCAATAATTTGCAAATTATTAATTCCTCTCGAAGGATTAGAAAAACTGGATGCTTGGGTAACCCAAGATTGAGCAAAAACAGATGAAAACGAAGCAATTAAGCAAATGATAAGTAATAATTTTTTCATAATTAAAGTTTTAAATTTTAACAAATTTATATAAAAAATACAAAATACAATACAAATTTGAAATTTAGTAATTATGAATACTATATTTTTGCAAAACAAACTCACACAACACAATGACAATTTTACTACTTGGTTCTGGCGGAAGAGAACATGCTTTGGCATGGAAAATGCAGCAAAGTTCTAGATGCTCTAAATTATTTGTAGCCCCTGGAAATGCTGGAACTGCCGCTATTGCTACTAATGCATCCTTAAACATATTAGATTTTGATGCTCTAAAAACTTTCGCGCTTCAAGAAAAAGTAGATATGATTGTTGTTGGGCCTGAAGATCCTTTAGTATTAGGGATTTACGATTTCTTCCTGAAAGATGTTGCTTTAAATCACATTCCAGTTATTGGGCCATCCAAAGTTGGAGCACAACTAGAAGGAAGTAAAGAATTTGCTAAAGAATTTCTTATCAAACATAAAATTCCTACAGCTGCTTACGATAGTTTTACTAAAGAAACGGTGGAAAAAGGATGTCGTTTTTTAGAAACATTACAACCACCGTATGTTTTAAAAGCAGATGGTTTAGCAGCAGGGAAAGGGGTTTTGATTATTCAGGATTTAGAGGAGGCAAAAACCGAATTACGCAACATGTTAGTTCATGCTAAATTTGGAAATGCCAGTGCTAAAGTTGTTATTGAAGAATTTCTTGACGGAATTGAACTTAGTTGTTTTGTTTTAACAGATGGTAAAAATTATAAAATTTTACCAACCGCTAAAGATTATAAACGAATTGGCGAAGGAGATACCGGATTAAACACCGGCGGAATGGGAGCAGTTTCTCCAGTGCCATTTGCAGATGCTGTTTTGTTAGAAAAAATTGAAACTCGAATTGTAAAACCAACCATTGCTGGTTTACAACAAGACGGAATAGAATATAAAGGATTTGTTTTTATAGGATTAATCAATGTTAAAGGAGAGCCAATTGTTATTGAATATAACGTGCGAATGGGCGATCCAGAAACCGAAGTGGTAATTCCAAGATTGAAATCGGATTTAGTAGAATTATTTCAAGCAGTTGCTAATCAAACCTTAGATCAAGTTGCTCTAGATATTGATGAAAGAAGTGCCACCACTATAATGGTTGTTTCTGGTGGATATCCCGAAGATTATGAAAAAGGATTTGAAATTTCAGGTCTTGAAAGCATAGAAGATTCTGTTGCTTTTCATGCAGGAACCAAATTAGAAAATGGCAAAGTAGTAACCAATGGTGGTCGTGTAATTGCTATTACCTCATTTGGCGAAAGCTTTCCAGAAGCCATAAAAAAATCTTATCAAAACATAGACAAGCTACATTTTGATAAGATGTATTTTAGAAAAGATATTGGTTTCGACTTATTTTAAGAAAGAATGAGCCGTAGTATCTTGGTTTTCTTCGTTATTTTTTTGGTGAAGAGATAATTGTTTACACCAATAGATGATATATCTAGCACATACAGCCATTAAAGTCCAGCTAACAATATTTGCTAACCACCAATTATCTAGCTCTAATGCACGTAACCAATCTAGTGGTTTAAATAAAAAATCTACAAAAAGTGATTGAATTGCTTCGAAAAATGCTTTCATTTTTAAACAAGTGTTATATTTACATTCGCAAAAGTATAAAATATCCTCATGATAACAAGCATTTTTAAAAAATCTACACCAATTAATTATTCTCTGATGGGAATATTAATGATTTTGTTCTTTTTTATCTA
>CANGCT010000006.1 GCA_947452415.1 Flavobacteriaceae bacterium
ACATGAAAAAAGTGAATAGTTTTTTATTGTCAATTTACCCCCAAAATTAGGTGGTCAATTTAAACTGGAAAGTGGTGGTCAGTTTGCTCCGGAAATGGTGGTCAATTTAGACTGGAAAGTGGTGGTCAATTTGACCGGATTTTCCATTTCAGCTTCAAAATCAATTTCAGCACCAGCAGAAATAATTTTAAAATGAGTAGTTCCTGATGGAGCTGCAATCATATTAGCTGGGATAAACGAAGCTAAATCAACAGTGATTTCTCCAGAAACACGATCTATTGTCGCTACAAAAGGCGCAAATAAACTAGTTCCTAATTTCCCACGAATGTTAAACTCGAAACCAATAAGCAATTCTGCTTCACCGTCAATTACATTTCGCAAACCACGTTCGCTTACCATATCCGCTTGGATAACTTTTACCATTTGTTGAGTCAAACGGCTAACCATTCTACCATCAGCAGAGTTCAAAAGTAACGCTCTTAAAGCGGTTCTCAACACTTTTCCGGCTTTCCCAGCTCTGCCAAACTCCGAACCATTCTCACGCGTTCTTTGAAACGCAGGGTCACTGGCAATTCTACTAGCGTCAATTCCGCCTTTTTCTCTTGCTAAGTGTCCATCTTGCGTTTTGTAAAAAGTAATATCTCCGATAGTACCTTTTAGTTTAATTATGCCTTTCTGTCTAGCCATAACTTCAAAATTTTAATTATTAAAATCAGTGATCATTTCCCTCAATCATCATCCTGTTGCAACATCCATCGATTGATTTCAAGAACAAATTTTAGTCAATTAAACCGATTAAAAAAGCAGCACCAATACAATATGTCACTTTGTGACATAAATGGCAGAAATCGACATAAATACACGTTTTTGAACCTAAAAATTAAAAGTAAATTGCAGCTTCTAAACAAAATAGATTTTTTACTAATTTTATCCTGTTCAAAATGTCTTGTCCTGAAATAGCTATACACAAAACAAAAGTGTATGGAACACAAGGAACAGGTAGTTTATGCTCTCCGGGAGCGTAAGCAAAGTCATTATGACAAAAGGTTGATTTTAAAAGTGGTAAAGGAAGTTGAAGCAGGTCTTCCGCGCAAGGAAGCTAACCGTATTTACGAATTAGGCAAAAGTTGCCTGTATAATTGGATGCGTAAATATGGATCTATGAATTATCAGCAAAACATTAAGCGAAAAATCTTTTCCAACCTACAAAAACGGACTGTTGTCACAGCTATAGAGCAAGGTCGGATGAGTATAAAAGAAGCACAAACTGCTTATGGTGTCAAAAATGAAAAAATAATTCGGAACTGGCTCACGCAATACAAAACAGAAAAAGTTGAACTTTGTATTGTAACAGAACCAAAAATGGCTAAAAAAAACAAACCATTCAGTACAGCACAAACTGAAGCTTTAAAAAAGGCGCTAGAAGAAGCAGAACTGAAGATCAAGGCGCTTAATACGCTTATTGATGTGGCTGAAGAACAGCTTAAAATTGACATCAGAAAAAAGTCTGGTGCCAAGCAGTCCTCAAAATGAAACACGATTATCCCAGGTCAGGGATAGGTGTGTTATGTAGACTGTTTGGCAAAACAAGACATGCTTACTATGATGCTTTATGGCGAAAGGAAAATAGTTTAGTCAGGGAAGATGTTGTTCTTCTTCAGGAAGTCATTGCAGTGCGTAATAATCTACCAAGGATTGGCACCCGTAAGCTGCACTTTCTTCTACAAACCTCATTGGAATCTCACAAGATAAAAATAGGCAGGGATTATCTTTTTGATTTGCTTTCGGAGCATAAATTATTGGTTCGACAACGCAAAAGGAAAGCCATTACAACGGACTCAAGGCATTGGATGCGTAAATACAGCAATCTAATCAGGAATATGTCTGTGACAAGACCTGAACAGGTTTGGGTAAGTGATATAACTTATATTAGGTTAACGAACCAATGGGGTTATTTAAGTTTAATCACCGATGCTTATTCCCGAAAGATTATAGGATATTGTTTCAGAAATGACCTGATGGCAGAAGGATGTATTGAAGCATTACAAATGGCTTTGAAAAACAGAATGTACCACGAACCAATCATTCATCATTCAGATAGAGGTTCACAGTATTGCTCACACCAGTATGTAAATCTGTTAAATCAAAACACTATTGGAATTAGTATGACTGAAAATGGAGATCCTTATGAAAACGCATTGGCTGAACGTGTAAACGGGATCATTAAAACAGAGTTCAATCTTCATAGTAGTCAGTTAGGTTTTGAACAAACCTATAACCAGATAAAGAGAAGTATTAAAGTCTATAATGAAATAAGGCCACATTCTAGTTGTGATTACCTTACCCCAAATCAAGCTCATCTGCAATCAGAGAACTTGAAGAAAAGATGGAAGAATTATAATAAAAACTTTAACTATGAAAAAGCAGGTGTATAGTACCTTTAGGATTAATAATTATATTTGTATAGCAATAATAGGATTTATTTAATAACCTGTATAGTTATTTTAGGACGGGTCAAAAAATGGGATTATAAGGCTTTCATGAAAGTCAAAGCCTAGTTAAAGCTATAGATAGTGTATGAAAATTGAAAATAAGAGATTGTGTATCTACCCAAAGGACATACAACGTATTACAGGGAAGAGTTACAGGCAAAGCATACGAATGTTGCAAAATATCAGAAAGGACCTCAATAAGCTCCAAAATGAACTTGTGAGCATCGAGGAGTTCTGCCAATACACTAGCTTAAAATATGAACAAGTTGAGCGTCTTATTATTGGTTAGTTTTTAAAGTTTACTTGTTCAAAAAACAAACTTTACTTGTCTGTAAAATAAATAACTACCTATTCAAATTTTAATCACAAAACAGAATTTAAATTGAAGTATTTTTTGTAAATTTGAAGTATCAACATAGATGATAAACCACAATAATTTAGAGGGGTACTATTAGGGGTACTTGAATTAAAAACAAAATATACTACATTGTATATCAGCAATATAAAGTCAGGAGGTTAAACCCTCTTTCTCCGCAGAATTAAAACCCTAACGATTGATTATCAATTTGCTAGGGTTTTTTTGTTTCAGCTACTAGCCAACATTCTTACCTATCTCCCGAAGTACAAGCTAATACTTTATCTAAATCCAATACTAAAGGTCTTCCTCTTTAAAACCATTTTCTAGTAAACAATCCAATTAAGGATTGTGGGGAAAATGCAATGATGAATCTAATTTTTTCGGCATATTTGGTTTGAGTAATTTCAAAGCCATTGGTAGATTGAATTGGAAAATACAACTCGAAATAATCGGTCACTAAGTTCAATCGGATGCCACTATCATAAATAAATCGTGCATCTTGTTGCTTGTTTTTCATCATTCCAAAATCGCCATAAACTTCAATCCAATTCCAAATATTAAAACTCACATTGGCGGTTGTTACCCATTCGTTTGCATACGGATTTACCAATTTCGACTTAAATCCGCCCTCGGCCTGAATGAATTGTTGGCTGAAAATTCCGGTACTTTCGGATCGACCTAAATAGTTATAATCAAATAAATAATCGGTGGCTTTATCTAATGAAAAACTAAAATAATCGGATTCGGCTTTATTATATAAGAAAACCCCTGCATACAAACGCAAATTCACCTGACGGTTGTCGTCAAAAAGTCTTCTAAAACTTATGCTTGTAGATGCTTTTCCGAATTTAGAAGCCAATTGAAAGTCTGAAGTATATCCAAAATGTTTTGTAATTTCCGTTTTAGAATTGCTGTATCGTGCATTAAAAATAGAGTAATTACCTTCTAAAGTAGTTTTTACAAAATCACTCGGCTCCCTATTTACATATACTTGTCGCAACAATAAACTTTTAAAATGATTGTCACGATAATCGTTTTCTCTAAATCGGAAAAGAACATAAGGATTTATTTTCTTATAATAAGCGTCTGGCGCGTAATGGTAATTTTCACCACTCAATCCATATCGAATAGTATACATTTTGCTGTCGCGATTGAATTGGTTTACGCCCAATGAAAATCTTCCTGAAAGCGAACTGGTTTTGGTGGAATAGGAGGGAGTAACATCAAAATTAAAAGGCTTATCTAAGATGGTCTTATTGTGAAATCGCATACCAGGAATAAATCCGTCGTAAAAATTATATTCTAAAGTTGGAACATATAAAATCTGATTGTAATTTGGATCTTCCAAATCCTTCATAAAATTAAATTTAATAGGCCTGTTACTTAAACTAAAAGGCTTCAAAGACTTCCAATTGTTTCTTTGGTTGTATTCGGGAACAATGTTTTTGTAATTAATAACTAGTTTATCGGCTTCGAATCTTTTAAAAGTATAAGTGCTATCTTCCTTAACATTGTCAATCCATTCCTTAAAAACGATTTCCTTGTTTTTAATTCCATAAATTGGAATTGGAACCGAAACCCCGGTTTTGTTTTTTATTTGAAAAGAAATGCTATCTATCGTCTTATTTACAGTAGTAAACTTGTAATCGATAATTTTTCTAGAATGAATAATGGTGTTAAAAAACCAATCGGTATTTTTAGCGGAATTATTATTAATAATCGATTGAAATGTATTAGAATCCGTTTCGTTTTTATTGGAATAAGAAACAAATTCGGAAATACTTTTCTTCAAATTTTCTGCTCCAATATAGTCTGCTAAATATCTAAAACTTAAACCTGCTCGGTATTTAGAAGCAATTTTTTCATTAAATTTTATCAAAGTATTTTTTGGATCTCCAAGGGGTTGATCTAGATTTTTACGAGCCATTAGCATATAAAAATAACTATACTGCTCATTAAAATCTAGTGAAACTAAATGATACCCTCTTAAAATTCGGAGTCTAGCAATGCTTCCCATCATTTTAGCATCGGGGTAATTTTCGTCTATATATTGCATCATATAATAGACTTGAATAGCATCAAAAATCCAATTGTCTTTTCGGGAATCTAATTGCAAAGTAGTTTTTAAATAATTATTCAAATAGGTCTTTAAAAACTTCATTTCATAAAGATAATTATCCGAAAAGGGATTTATAAACGAAGGCAATTGATTTAATCCATAAAACGGATTTTGCTCATAATCCAATTGCGAAACCGTAATTTTAGATTTGGGATATTTTCCTAAATTATCCCCAACATAAGTGACTATTTTTTCAATTAGTAATGCTTTTTCAATATCGTTTACTTTCTTGTCTTCTAGGTTGGTAATAACTTCTAAATCGCTGTTTTTAAAACTTAGAAAATCCGTCTTTTTCTGGATGTACAAATTGACCGTTAATTGGTTAGTTCCCAAAAAATTGTAGGTAGAATTCTCTTTACTAACCAAAGGTAAATCGGTAATAATTTGATACGCTTTCGGATCGGTAATTTTCAAATCCACATCCGTTAAGGCATTTGGCGTATCGTCAATATTAAGGTTGTTGTATTTTAAAAAGGAATAATTAACATACATCGAAGGGGTTAAAAACCAATTTTTCAATGCCATTTCTCCATTCGAATTGTATCCGTAATTAGTGAATTTAACGTCTGGAACTTTAACAAAATACGATAAAACAAATGTCGCTTTTTGACCTGGTGCCAATTTATTTTTCAATTGAAATTCTACTAAATCGGGAAATCCATCTGGACGACTCCAAGTAAGTAAGGATTTAGAAGCATCAATTATGGTGATAGCATTAGTATTACCCCGTTCTTTTTCGGAAGCTAAATGAAAACTACGAACGTATTCATCCGAAAACCGGGCTCCCAAGGGTGTGTTTTTGTCGGAATAGGCATTATTCCAATCGTTTAAAACAATGCTGCTTAAAGTGTCTTTCGATTGGTTGAAATAAGTTAATTCCTGATACACATTCAAGGTATTCTTTTCGTGATTTACCTCCACCACTAATTTAGATTGGTGTTGTGCAAATGCAAAACAAGTGCTTAGAACGAATATATAGACAAGTTTTTTCACTATTTTTTAGGTTTAAAAAGTGCTTTAAAAACAACTTTGGTAAATTCTTCAGCGCCATCTTTATTTAGATGTCCGCAAGTAGAAAAATATTTGTCGTCAGTAACAGCATTTTCAAATCTACGAATTTCTGGATAAACCTCCTGCAAATGATTGAAATAATCTCGGTTAATCGTTTCCATGCACATTGGCGTAGTTAGTGCAATTAATTGTATATTATTTTTTTTACAGATTGCTTTAATCTCTTCATATCCTTTATTTCTTTTCGGATAATACTTCGATAAATCGGCAGGAATCAAATTTTTATCGCTTGTCATTAACGGATGAAATCCCTCATTTTCAAGTGCATTCGTTTTTTTATGAATTGCAGAATAATACATTTCTCTAAAGCCAACACGAGCATCGTAGTGCATGTATCGGTAGAACGGAATGTATAGCAATTCATTATATTCTGGAATTGCTCTATAAAAATCCCGAACTGTTTTGGAAGTATGCAAATAGGGCATAAACAACGATCGGATGGCTTCCGAATGGTCGTTGGTATTGATATTCAAATCGACTTGCAGAATTAAATATTTGATTTTATAATTCCTTTCTACCATCATTTGCAACATCAAAGCCGATTCTTCCAATCTGGATCGTGTAATCCCAAAATTGATGGTTTTATAGCCTTGATTGTTAAATATTTTAGGAACAAAATGGTTGTTAACCCTTGAAGAACCAAGGAAAACCACATCATAATTTTTATCTTTAGAATTAAATAAATAATCTATTTTACTTCGAGAATTCGATTGCATGTAAACAGCCGTGTACAAAACGTCAAGAAAAACCAACGTTAGTAGGAGCAAGGCAAAACCTTTTGCTAAAAAAAGTAAAAAATTTCTCATTAGAATTGGAAATAAATAAATTCTTTATAATCAGAAAACACGCCAAGTGCCACAATTGCTGCTAAACACAAACTCAATTTTAACCAACTTAATTTTCCAGATATAGGTTCTATTTTATGTCGGTTATTCCATTCGATAACTACAAAAATAAGAACTAATGCAAGCAACTCATTGCTATAGCGTTCTATTCGGAAAAACTCTGTAGAAAAATTAGGATTTTCAAACATTCTTTTGATATACAAAACCGCATCCGTAATGGTTTTGGATCTAAAAAATATCCAGGCAAAACAGGTTATCGTGAATGTGGTTAGGATATTAAAAAGGGTTCGTAAGGATTCTAAATTAAAACCTAAAGTGAAAGCGTCTACGTTTTTTCGGTTTCTATTTAAAAGTAAAAGTGGCAGAAAATATAAGGCATTTAGGAAACCCCAAGCCACATAAGTGAGGTTGGCTCCATGCCAAAATCCGCTTACCAAAAAGATGATGAACGTATTTCGAACTTGAAATAGTTTATTGCCTTTGCTTCCGCCAAGCGGAATATATAAATAATCCCGAAACCAAGACGAAAGCGAGATGTGCCATTTACGCCAAAATTCGGCTATATCTCTTGAAAAATAAGGATAATTAAAGTTTCGCAATAAGTCAATTCCGAATAATTTGGAAGTCCCTAAAGCAATATCCGAATAGCCCGAAAAGTCTCCATAAATTTGAAAAGCAAAATATATTGCTCCTAAAATCAACGATAACGAATTCATCGTAGAGTAATGGTTAAAGATTTCGTTGGCATAAATAGCACACGAATCGGCAATGACCACTTTCTTTACCAATCCCCATACAATTTGGTAAATGCCTTCCTGTGCTTTATGAAAATTGAATTTCCTTCGTACTTTAATTTGTGGCAATAAGTGTGTGGCTCGTTCAATTGGACCAGCAACTAAAAGCGGGAAATAACTTACAAATAAAGAATAATCAACAAAGTTTTTTTCTGATTTTATTCGTTTGTAATAAATATCAATAATGTAGGATAATCCGTGGAAGGTATAAAATGAAATTCCCACCGGAAGAATTAATTTTAATAAGATCGGACTTGCTGTAAATCCAAAGGAGTGGACAACTTCTGCAAATGAAGAAGCAAAGAAATTGTAGTATTTGAAAATTCCTAGAAAACCTAAATTGACAGTAATGCAAAGCCAAAGCCACATTTTTCTTTCGGGGGTAGTTTCACTTTTTTCAATTTTCATTGCCGAAACATAGTCCAATAAAGTAGAAAAAACCAATAGAAATAAGAACCTCCAATCCCAACAGGAGTAGAAATAATAACTCGATAAGATTAGAATGTAATTTTGATTTATTTTCGATTTATTGCCTACAAACCAATACAATATAAGTACTATGGGAAGAAATATAGCGAAATGTAAAGAGTTGAAAAACATACATTAATTCAATTAGACAGAAAAGATTTTTTAAAACCATTAAGAAATTAAGAAAATTAAGATTTTGAATACCTTAATGAAACTTAATTTCTTAATGGTTTAAATAATATAATAAATTGTAAATTTTAGAAATTAGGACTTAAATTGTATTTTTTGTAGAAATTATCTAAAGTTTCAACCACTTCTTCCGCAGAATCAACCAATTTTATAAGGTTTAAATCTTCGATATTGGCATTTTGATATTTTTCCATCATCACGGTTTTGATCCAATCTAAAAGTCCCGACCAAAATTCGGTTCCCACCAATATGATAGGAAATTTTCCGATTTTTTTGGTTTGGATTAAGGTAACGGCTTCAAACAATTCGTCTAAAGTTCCGAAGCCACCGGGCATAACAACAAATCCTTGAGCATATTTTACAAACATTACTTTGCGAACAAAAAAGTAATCAAAGTTTAGGTTTTTATCTTTATCAATAAACGGATTAAAGTGCTGTTCAAATGGCAATTCGATGTTTAATCCCACCGAAGTTCCTTCGCCACGATGCGCACCTTTATTTCCAGCCTCCATAATTCCGGGTCCACCACCAGTAATTACACCATAACCAGCCTTACTGATTTTGTAGGCAATTTCTTCGGCTAAATGATAATATTTATCTTCAGGTTTGGTTCTTGCAGATCCAAAAATTGAAACACAAGGGCCTATTCGCGACATTGATTCGTATCCGTTAACAAACTCCGACATGATTTTAAAAATCCCCCAAGAGTCGTTACTTCGTATTTCGTTCCACGTTTTTTGTTTTAATTTATCTTTTATTTTATTGTCTTCGTTTTCTTCGTCTTGGTTAAATGTCATTTTGCTTTTGTTTTATTATTTTAATGATTTTGGCAACATCATTAAAAAATCTAATGCGTTATTATAATTTAATTTGTCATAGAAAAATCCAACTTTACTTAAATTCGAATAAAAAGGATTTCTTTTGTTCCAATAATTTAATTCCGATTGGATAAACCATGCATTTTGCCCTAATTTTTCGGCTAAAAACCATTTTTCTAATAATCTTCCAACTCGTCCATTTCCATCATCAAAAGGATGGATTTTCACAAACTGTAAATGAATTAAGGAGGCATAAAAAAAAGTTTCCATTAGCGATAAATCTTTTTTTAATAAGATGCTTACTTCTTTCATAAACGAGTCAAATTCTTCGGAAACTATTTCTTTTAAACAAGCTTCATAGACAATTTTTCCAGTTTTTCCATCTTTGATTACCATGTCAGAATCTCGAACTTTTCCTCTAAAATGGGTGTGCAATAAATGTTTAGAAATTATTTTATGAGCCTTTAAAACAGTACTTTTTGATAATTTATTTTTTTGTGCAAAAAGATAAGCATTAAATAAATCATTCGGTTTTTGAACTAAACTAGAGAGATATTTAACATTATTTGTTTTGTATTTTAGGTAACTATCAATTTCCATTTCTTCTCCTTCAATTTTGGAGGAAGACATTGCCGAAACCGAATTATAAAAAGTAAAACTATCCAAAGAAAGTTCTATTTTTTTTATTTTCTTGAAATAAAAATCAATATTTACTTTTTGGGATATTTCATAATTTTTATAAATAGAATTATATATTGCCTGAAAATTTTCCATAATTCAAATGTAATAAAAACAATGTATCTATAATAATTTACCTAATATATTTTACTCCAACTCCTTTTTCAAAAACTGTGCAGTGTAACTTTTTTTGTTTTTAATGATTTCTTCGGGAGTTCCTTTGCAAAGGATTTCGCCCCCGCCTTTTCCTCCTTCTAAACCAACATCAATGATGTAATCGGCAAGTTTAATAACATCTAAATTATGTTCGATAATTAAAACCGTATTTCCTTTATCTACCAATTTAGTGATGACATCCATTAATACTCGAATGTCTTCAAAATGCAAGCCGGTAGTAGGCTCGTCCATAATATAAAACGTATTTCCGGTATCTTTTTTAGATAATTCTGCCGATAATTTAATACGTTGTGCTTCACCACCAGAAAGTGTAGTGCTTTGTTGCCCTAGGGTAATATATCCTAATCCAACATCTTGAATGGTTTTTACTTTTCGATAAATTTTCGGAATCATTTCAAAGAAAACTACCGCTTCATCTATCGTCATATTCAATACATCGGAAATAGATTTTCCTTTATAACGAATCTCTAAAGTTTCACGGTTGAAACGTTTTCCTTGGCAGGTTTCACATTCTACATATACATCGGGTAAAAAACTCATTTCGATAGTACGAACGCCTGATCCCTCGCAAGTTTCGCATCGTCCACCTTTAACATTAAAACTAAATCGGCCCGCTTTATACCCACGAATCATGGCTTCGGGAGTCATGGTAAACAAACTTCTAACTTCTGAAAAAACATCAGTATAAGTTGCCGGATTGGAACGTGGTGTTCTTCCAATCGGACTTTGGTCGATGTCAATTACTTTGTCAATATGTTCAATACCTTCAATTTTTTTATAACGTTGTGGTTTCTTCACCCCATTATAAATATGAGCGTTCAAGATAGGGTAGAGGGTTTCATTAATCAAGGTCGATTTACCGCTGCCAGAAACTCCAGTTACGCAAATCAGTTTTCCCAATGGAAATTCTACCGAAACATTTTTAAGATTATTCCCGCTTGCACCAGATAATTTAATGAATTTTCCGTTGCCTTCGCGTCGTGTTTTTGGTACTTCAATTTTTAGCTCTCCGTTAAGATATTGCGCTGTTAAAGTATGTTCTTTATATAATTCGGCAGGAGTACCTTTACTGATGATTTCACCACCAAATTTTCCTGCTTTCGGACCAATATCAATAACATAATCAGCACATTCTATCATGTCTTTATCGTGTTCCACCACCAAAACTGAGTTACCAATATCGCGAAGATTTTTCAAGGAATTAATCAATCGTTCGTTGTCGCGTTGGTGCAATCCAATACTTGGTTCGTCTAGTATATAAAGCACTCCAACCAATTGCGACCCGATTTGTGTTGCCAAGCGAATGCGTTGCGCTTCACCACCCGAAAGTGATTTGGAACTTCTGCTCAAGGATAAATAATTCAATCCAACATCCAACAAAAATTGCAACCGGTCGTTAATTTCTTTCAAAATTTCGGTAGCTATTGTTTTTTGTTTTTCCGATAATTCTTTGGGTAGTATTTTAAACCATGCCGATAATTCGGATACATCCATAGCCGATAATTCGGCAATATTTAGATTGTTAATTTTGAAGAAAAGGGCTTCTTTTTTCAAACGAGAGCCATGACATTCTGGGCAATTAATCTCGTCCATAAATTCTTTAGCCCAACGTTTTATAGAAGTAGAATTACTTTCGTCAAATTGGTTTTTTATGAATTTAGAAATTCCTTCAAAATCAATTTTATACTCTTTGGTAACTCCAGCAGTTTTTGAAACTACAGAGAATTTTTCGTTACCACCATTCAAAATCATTTCCATTGCTACTTCCGAAATAGTATCAACGGCATCGGTCAATTTGAAATTATATTTTTCACCAATAATCTCCAATTGCTTGAACATCCACGAACTTTTATATTCGCCAAGAGGAGCAAGAGCCCCTTTATTAATAGATAATTTAGGGTTTGGAATTATCTTTTTGCGGTTGATTTCGTTTACAATTCCTAAGCCATTACAATGTTCGCAAGCACCTTTCGGAGAGTTAAAAGAAAATAAATTCGGCTCTGGATTTTGATAAGAAATTCCTGTAGTTGGGCACATTAACGTTCTACTAAAGAAACGTACTTCGTTAGTTTCATTCTCAATTACCATCATTACATCTTCTCCGTGGTACATGGCAGTTTTGATGCTTTCTGTCAAACGTTTATCGGTATCTTCATCCTTTTCGACCTGCAATCGATCAATTACAATTTCAATATCGTGGGTTTTGTAACGATCCAATTTCATGCCTGCAGTAATGTCAATAATTTTACCGTTTACACGAACTTTTACAAATCCTTGTTTGGCAATTTGTTGAAACAACTCAGCATAATGTCCTTTTCTGGCTCGAATAACGGGTGCTAAAACATTAATTCGTTTTCCGTTGAAATTTTCTTTAATTAGATTTTTAATTTGTTCATCCGAATAGGAAACCATTTTTTCGCCCGTATTATAACTGAAGGCTTCCCCTGCACGAGCATATAATAAACGCAGAAAATCATAAATTTCAGTAATGGTTCCAACGGTAGAACGTGGTGATTTGCTGGTAGTTTTTTGTTCGATAGCAATCACTGGGGATAATCCATCAATTTTATCTACATCGGGGCGTTCCAATCCGCCAAGGAATTGTCTTGCGTAAGCAGAAAACGTTTCAATATAACGGCGTTGACCTTCGGCATAAATCGTATCAAAAGCCAAAGACGATTTTCCCGAACCCGAAAGTCCAGTAATAACCACTAGTTGTTCTCTTGGTATGGAAATATCAATGTTCTTTAAGTTGTGTACTCGAGCACCAATTACTTCAATAGTATTATCGTTTTCTTGCATATTTTTTGTAAAAATGCAAAAGTACGTTTTTAGGAATAAAATTCAGTTAGTCAGTTAAGAAGAATTTGTTAAAGATTATTATATTTGAAAAATTAAAAATCTTTTAACTATGAATATTTTAGGAATTGGCTCCCGAATTAAACATCCCGAATTTGGCTTTGGAGTAGTAACAAACGTTACCTCTAAATTCTATTGGGTTACTTTTATGGAAACTGGATTAGAAACGATTGCTATTGATAGCACATTTGAAATAATTGAAGCAGTGGAAGACGAAGTAGACTCGGTAAGTTTTTATGAAGTAGAACGAACTTTGAAAAATCTATTACAAAAATGGAGTGATGTTTCGCAAGTTGTACCAATGGCCGATAAATGGAAAGGCGGAAAATTAATCATGGAACCCAGCACTCCAACTACCAATAAAGAAGTGCCCATTGATACCTTCTTTCATAAAATTGTAATGGTTCGTGACAGATTAAGAGTGATGGAGCAAAAAATAAATTCAAGCAAACTAGAAGAAATAGACAAAATTGAACTCCAACAATACATAACAAGATGTTATGGAAGTTTGACCACTTTTAATATTTTGTTTAAAAGCACCAACGATTATTTTGTTGGAGAGAAATCGAAATAGTTATTAGGTATTTAATATATTTTAACAAATAAAGACATTTATAATTCTATTCCTTATGTCAAAGTAAAGTCATTATTACCTTTTTTTTCAAAATATAAAGTTGAACTAAGTTGAACTTTTTTTTATCTTGATTTAGTTATTAATTTGTCGAAATTAATTAAACTAAATACTATGAAAATACTATTATTTCTAATAGGGGTTGCATCTCTTACAATGAATGCTCAAGTACCTGCTGATGGAAAAGTAACTGAAGTTGCTATTGGCAAACAAATTTGGAAAACCACCAATTTAGACGTAACTACTTATAGAGATGGCACGCCCATACCAGAAGTAACTGACCCGCAAAAATGGGCTAAATTAACCACAGGCGCTTGGTGTTACTATAATAACGACGCTGCCAATGGAGCTACCTATGGCAAATTATACAATTGGTATGCAATCATTGGAAAACACGATAATAACCCCAAAACACCAAATAAAATATTAGCCCCAAAAGGATGGCATGTGCCAAATGATGAAGAATGGAGAACCTTAACTACTTTTTTAGAAGATCCTTATAGAGCAGGAAACAAGATGAAAGAAACAGGCTCTACTCATTGGAATAGTTCTAATGAAAAAGTTACTAACAGCTCTGGCTTTACAGGTCTTCCAGGAGGTTCTTTCAGTGAATACGGATTTATAAACATTGGTGGCGAAGGTAAGTGGTGGAGTACACAAGAATGGAGTTCATGGTCTAATGCTTCTAATCTTACCCTGACTAGATTTGACGAAGCTGCCGATCGAAGCGTAAGTAAAAAGTCTGATGGTTTGTCAGTACGCTGCGTTAAGGATTAGCCACTTTTTTGCTATTAATTTATTGAATACAAAAAAAAATTAATAATAATTAAATCAAAGGGAGGAAATCAGCAAGCATTTAATCAAAATAATTTAAAACAAAAAAATGTACAACGACAACATTGAAAAATTAATTGAAATGGCTCTTATGGATGGGGAGCTAAGTGAAAAGGAAAAACAAATTCTATTTAAAAAAGCGGAAGCAGCTGGAATTGATCTTGACGAATTTGAAATGGTTTTACAAGCAAAACTATTTGAAAAACAAAAAAGTAATACACCGGTAACCGCAGCGCCAAAATCTGATAAATTAGGTGATGTGAAAAAATGTCCTGCTTGCGGAGCAATATCTCAATCATTTACAACAAAATGTTCTGATTGTGGAACTGAATTTAGGAATATTGAAGCTTCTCAAAATATTAATAAGTTTTTTGAAAAACTTGATGAACTTGAATCTAATAGAAAAGATAGTTTGTTTGAAAACAAAAATCAAGATTCTGGAACCTCTGCAAGTACTTTAATAAAATGGTGGATATTTTGGTGGATACTTATACCTCTTAAATTAATCACATTTATTATTAACAAATCTAAACCGCCTAAATGGTCAACTACTGATTCGCGTAAAGAAGAAATGATTATGAATTTTCCTGTTCCTAATTCAAGAGAGGAGATTATTGAATTTATAACCTTATCGGTGAGTAAAATTGAAAACATTAGTATGTTAAAACGCCTTGATGAAGAAGGAAAGTATATGTCTAAATGGAACTCAATTTGGAAGAAAAAAGCAATACAAGTATTTACAAAAGCAAAACTTTCAATGAAAGATGATAAATCTACTATTGAATCAATCGAGGGATTGCTTATTGATTCAAAAATACTTAAACAAAAAAATTAAAACATGGGACTATTCGGAAATAAATTAGAAGGGGGATTAATGGATGTAATCCGTTGTGATGAACAAGAATATCTAGTATGGAAATGGCGACCTTCTGGAGATGCCAATTCGACCAAAAAAGAAAATGCAATTCGCTATGGTAGTAGTTTACGTGTAAAAGACGGTGAATTAGCCGTTTTTGTGTACCAACAAAAAGATGGCTCAATGCAAGATTTTATAGTTGGTCCTTTTGACCAAACAATTAAAACCGCAAATTTTCCTATCTTATCAAGTATTGTAGGCTTAGCTTTTGGAGGAGCATCCCCTTTTCAAGCAGAAATATATTTTATCAATTTATCGGGCAATATTCAAGTAAAATTTGGTATTCCTTATTTTGATGTATTTGACCCAAGATTTTTAGATTTTGCCGTACCTATGGCGGCTAGAGGAACAATTACTTTTAACATTACAGATTACAGTAGTTTTATTAAACTCAATCGACTAATTAACTTTGAGTTAGACGATTTTAACAAACAGATTAAAGATGCAGTAACCAAGTATGTAAAAGGTATAATTACAAATATTCCAGCCGATAATGGCATGCCTGTTTTGCAAATGGAACGAAAATTATTAGATATAAATGATTTAATTGCATCAAGGCTTAAAGAAAGACTAGAAAATGATTTTGGGGTTAATATGAAGGGTTTTGATCTTGCCTCAATTGATGTTGATAAAGAAAGTGAGGGTTATGCTGAGTTAAGAAAAGTAACTGCCGATCAAATTTCAAAGACAACTGTTGCCCAAACGGATGTTAACATCAAGAACTTAAATGATGTTCAAAGCATTAATGCTTTGAATATGGAAGAAACTTTAAGAGTTCAACGAGAAGAAGCTCAAAGAGCACAGAAACTCCAAACAGAAGCCAATTTTATGGGTGCTCATGCACTCAACCAACAAACTGAAGTTCTTAAAACTGGAGCAGAGAGCTTGGGTAGCATGGGAAATATGAATATTGGAAGCGGGGGAGGCGGAATGAACCCTGCAGGAATGATGACAGGAATGATGATGGGTGGAGCAATGGGCAATCAAATGGCTGGAATGATGAATGCTATGGGACAAAATATGAACCAACAACAAAATACACCACCGCCACCACCACAAATACTATATAGTGTTTCTGTTAATGGTCAAACAACGGGTCCTTTTAATTGGCAACAGTTACAACAAATGGCGCAAAACGGACAACTAGAGCATAATACCCATGTTTGGAAACAAGGAATGGCAGCTTGGGAACAAGCTAGTAATGTACAAGAACTTACAGCATTATTTGGTGCAGTTCCACCACCACCACCAATGCCCTAGTAATTAAAATAATAAAATTAAAAAGGACATAGAAGCTACTATAAAAATTGGCGGAACCTGAAAAGCCTTATGAGTAAGGGTAAACTAAAATAATAAAAATATTATGGGATTATTATCAAATTTAATGGGTCATGCTACAGAACTTGATCCTAAAGAGTTGGAAAAAGATTTTTCAAGTGTCTTGTTCGACGGAGAACAAATTGAATCTGCATTTAAAATTTTTAGAGATAAATGGATTTTTACAAATAAAAGACTAATTATGCTCGATGTTCAAGGTATTACAGGATCCAAAAAAGAATATCATACAGTGCCTTACAAATCTATTACGCATTTTTTAGTTGAAACTGCTGGATCATTTGACGGAGATTGTGAAATTGAAATTTGGTTGTCTGGCTCACCACTGCCTTTGAAAAAAGAACTTAAAAAAGGTATTGATGTGATTAATTTACAAAAAACTCTTGCCGCATACATTTGTAAATAAATCAAACGATTATGAATGATGATAGTTTTTTTTCAATAAATAGGTTAGTAGAATTTGGGATGGGCATGGCTCTTGCGCAGCAAATGGTTAAAACCATGAATAGTGCCATGACTAATATGTATGTCCCTGGTTCTATGAACCAAATGCAAACTGCAGTACCTCAATTTTATTATGCTATGATAGAAGGTAATCAATCGGGTCCTTTTTCAGAACAGGAATTATCCCGATTAATAGCAGAAAAAAAAATTGTTAAGGAAACTTATATTTGGAAACCAGGTTTGCCAAACTGGGAAATTGCAGAAAAGTTACCAGAAATATTAAAATTAGTTGCGTTAGCTCCACCTCCATTTAAATAAAAACATAAGGTTATGAAAATAAATTTTGTAAAAACCATTATTGCTATATGCTTTAGTTTGCTTATAGCTTATGGCTTGTTTAGTTTTCACGGTAGTGAAAACAGAATACTTTTAAGTGTTGGTAGTTTTCTATTTCTTGCAATTACATTAATTGTTACAATTGGCACCAGCTTTGAACGGCCAAGAACAGCAACCAATGTAAAAGCAGTGTCGGGTATTTTCTTTACTATCGGATTGATTGAAAACCTAATATTTACATTTATTAGTTTTTCCATCCCAAGTTATGTTATTACCAATGCTCTATTAATACTTCTTTTTATTTTGATTACATACTCGATAAATGGAAAAAACGAATAATTCAGAAAGTAAACAATCAAATTTAAATTCACAATAAATATACTGAAGATGATTTTGAGAGAACAAGAAATTTTTAACTTAAATTAATTAACTATGGCAGGTAAAAAAGCATTGGGTTCTTGGGATCCCCTTGACAAAAGAACAAAAGCAGGAAAATCAACTAATGGAAATAAAACCCATTCGCAAGCTGACATTAGAGATACATTGAAAGGTTTAGGATCGCTTTTCAAGAAGAATAAAAAATAACAAGAGAAAAAAAGCATTATACTATTTAAATAGAATAATGCTTTTTTTGATATGAATAACGTAGTTACACCCTCCCAATCAAATCTAAAACACATTTAATAGTTTTATTTCTTCAAATGTAGGAAAAAGCAATTGTAATGGCAATTTCAAATATCAATAACAATATCAATAACAATATCAATAACAATATCAATAACAATATCAAAAATAATGTCAAAAACAATGTCAATAACAATGTCAATAACAAACCTATATTTTCAGGATATTATCAATTGGTTGATGTAAATTTGTTACCAATATAATTCCAAATATGAATACTAAAATTCATCCTCCTGTAGCAAAAATAATTCCGCATTCTTTAGAAATTCATGGGCATCCTCGTGTGGATAATTACTATTGGCTAAATGATAGAGAAAACCCAGAAGTTATAGATTATCTTAACAAAGAAAATGAATATTATAATGCTTTAACTGCCGATACCAAAGACTTTCAGAAAGTATTATTTGAAGAAATGAAGGCCCGAATTAAAGAAGACGACCAATCGGTGCCGTATCTTTATAACGGATACTATTACATCACTAGATTCGAAATTGGGCAGAATTATCCTATTTATTCTAGAAAAAAAGAAATGCTTTCTGCAAAAGAAGAAATACTTTTTGACGGAAATGAATTTGCCAAAGGAAAGGCCTTCTTTCAATTAGGTGGTTTGTCTATTAGTCCTGATAATACCATGGCGCTATTTAGTTTTGATTGCGTTGGACGAAGAATTTATACCATTCAAATAAAAAATTTACTTACCAACGAAATATTATCGGATAAAATAGAAAATGTTACAGGCTCTGCAGTTTGGGCCAATGATAATAATACCATCTTCTATTCCAGTCAAGATGCTGTTACTTTGCGTTCGGATAAGATTTTTAAACATAAATTAGGTACTAAACAAGAGGAAGATATCTTAATTTATTTTGAAAAAGACGAAACTTTTAATGTAGAAATTGCCAAGTCTAAATCTAAAAAATACCTCGCAATAGAGTCGGGAAGTACGCTTACAACCGAGTATCAAATCCTGGATGCTAACACGCCAGATGGAAAATTTAAGATGTTTCAAAAACGAGTTCGCGGCTTGGAATACACTATCAACCATTATAACGACAGTTTTTACATCCTTACTAATAAAGACAAAGCCGAGAATTTCAAACTTATGAAAACCTTGGAAACCTCTACCGCAAAAGAAAATTGGGAAGAGGTAATTCCGCATCGGGAAGATGTTTTATTGGAAGATATTGAAATTTTCAAGGATTTTCTGGTAGTTGAAGAACGTGCCAACGGATTGAATACCATTAAAATAATTCCGTGGAGTGGGGAAGAAGCCTATTATTTACCTTTTGATAGTGAAACCTATACTGCCAGCACAAGTTCCAATGTGGATTTTGATACCGATATTTTGCGCTATTCCTACCAATCATTAGCAACGCCATCCTCGGTTATTGATTTTAATATGAAAACCAAAGAAAAATTTATCCAAAAAGAACAAAAAGTTCTGGGAGGAAAATTTGATAAAAATAACTACAAAGAAGAACGCGTTTGGGCAACTGCTCACGATGGGGTTAAGGTACCAATATCGTTAGTATACAATAAGGATTTAGTAAAAAATGGAGAAAATCCATTGTTGCAATATGCTTATGGCTCTTACGGATATTCTATAGATGCTTCGTTTTCATCTACTAGATTATCTCTTTTAGATCGAGGATTTATCTTTGCAATATCCCACATTCGTGGAGGCGAAGATTTAGGCAGACATTGGTATGAAAACGGAAAATTATTAAAAAAGAAAAATACATTTACTGATTTTATTGATTGTTCTAAATTTTTGATTGCAGAAAAATACACATCTGCTCAACATTTATATGCCGAAGGAGGTTCTGCAGGAGGATTACTTATGGGAGCGATTGTAAATATTGCACCCGAATTGTACCACGGTATTATTGCCCAAGTAGCATTTGTAGACGTTGTAACAACCATGCTAGATGAAACTATCCCATTAACTACAGGAGAATATGACGAATGGGGAAATCCAAACCAGAAAAAATACTACAAATATATGTTGTCTTATTCGCCTTATGATAATGTAAAGGCTCAAAAGTACCCGAATATGTATATTTCAACAGGCTTGCACGATTCGCAAGTACAATATTGGGAACCAGCGAAATGGGTGGCAAAATTACGTGCCACCAAAACCGATAACAATATTTTAGTTTTGGATACAAATATGGATGCAGGTCACGGAGGTGCTTCTGGAAGATTTGAAGCACTAAAAGAATTGGCAAAAGAATTCAGTTTTTTACTGGATTTAGAAAAAATTAAAAATTAATTTATTAAATTTGCGAAGTTACGGGGCTACTAATATTTTAATATACGCCCAAACAAAATTTTTTATTTATGAAAGAAGAAATAAAAGCCTACAATAATGTTCTAGAATTAATAGGAAATACACCTCTTATTAAACTTAATAAAATTACCGAAAATCTTGTTGGTAATTTTTATGCTAAAGTGGAAGCATTTAATCCAGGCCATTCCTCTAAAGATAGAATCGCTTTATATATTATTGAACAAGCTGAAAAAAAAGGGATTTTATCTCCTGGTGATACTATTATTGAAACTACTTCCGGAAATACTGGTTTTAGTTTGGCAATGGTAAGTATCATCAAAGGATACAATTGTATTCTTGCTGTAACTTCCAAGTCGTCTAAAGATAAAATAGACATGCTTCGCAGTTTAGGCGCTAAAGTGTATGTGTGTCCAGCTCATGTTTCTGCAGATGATGAAAGATCGTATTACAATGTGGCAAAACGTTTACACGAAGAAACCAAAGGATCAGTTTACATCAATCAATATTTTAATCAATTAAACATTGATGCGCACTACCTAACTACGGGTCCAGAAATTTGGGAACAAACGGATGGAAAAATCACACATCTTGTAGCTTGTAGTGGAACTGGTGGAACTATCTCAGGAATCGCAAAATTCCTTAAAGAGAAAAATTCTAACATTAAAATTTTAGGAGTTGATGCATTTGGTTCCGTTTTGAAAAAATACCATGAAACTAAAGAATTTGATAACGACGAAATCTATCCTTATAGAATAGAAGGTATTGGTAAGAATTTAATTCCAACCGCTACCGACTTTGAATCTATTGATAAATTCATGAAAGTTACCGATGAAGAAAGTGCGCATACTGCTAGAGAAATTGTTAGAAAAGAAGGATTATTTGTAGGATATACTTCTGGAGCTGCATTACAAGCCGTGAAACAATTTGCAGAAGAAGGCGAATTTACTGCAGAAAGCAATGTAGTAGTTGTTTTTCCAGATCACGGATCACGTTATATGAGTAAAGTATTTAGCGATGATTGGATGAACGAGCAAGGTTTTTTTGATAGCGTGAACACCGAAGAAGTTCAAAAAATAGAATTTATTAAATAATTACTATTTTTCTTAATTTACATATTAAAATAGATTATACTAAAAAGAGAAATTTAAATTTCAATAATTATGAAATTTAAATTTCTCTTTTTATATTCCAATTTATTTTAGATTATTTTTATAATACTTGCCTTATTTAGAAAGTGCTTCTTCATATTTTTCACTAACTTTTTTCCAGTTGATTAAATTGAAAAAGTTATCTATATATTTTTTTCGATTATTTGTGTAGTTTAAATAATAAGCATGCTCCCATAAATCTATAGTTAAAATAGGAGTTCCAGCAATTTCTGCTCTTGGCATTAATGGATTATCTTGGTTTTGGGTAGTAGTTATTTGAAGTTTACCAGTTTTGTCAATTACTAGCCAAGTCCATCCAGAACCAAACTGTATATTTGCTTCTTCTTTAAACTGATTTTTAAAATCATCAAATGAACCAAAATCTTTATTAATAGCACTTGCCAAAGTATCTGTGGGTTTGCCACCACCTTTTGGAGTTAAAATATCAAAATACAAGGTATGGTTATAATAACCACCAAGATTATTTTTTAAATAGGTGTTGGACGCGTCTAATTTTTTTAACATTTCTTCTATTGGTACATTTTCCGATTCTGTTGCTGCTAATGCCTTATTAAGATTATTGGTAAATGTTACATATTGTTTAGAATAATGAATTTCCATTGTTTGTGCATCAATGTTTGGTGCAAGGGCATCATATTCAAAAGGGAGTTTAGTAATTTCAAAAGCTCCAGGTTCTGCTTTTGCATCTTCTGGAGAACCAAGAGTTAATTTTTCTGCAACGGAAGGAAGCGGAACTTCTACTACTTCGGTATATTTTTTTCTTTTGCAAGAACTAATAACAACTATAAAAAGGATACTAAATAAAAGGACTGCTATTTTTTTCATTATTTTATTTCTTTTTATCTAATGAGTGTATTGCTTCAATATATAATTCTTTACATTCGTCTTCACTTAAATGACTAATTTGCATCCACGCATTCATTTTAAATGCATTTCTTAAATCATAAACTGGGTATATTCTATTATCGATAGTTCCGTGAGTAGATTGTTTGTATAGAGCATATAAGCGCAACTGAACATCTTGTGGTAAAGAGCTCTGTGTCATCGCATTTGCTAATTCTACCGCTTCTTCAAAGCGTGTTTCTAAATCTTTTTCGGGCATTTATTTGGTTGCAATAATAGTTCTGTTTCCTACAGCTTTTTGATTCAAGTTAACATTAATAGTGGTTCCTAAAGGAAAATACAAATCTACTCTGGAACCAAATTTAATAAATCCTGCATCATCACCTTGTCGAACTTGCATTCCTTCTTCAGCATAATTCACAATTCTTTTAGCTAAAGCACCTGCAATTTGACGGTACAATATTTCGCCAAAAATACGATTTTCTATAACCACAGTAGTTCTTTCGTTTTCTGTACTTGCTTTTGGATGCCATGCAACAAGATATTTACCAGGATGATATTTACTGTATTTTACTTTCCCACTTATGGCGTATCGAGTAACGTGTACATTTATTGGTGACATGAAAATGGACACTTGAATTCGTTTGTCTTTGAAATATTCGGGTTCGTAAACTTCTTCAATAACAACCACTTTACCATCAACAGGAGCATATACTAATTGATCGTTTGGCTCTAATGTTCGAACAGGGTTTCTAAAGAATTGTAAAACAATTACAAGCAGTACCAATAAAAATAGTTGTATTGGTTTTAATACCCAAGGATTATTGGATATATATGGAGTTGCCAATAATAAAATAGTAAAAACAAATGTGGAAATTAGAATAATCTTTGCGCCTTCTTTATGAAACATAATATAAAATTTGATAAAATAAATAAACAAATGGTGCTACAAATATAACACTATCTAATCGATCTAGAATGCCTCCATGACCAGGCATTATTTTTCCGCTGTCTTTTACGCCTGCAACCCGTTTAAATTTGGATTCTATCAGATCGCCAATTGTACCAATAAACCCAACAATTACAGCTATAATAGTCCATATTTGAATAGATTTATCTAAATATGCGGGGCTAGCTTGAATATAATATTTAGAAATTAAATATCCTGCTAAAACTGCAAAAAGTATCCCACCTACAAATCCCTCGATGGTTTTTTTAGGAGAAATACGTTCTAATAATTTGTGTTTCCCTATTGATTTGCCTACAATGTATGCAAAGGTGTCGTTGGTCCAAATTAATATAAAAAGACCAATAATAATTTTAGGATTGTATTCTTTTACTCCAAAAGAAATTTTGGTAATGAAGAAAAAGGGTAAAATTATGTATCCTAATAGGTACATGATTTTAGATGGTGCAGAAATTTTTTGGATGCTATCGCTAAATAGAAAATGAATGCACTTAATAGCGGTTAGCAGAGTTATTCCGAGTAGTATTTGATAGAGCAAATTGCTATCTATGTTAATTGTGTACTGCTTATTAGTAATTGAATATAATAGGTCTTCAGTTACTTTTTTATAAAAACAAACTAAGGTAACGCTTCCGTAAAAAAGGAACGCAAACAACATTGGTATAATTTTTTTTAGTTGCACCAAAGTACAAAACTCGTATACCGAAATTAGAAGGAAAATTCCAAACAGAATAAAAAAACTTTCATTGGAATATAGAATGGAAGAGATAAGAAGCGAAATGTAAACTGCTCCAGAAATCGCTCGCTTTAAAGTTTCATTCATGCTACAAATCTTCTAGTAACAATAAATAAAGATTCTTAGCACAACTACCATAGGTTAAAAAGTCTTCATCTTGTACTTTTTCAAAGTATTTAATTGTAGTAATATTGGTAGGATAATCTTTATCGTACTTCTTTTTAATCACTCGCAAACCATCACTTTTAGTTTCTAAAATTTGACTTGTTGTAGCTAATATAACAATGTTATCTGGTAATTCGTTTGGTTTTTTATGTTTAATTTGATTAGAAGAAAACAGTACTGAACCCTCATCTGCTATAAGATTTTCACAACTAGCAAAAAAGAATTTAGGATTAGCTATATTAGTATATTGTAGTTTGTTTTCTTCTAAAAGATGGAAAAGTTTGGGTTCGTTACAAAGAACTTCGCTTTCAAACCAATCATTTTCTTCTAAAATATTTTCGAATTGTTCCTTTACTTCGGTAATATTTTCACAATAGATGAATTTCCCACCGTTTTTCTTAAAATAATAGGTGAATAAATCGTCGATAGGTAAATCGGATGGTTTTGGGGTATTGTATTCACTCTGGCTTTCCTCATCGGATGCTTCGTTACTAGTACCAAATATTTTTCTAAAAAGACTCATAATGTTATATAAAATTCTATATTTTTCACTTGAAAACTTTCAAAGATAAAAAAATCTTAATTCAAAAGCATTTTTTGAATTAAGATTTTTAATAATTTGTATTTTATTTTATTTAAAGAGGAGTTTCCATGTTTTCTTCCGCAGTAATTTGATATGGTCTTTTTCCGAAAATTGTTTCCAAATCGTCTTTAAAAATAACTTCTTTTTCAATAAGAATATCTGCAAGAAGTAACAATTTGTCTTTATTTTCTTTAAGTATTTCAATGGCTCTTTGGTATTGTCCTTCAATTAATATAGAAATTTCTTTATCAATTGTAATAGCAGTATCTTCAGAATAAGGTTTGTTAAAATTATACTCTCCTTGTCCAGAAGAATCATAATAAGTAATATTTCCTAATTTTTCATTCAATCCATAAATAGTTACCATAGCACGAGCTTGTTTAGTTACTTTTTCTAAATCAGATAAAGCTCCCGTAGAAATGGTGTCAAATACTACTTTTTCGGCAGCACGCCCACCCATAGTAGCGCACATTTCATCAAGCATTTGATCTGGACGAACAATTAAACGTTCTTCTGGTAAATACCATGCGGCACCTAAACTTTGTCCTCTAGGAACAATTGTTACCTTAATAAGTGGCGCTGCGTGTTCTAGCATCCAACTTACGGTTGCATGTCCAGCTTCGTGAACTGCAATAGCTCTTTTCTCTGCCGGAGTAACAATTTTATTTTTCTTTTCTAAACCACCTACAATACGGTCTACAGCATCTAGAAAATCTTGTTTGTCTACAGCAGTTTTGTTATGACGGGCAGCAATTAAAGCCGCTTCATTACAAACATTAGCAATATCTGCACCAGAAAAACCTGGAGTTTGTTTGGCTAAGAAATCGGTATCTAGACCTTCTACTTTTTTTAGTGGAGTTAAATGTACTTCAAAAATTTCTTTACGTTCTCTAATGTCTGGAAGGTCTACGTAAATTTGTCTATCAAAACGTCCTGCACGCATTAAAGCTTTGTCTAAAACATCGGCTCTATTGGTAGCAGCAATTACAATTACGTGGGTGTTTGTTCCAAAACCATCCATTTCAGTAAGTAATTGGTTTAGCGTATTTTCTCGTTCGTCATTTCCACCTGACATGCTGTTTTTTCCTCTTGCACGACCTACTGCGTCAATCTCATCAATAAAAATTATAGATGGTGACTTTTCTTTGGCTTGCTTGAATAAGTCTCTAACACGAGAAGCACCAACACCAACAAACATTTCAACAAAATCTGAACCTGATAATGAGAAGAAAGGTACTTTAGCTTCGCCTGCAACGGCTTTTGCTAATAAGGTTTTTCCTGTTCCAGGAGGTCCAACTAATAAAGCTCCTTTAGGAATTTTACCACCTAAAACGGTATATTTTTCTGGGTTTTTAAGAAATTCTACAATTTCTTGCACTTCTTCTTTGGCACCTTCTAATCCAGCAACATCTTTAAAAGTAGTTTTAACTTCTGCTTTTTCATCAAATAGTTTTGCTCTAGATTTTCCAATATTGAAGATCTGACCTCCACCACCACCTGCGCCACCAGACATTCTTCTCATGAAATACAACCAAACTCCAACTAATAGAATCATTGGAAGAAATCCAACAAGCACCTCTGACCAATCACTTTTCAATTTGAAATCGTAATCTTTTAGTTTACTTTCTGTTTTGGCTTTTATAAGTTTGTTTTCAAAATTTTGCGCATCGGCAATTTCAAAAGTATAATGAGGACCTTTATTAGCGCCGCCAAAAAGTGGATCTTTAGCAACTTTACTATTGGCTTTATCTTTTAGTGCAGCAGCTGTAAGATAAGCCTCTGCTTGTACTTTATTGAAAACAATTACTTTCTCAATTTGTCCACTATTTAAAAGTTCATCAAATTTGGAAGATGAAATTTTTGTAGGATCTTGAAAACTATTACTATTAAATATGTTTAAAAGTATAAACATAAAAATAATAGCTCCAGAGATCCACCATGGACTAAATTTCAAACCACTAGGTTTTTTGTTGTCTGACATTATTTTCTTTGCTTTTAGTTTTTATTTTCTATTGAAGTAATTTTAGCATCTCCCCACAATCCTTCAATATTGTAATATTCGCGAATTTCTTTTTGAAATACGTGAACTACAATACTTACATAGTCCATCAATACCCATTCGGCATTTCCGGTTCCCTCAATGTGCCAGGGTTTGTCTTTAAGTTCTTTGGAAACTGTTTTTTGAATCGAGTTAACTATTGCATTAACTTGGGTGTTAGAAGTACCGCTGCAGATTACAAAATAATCACATACGGCGTTGTTTATTGCTCTTAAATCAAGAATTTCAATGTCATTTCCTTTTACTTCTTCTATTCCTTTAATGATGTTTGTTAACAATACATCAGTACTAACTGTCTTTTTTGTCATCTAAATTTTATATAATTTGCAAAGGTATCAAAAAATGTGCTTATTTTTGATGCTTAACATAAGTTTAAGTACCAATTTGATAAAATACCTCGCATGTCAATAATCAAACTCAATGCCATAGATTCTACTAATGATTTTTTGAAGGATCTTACGCGTAACCAATTGGTAGATAATTTCACAACTGTTGTAGCACAAAAACAAACCAAAGGCAAGGGGCAAATGGGTGCCAATTGGGATTCTGAAGAGGGTAAAAACTTAATTATGAGTATTTTGGTTAAAGATGTTTTGCAAAATATTGATGAAATATTCCATTTAAATGTTGCTGTTGCACTTTCCGTTCTTCAAGTTTTACAAGATTGTAAAGTGCCTAATTTAAGTGTGAAATGGCCTAACGACATAATGTCAGACCATAAAAAAATAGGTGGCATACTAATTGAAAACAGTTTTAAATCGGATACGAAAATTGAATCCATAGTAGGAATTGGATTAAATGTGAACCAAAAGCAATTTGAGAATCTTCCGAAAGCTTCTTCTATGGCAGTAATTTCCAATACCGAATTTGATTTGGATATACTTTTAAATAAAATTATTTTTCAAATTAAGAAAAATTGCAGTTGGATACTTTCTAACCAAACCGATAAATTATGGCAGGAATACCACAAACACCTTTTTAAAATAAATGTTCCAATGGCTTTTGAAGATACCAATCAAAATAAATTCATGGGAATTATTCAAGGTGTTTCACCAGAAGGAAGACTGCAAGTAGTATTAGAAGACGATTCTATAAAAAGTTATGGCATTAAAGAAATTCAAATATTATTTTAAATAGAAAAACCTAGTATCTGTTTTAGGATACGAGGTTTTTCTTTTCAATATTAAATTGTTATTCCGTAAGAATCTCTTTAATTATAATTTATGCATATTTTCTGCCAAAGTTTCAATGAATTTAGATATTGGGCCTTTAATCATCATGGCCATCATTGGGTTGAATTCGCCTTCAAAATCTAACTTTACTTCGCTAGAATTTTCTGAAATAGAAGCAATAGAAGCAATCAAGGAAAAAGGCAATTTATCGCTAGCAGCATTCAAAACTACTTTCGAATTTGGAATTCCTTCTTTCAATCGCAGTTTAATTTCGGGCATACCTTTCAATCCAAAATTAAAAATATCTTCTCCAAGAACTTCAAATTTCGCAATATTATCCGGCATTAATTTCTCAAAATTCTTAACATCCGACAAAGCATTATATAAATATTCTGCTGATTTTTCTACTGTAACTTTTGGGCTTTCTAGGTTCATTTTTTATGTCTTAATACTTGTATACTTTAATCTTGATACTTAAACATTCCAAGTGGATGGACTTTCACGCCATTCTTGTAAGGTAATTTGTTCTTCTTCGGTAATGTATTTTTTTTCTACTGCCAATTCTAATAAATGTTCATAATTGCTTAACGTATTCAAAGTTACATTGGCATTTTTAAAATTTTCATCGGCAACGTCAAATCCGTAAGAGAAAATAGCAATCATTCCTTTTACATTTGCTCCTGCTTCTTTCAAGGCTTCTACAGCCATCAAACTACTATTTCCAGTTGAAATTAAATCTTCTACAACGACTACATTTTGTCCTTTTTGTAAAAAACCTTCCACTTGATTTTGTCTTCCATGCTTTTTTGCTTCTGGTCTAACATACACAAATGGTAGTCCTAATTCTTCTGCAACGAGTATTCCGATACCAATAGCACCTGTAGCAACTCCAGCAATTACGTCGGGTTTACCATAAATTTCAGTTATTTGTTTAGAAAATTCATCACGGATGTAATTTCTAATCGCTGGAAACGAAAGGGTTAAGCGGTTGTCACAATAAATAGGAGAGTTCCAACCTGATGCCCATTTAAAAGGATTTGATGGATTCAATTTAATTGCATTTATTTGTAAAAGCAATTCTGCCGTTTTTTCGGCTGTTTTAGTATTAATAATCATACTGCAAATGTATAAAGTTTTTGTGAACGACAAACCACTTTTTTTAACAAATGAAGTCGCCAAAGAAACCGACTTTCAATTGTTCTTGCTGGAAAGTGTAGATATTGAACAACTTATTGTGAAAATGTTCAATAATAAGATAAAGAAAGCCTATTTATATTATCCAGATGAGAAAGAAATTCTTAATAAAGTAAAAGAAAAAATTCCTGTTAAAAAAGCAGGAGGAGGATTGGTTTATAATAAAAATAGGGAGGTTTTGTTTATTTTTAGAAACGGAAAATGGGATTTGCCCAAAGGCGGATGCAATAAAGGCGAAGAAATTGAAGACTGTTCTGCTCGTGAAGTCGAAGAAGAAACAGGAGTAGATAATCTTAAAATTACCAAAAAACTCCAAAAAACCTACCACGTTTTTAAAAGAAATGGTGTTTATAGACTAAAGATTACCCATTGGTTTGAAATGACTACCATATTTGAAGGAATTCCAATTCCGCAAGAAAATGAAGGTATTGAAAAAGTTGCTTGGCTCAATCCAGAAGAAATTAAGCAAGCCTTGAAAAATTCGTATGAGAATATTAAATTATTGTTTGAAGAAATTTAAGACTTTAATTTCATCTTTTTTGTATATTTGATAAATAATAATTTCAATAAATATGGAAACCATTAATATTTCTTTTCATTCGCAAGACGATTCGCAAGTAGATGCTGTAAAGGCTTTTATGAAAAGTTTGAAAATTAAATTTGAAATCTCTAAAGAAAAAGCAATTACCTTATCTAAAGAGCAACAACAAATTTTAGATATCCAACTTAACCCCGACAAATCTACTTATACGAATGCCGAATCACTATATGTTGATTTAAAAAACAAGTATGAATTATAAGGTTATTGTTTCTCCAATTGCTTCAAAAAATATAGAAGATGCTGTAGAATATTATAGTCAAAAAGTAAGTCAAAAAGTTGCCCTCGATTTTTTAAATGATTACAAAATGACTTACAAAGCGTTACAGAAAAATCCTTTTTATCGATTTCACGATAACAATTATAGATTTATACCTTTTAGCAAATTTCCTTATATTGCTTTTTTTATTCTTGACGAATCTAGTAAAACTGTTTTCTTAAATGCGGTATTTCATACTTCCCAAAACCCGAGTAAATTTCCAATAAAATAAATACGAATTTTTTTTATAAAAAATCTTGCTATTATGTTTTATTTAGAATTCAAATTTAATTTTAATTTCAAAAATTCGTAATTCCTAATTATTAATTCCTAATTGGCTTTATCTTTGCCAAATGAATAACAATCCACACTCTACCAATTTACTATTAAATTTAGGAATTGAAAGTCTAAACGAAATGCAAGAAATGGCACAAGATGCTATTTTGAATGATGCCAATATATTATTACTTTCCCCAACAGGTTCCGGAAAAACTTTGGCTTTTTTATTGCCAATTTTTGAAATGTTACAACCCGAAATAAACACCGTTCAATGTTTAATTTTAGTTCCATCCCGCGAATTAGGTTTGCAAATTGAGCAAGTTTGGAAAAAAATGGGAACCGAATTTAAAGTAAATGTTTGCTATGGCGGACATTCTATTGATACTGAAATTAAAAACCTTTCCAATCCACCAGCAGTTTTAATAGGAACTCCTGGACGAATTGCAGATCATATTGAAAGAGGTACTTTCAAAATGGATGCAATTCAAACCTTGGTTTTAGACGAATTTGATAAATCCTTGCAATTGGGTTTCCACGAGCAAATGTCGTTTATCATTTCAAAATTAAATAAACTGAACAAACGAATTTTGGTTTCGGCAACTTCCGATATTGAAATTCCAAAATATACCCGAGTTGTAAATCCAACCGTTTTAGATTTTATTCCTACTGAAGAAGCAAATTCTAATTTGACTTTAAAAATGGTAGTTTCCAAAGAAAAAGATAAAATCAATTCGCTTTTTAATTTGATTTGTTCATTAAAATCGCAATCGGCAATTATTTTTTGCAACCATAGAGATGCTGCCGAACGCATTAGCGATACCCTTAACGAAAAAGGAATTTACTCAACTTACTACCATGGTGGGATGGATCAAGACGTGCGTGAGCGTGCTTTAATTCAGTTTAGAAACGGAAGCGTAAGTTATTTAGTAACTACAGATTTAGCCGCACGTGGACTGGATATTCCCGAAATGAAACATGTAATTCACTACCATTTACCTTCCAAAGAAGATGAATTTACCCACAGAAACGGACGTACCGCAAGGATGTTGGCTTCTGGAACTGCCTATATAGTGGCTCATGAAAGTGAGAAAAAAATGGATTATATAGATTATACTACTACAGTTTTGAATGTAGATAATGCCACAACTTTACCAAAGGCTCCCGAATTTCAAACGATTTACGTGAGTGGTGGTAAGAAAAATAAATTAAACAAAATTGACATTGTAGGTTTCTTTTCTCAAAAAGGAAAACTAGAAAAAGGCGATTTAGGTTTAATTGAAGTAAAAGATTTCATTTCGTTTGCAGCCGTAAAATCTAAAAAGGTAAAAGAATTTTTAGGCAATATCCGAGACGAAAAAATGAAAGGGAAAAAGTTTAAAATTGAAGTAGCGCGTAAGGTTGTAAAGAAAGAAGAGTAATTTTTTAACCATGAAGATAATAAGAAAAATTAAGAGTTTTGCATTCTTAATTTTTCTTAATATCTTCATGGTTTAACTTAAAATTCTATAAGTCTAGAAGGTATTAAATTATATTCTCACTGAATCCGGCACCAAAACCGTATAATCCCCACCGTTTCTAATTACATCTCGAACGATACTCGAACTAATAAATGAGGTTTTAGAAGCCGTTAATAAGAAAACGGTTTCAATTTTAGACAACAATCGGTTGGTGTGTGCAATGGCTTTTTCAAACTCAAAATCGGCAGGATTTCGCAAACCACGTAAGATAAATTGTGCATTTTCTTTGTAACACAAATCAATGGTTAAACCTTCGTAGGTAATAACTTTTACTTTGGGTTCGTTTTTAAATGCGTCTTCAATAAAGCGTTTCCTATCTTCAAGAGAAAACATGTATTTTTTTTCGGCATTGATTCCGATGGCAACAATCACTTCATCAAATAGAGAAATTCCTCTTTTTATGATGTCAAAATGACCATTCGTAATTGGATCAAATGACCCTGGAAATATTGCTTTTTTCATTTTTTATATGTGTATGGTTTGTGGTTTTTAGTTTATAGTTTTCGCAACAATTATAAACCAAAAACAATAAACTAGGAACTATTTTTTCCAAATAGGCTTTCTTTGTAAAGCTAAACTAATTTCGTTTTCCAACAAATTCCCCATTTCCAATTTAGCATAAGCAGCTTGTTGTGGAAAAATACTTTGAGGCGATAAACCTGGGTTGGTGTTAATTTCAATAAAATGCGGAATGTCATTCATGATAATAAAATCGGTTCTCGAAAAACCACTCATTCCTAGGGATTCATATACTTTTTTGGCAGTTTCAATTACCTTGTTTTCTATTTCTTGCGATATTCTTGCCGGAGTAATTTCTTCTGATTTTCCTAGATATTTGGCTTCATAATCAAAGAAGGAATTTTGCGAAAGAATTTCAGTTATTCCTAAAACTTTGGTTTCTCCTTGGTATTTTAAAACACCAACAGAAACTTCGCGACCGTTTAAATACGATTCAATTAAAATATCGTTGTCTTCTGCGAAAGCAAAATCCAATGCTTTTTGGAAATCTTCTAAAGTAGTAACCATAGAAACTCCTAATGAACTTCCGGATTGGTTTGGTTTTACAAAAAACGGAAGGCCTAATTCGGCAGTAACTTTATTTCCATCAATTGGATCTCCTTTGGTTATATAAATTGAATTGGCTTTCGGAATATTAAATTTAGATAAAACCGAAAGGGTATCTCTTTTGTTAAATGTCAATGCCGATTGGTAAAAAGTACAGCCAGTGTATGGTAAATCGACTAATTCCCAATAGGCTTGCATGTGGCCATCTTCACCGGGAGTTCCATGAATAGTATTGACTACAACTTCAAATTTCATGGTTTGATTGTCTTTTACAAAAGAAAAATCGGCTTTATTAATTGGATATTTTACACCCTCAACTAAGCAATACCAATCATTTAATAGAATATGTACTTCAAAAGGTTGGTATTTGGATTTATCCAAATTATTCAATATTAATTGACCACTTCGCAAGGATATTACTGATTCTTCAGAATATCCGCCCATAACTACGGCTACGTTCATTGAGGATTTTATTTTAATTACTATACAAAAATAGCACAATTGTTGAAACTAAAAATTATATCTTTGCGATAAATACTAAATTTATGAGTTTTAGAAAATATCTTACCAGTAAAGTTTTTGTTGCCCAAGTTTTGGCAGCGTTAGCGATAGTGGCAGTAATTGCTTTTTTGTTTTTTCATTGGATAACCTTTGTAACCAATCATGGTAATGAAATAACGGTTCCAAATTTGGCAAAATTAAACGAAGACCAAGTAGAAGAAAAATTAAACGAGCTCGATTTAGATTACGAAATTATTGATACAGTAGATTATAATCCTAATTTTCCTAAACTAACTGTAGTACAACAAGAGCCAACAGCAGGGTCTAAAGTTAAAGGAGGAAGAACTATTTATTTGAAAATAAATGCTCCAACTTTTAAGATGGTTGCTGTGCCCGATTTAATTGAAAAAACCTATCGTCAAGCCGTTCCAACCTTAAAAGCCAGTGGTTTACAAGAAGGGACTATTAAATATGTTCCTTATCTCGGTAAAGACATGGTGCTAGAAATGTGGATGAATGGAAAGAGAATAAAACCTGGAACTCGGGTTTTAAAAGCATCCAAAATAGATTTAGTGCTTGGAGACGGAAAAGTTGTCTTTGACGATACCCAATTAGATTCTATTCCGAATAATGATATGCCAAAAGATACCATCCCAAATGAACAATAATAGTGATTTGCAAGAACCAGAAGAAGAACTTTTTGAACATTACAGGTTTGATGTACCCAAAGGGCAAGCCTTTTTAAGAATTGATAAATATTTGATGTTGATGGTTCCCAATGCCACACGAAATAAAATTCAGAATGCTGCTACCAATGGCGATATTTATGTGAATGATGTTACGGTTAAATCCAACTACAAGGTAAAACCTTTGGATGTTATTCGTATTTTATTATCCCATCCACCTTTTGAAAACAGAGTCGATCCGGAAGATATTCCTTTAGATATTGTGTATGAAGATGATGCTTTGTTGTTAATCAACAAGCCAGCAAATTTTGTAGTGCATCCTGGACACGGAAATTACACTGGTACTTTGGTGAACGCCTTGGCTTTCCATTTTGAAAACTTACCTTTAAACAGTTCGGAGCGACCTGGATTGGTGCATCGAATAGATAAAGATACCACAGGACTTTTGGTTGTTGCCAAAACCGAAGCCGCAATGACCCATTTGGCAAAGCAATTTGAAGATAAAACTTCCGAAAGAGAATATATTGCCCTAGTTTGGGGGAATGTGAAAGAGGAGGAAGGCACCATAACCGGAAACATTGCCCGTCACGTAAAAGACAGAATGCAAATGTCGGTTTTTGCCGATCCCGAAATAGGAAAGCATGCCGTAACGCATTACAAAGTTTTGGAGCGTTTTGGTTATGTAACTTTAATTTCTTGCAAATTAGAAACGGGAAGAACCCATCAAATTCGTGTGCACCTAAAACACATAGGCCATACCTTATTTAATGACGAACGCTATGGCGGAAATTTAATTTTGAAAGGAACCACCTTTACCAAATACAAACAATTTATTGATAATTGTTTTAAAACCTTACCACGCCAAGCGCTTCACGCCAAAACTTTAGGTTTTGTGCATCCCGTAACAGGAGAAATGATGCGATTTGACACCGAAATACCCAAAGACATGGCAGATTGCATTGAGAAATGGAGAAATTATTCCAAATCGAATGCTTCTGAGGAGGAGGAATAAAAAAAAGAGCTTTAGAAATTTCTAAAGCTCTTTTATTCTTTTTAATTATTTAATCTTCCCCTGCATCGCAAGCGCATTTTCGGCTACAATACTTAGATATGCCACTCAAATTAATCTTCATCGAATTTAAATCTTTAGAACTCCATTTAGGATCACAATGATTTGCTCCTCCACTCCAAACTTCAACATCACCCATCATAGTTGATACTATACTTTTTTCTTGTTTGAATTTTTTACCACAATATTGACAAGTTAATGTTCTTATATTTTCATTAATTGTTTCTTGTTTCTTTTTTTTATGGTGTATTTGGGAATATCCAATATTTAATGACAATAATAGAAATAAGCTAAAAATATATTGTTTTTTCATTACTATGTATTTAATAAAATTAGTTAATTTATTTTTTTGAAAAATATATTCTAATTACAGCTATTTTGTAAAACTTCAATTGCATATTTTGCTGACACGCTTCTTCCTTGTTGAAAACTACCATAATCAATATAACTTCTAGTTTCTTCTATGGAATCCATTCCTGCTTGTGCTTCTAAATCATCAAAACTATATTCTTTTAGTCCAACATCTTCTGCATCTCCTTGATAAGCCGCATGGGTTTCTTTTGGATTATTGCTACTATAACATTTTTCGGAATAAAATGCATTTCCTTTATACCATGCAGTATAATAAAGAAAAGCTAAATAACTTATTATTGCACTTACTTTACATTTTCCTTCAGATGATGCATTACTTACATTTTTAAAACTTTCGCATACTAAAGTTCTGTTAAATTTTATTTTGGAAGGAATAATAAAGGTTTTACTTTCATTACAATATTTACAATAAGCACCTATTTTTTTACTGTAGGCATTAAAATAAACATTACAATGTTCCTGAGCATTACTAAAATGAATTATTGATAAAAAAAATAGTGTAAAAAAGAATTTTGTTTTCATAATATTATTATTTTAAGTTTATTTTCCACAAAATTAAGATTTTAAAACACTCCAAAATTTGTCTTAATAAGTTCAAATGTGTTCAAACGAGTTCAAATGAAAAGTGTTTTATATATTTGATAAAAAAAAATACGATGCCAGCCCCAATCGCCATCAATCCCAATGAACACGAATGGATTAAACAATACCTGCAAGAAACCTATGCTATTACAGTGGTAGATGCTTTTGATTGTCAGGCATTGAGTGATGCTATCCTTAAACAAAATGGCACCAAAATTAGTTGTTCTACCTTTAGAAGGCTTTTTGATTTGGTTCCTAATCCTAAATCGCAATCTCGTTTTATTTTAAATGCTTTTGCTTTTGCGGTGGGGTTTAAAAATTGGGAGTTATTTAAGCAACATGTTAGCAGTTTTGATACCAATATAATCAACCAAAACATTCAAATCTATTCTCAACAATTACCTAAGAGCAGTGCCTTAATTTTAGAAACAATTAAAAAACTGCCCATCGCCACTTGGCAAGGCGGCTATCAATTACAAAGTATTATTGCTATAGCCATTGAAAATAAAGATTTTGATTTGCTAAAAGAAATCGTTCAAATTCCTTTTGAGATGGAAAATCAAAAGGTGTATGAACATTTGGTTATCGCGTTTCAAGCCTTCTATTTCCAAGCTGTTAAAAATAATAAAGAAGTAATTGGTTTTATTTCTAACACTATTGAAAGTTCTGTTTTATTAAAAAATGTTTGCTACAAGCCTTTGTAGATGAAAAACAATTGGAGGGTTTTTTGGGAAAATGGTTGGATGCTATTGAAGAAAATTGTTTGTATGATTTACTCTTATTTAAAAACCTTCTCTTGTGCCAAAAAGCATTTTATAATCAGGATAAAACGAAAGCCAAAGACTATTTAGAAATTGCATTACAAAAACTAGAACAAGGTGCTTTTGCGATCCATCCGATATTGAAAGCCCGAATAGGAGTGTGGTTACAAATTTTAAAAAAAGATTCGGAACTACTAAATACTTTTTTCAATTCTTTAAACAATCCATTTGATAAAGCCGACTTTGCCGTTATTGCCAGTCGACTACTTTGGACATTTCAAGAGGATATAGTGCCAATTTTATTTTTAGTGCAAATTGCTATAAAAGAGTTCCCACCGGTAAAAGATTTTTTTCAAAAAGGAAGATATAATATGTTGGTTTTAACTCTTGCTATTCATTTTTATTTAAAAAAAGAATTACCGCAAGCAAAGGAATATTTTACACTATACAGTTCCACCACTTTTGGATACGACATTGTAAATGTCCATTTTTATTATCCTTGGATTGAGAAATTAGAGTTGCTGTAATTTTATAAATATTTCATTAAAAATGAAAAAAAAGCCCTGGAAATTTTCTAGAGCTCTTTATAAAATTATTGAAGTAGTACCTTTTATCTTAATTGCGCACCTAATTCACTTTCAAAGTTAGATTGTAATTTGCTCATAATTTTATCAACTTGAACATCGGTTAAGGTTTTGGTAGTATCTTGAATGGTAAAACTCACGGCATACGATTTTTTCCCTTCGGGTAAATTCTTTCCTTCGTATACATCAAATAGGTTGATGTCTTTTAAAAGAGATTTTTCCGTTAAACGAGCTATTTTATAGATAGATTCAAATGCAACGTTGGCATCAACTAATAATGCAAAATCCCTTCGTACTTCTGGATATTTAGCAATAGCGGTAAATTTCACTTTGTTGGATAGTAATTTAAGAACTAAATCCCAATGGAATTCGGCATAAAATACTTCTTGTTTAATATCAAAATGTTTTACAATTGATTTTTTAATCGTTCCCATTTCCACTAAAATATCGTTTCCTAAAGCAAAAGCAATTCCTTCTGCAAAAATATCATTAGTAACAGGTGTATTTTGAGTTTTGTCTAATCCTAAACGAGATAAAATTGCGCTTACATATCCTTTAAATAAAAAGAAATCGGAAGGTTTTTGAGGAGTAGTCCAGCTTTCGGCCATTCGGTTTCCGGTACTGAAAAGGGTTAAATGTTTCTTTTCGTTATATCCAGATAACAATTTTCGGTAGCTTTTTCCGAATTCAAATAATTTTAAATCGCTACTTCTTCTGTTGATGTTATACGATATCGCTTCTAGTCCAGAAAACAACATCGATTGACGCATTGCCGATAAATCATTACTCAACGGATTCAATATGGTAACATTATATTCTTCTTTCAATTGTTCGGAAAGGTTCACATAATCAGGTGTTGTCAAAGAATTAGCCATCATTTCATTAAATCCTAAAGAGTTCAATTGGTTGGCAATTATATTTTGTACCTTATAATCTTCTGTTCTAGGAGCATTAGAAATTGTGGCGCTAAGTTTATTTGAAAAGTTAATGTTGTTGTATCCATAAACTCTAAGGATTTCCTCAATAACATCTACTTCTCTTTGAACATCTACCCGATATGCGGGAATAATTAAGCCCAAACCAGCATCGGAAGAATTATTCACTTTAATATCTAAGGAAGCAACAATTTTCTTAATCGTTTCCTTTGGTAATTCTTGTCCTATCAACTTGAATGCTTTTTCGTAGTTTAAGAAAACTGCAAAGTCTTCTATCTTCTTTGGATAAAGATCAATTATATCCGAAGTTATTTCGCCACCAGCAACTTCTTGAATTAATAAAGCAGCACGTTTTAAAGCATATTCTGTAATTTCAGGATCTATTCCTCTTTCAAAACGGAACGACGCATCCGTACTTAACCCATGTCTTTTGGCAGTTTTCCGAATTGCAACTGGGTTAAAATAGGCACTTTCTAAAAAGATACTTGTAGTATTTTCAGAAACTCCCGAATTCTTACCTCCAAAAACACCTCCAATACATAAAGGCCCATTGTCATCACATATCATGATGTCTTCTTCATGCAAAGTACGTTCGATAGAATCTAGAGTTGTAAATTTAGTTCCTGTAGCAACTGTTTTTACGTTGATTTTTCCATGAATTTGCGAAGCATCAAACGCATGTAAAGGTTGTCCTAATTCGTGTAATACATAATTAGTAACATCAATTACATTGTTTTTTGGAGTTAATCCAATAGCCTTCAATCGGTTTTGTAACCAACTTGGAGATTCTTTTATTGTAATTCCAGAAAGAGTAACGCCACAATAGCGTGGCACCAATTTGGAATCGGTTACGTTAATATCAATTTTCAAGGTACGTTTGTCTACTTTAAATTTAGATACCGATGGAGTAATTAATTCTAAAGTAGCATCATTTTTTTGTAACAATCCGGCTCTTAAATCTCTGGCAACACCCATGTGGGACATTGCATCGGCACGATTTGGTGTTAATCCAATTTCAAAAACTTCGTCATTTTCTATATTAAAAACTTTGGCTGCTGGAGTTCCTGGTACTAAACTTTCGTCTAATATCATAATTCCGTCGTGACTAGTACCTAATCCTAATTCGTCTTCGGCACAAATCATTCCGTGGCTTTCTTGTCCGCGAATTTTACCTTTTTTAATTTCAAATGCTACGCCTTCTTTATCAAAAAGTTTAGTACCAATAGTTGCAACAGGAACTTTTTGCCCAGCAGCTACATTACTAGCACCACATACAATTTGAATAGGAGAGCCAGTTCCAATATCTACAGTAGTAACCTTTAATCTATCTGCATCAGGATGTTTTTCACAAGTCAAAACATGACCCACAACTACACCTTCCAATCCGCCTTTAACCGATTGGTATTTTTCAACCATTTCTACTTCTAATCCTAAATCGGTGAGGATATTAGAAATATCTTCGGAGGGAGCATCTATTTTTAAAAATTGTTTTAACCAGTTGTATGAAATCTTCATGGTATTAAATAATATTTTTGAGTCGTCAAAGATAAGTATTGTAGCATTTACATTAAAATATATTTACATCAAATAATCATTTCTTTTATATTGATAATTTGATTATAAATTAGTAGTATTTTTTTGATATTTATAATTAAAGGATGTAATAATTCCACTCTTAACAAATTTGTGCTATAAAATGAATTTTTTGTGCTACTTTTTATTAACGAAGGTAACTACTTTTGAAAGAATAAAAAAAAACTAAAAATATGAGCAATTTAATTCAAAGACCACAATTAAGAGAAAAGTATGATAATTATATCAACGGAACATGGACTGCACCTGCTACTGGGTTGTATTTCGAAGTAGTTTCGCCTATTGATGGAAAATTATTAGCTAAAGCAGCACATTCTACTAAATTAGATGTTGAACTAGCTGTAGATGCTGCACATGAAGCATTTAAAACCTGGAGTCAAACTTCGGCTACCGAAAGAAGTAACATTTTAAATAAAATTGCAGATAGAATAGAGGCAAATTTAGAGCACATTGCAATTGTAGAAACTTTAGACAACGGTAAAGCAGTTAGAGAAACTCTTAATGCAGATATTCCGTTAGCAATAGATCATTTCCGTTATTTTGCAAGCGTAATACGTGCAGAAGAAGGTTCGATTAATGAATTAGACAAAGACACGGTTTCAATAATCATCAACGAGCCTCTAGGAGTTATAGCACAAATCATTCCTTGGAATTTCCCAATATTAATGGCAGTTTGGAAACTTGCTCCAGCTCTTGCAGCAGGAAACTGTGTGGTTCTTAAACCAGCAGAAAGTACTCCAATATCTATTATGGTATTGATGGAAATTATAGGTGATTTACTTCCTCCAGGAGTAATCAATGTTGTTAATGGTTTTGGTGCTGAATTAGGAAGAACTTTAGTTACTAATCCTAAAGTTTCTAAAGCGGCCTTTACAGGGTCAACTGCTACAGGTAGAATGGTAATGCAATATGCTACAGAAAATATTATTCCTGTAACTTTAGAATTAGGTGGGAAATCTCCAAACATTTTCTTCAAATCGGTTATGGACGAAGACGATGCGTTTTTGGATAAAGCTATTGAAGGTGCTGTTCTTTTTGCTTTCAATCAAGGGGAAGTTTGTACATGTCCATCTAGATTGTTAATTCATGAAGATATTTACGATAAATTTATCGAAAGAGTTTTAGAAAGAGTAAAAGCAATTAAATTTGGAAGCCCGTTAGATTCAACAGTAATGATGGGAGCGCAAGCATCTCAAATTCAAAAAGATAAAATTCTTTCGTATATCAAATTAGGAAAAGAAGAAGGAGCAGAGTTATTATGTGGTGGAGATGTGAACCATTTAGGTGGTGATTTAGAAGGTGGTTATTACATTCAACCAACCCTTTTTAAAGGACATAACAAAATGAGAATTTTTCAAGAAGAAATTTTCGGACCAGTATTAGCCGTTACTACTTTTAAAACTACTGAAGAAGCATTAGAAATTGCTAACGATACCATGTATGGTTTAGGAGCAGGAGTTTGGACTCGTGATGCACATGAGTTATACCAAGTGCCAAGAGCGATTCAAGCGGGTAGAGTATGGGTAAATCAATACCATGCTTATCCAGCAGGTGCTCCGTTTGGAGGATATAAACAATCGGGTATTGGAAGAGAAAATCACAAAATGATGTTAGACCATTACCGTCAAACAAAAAATATGTTGATTTCTTACAACAAAAACAAATTAGGTTTCTTTTAGAAGATAATCCTTAAATTTAAAATTAATTAATATATTTAAACCATTAAGGAATTAAGAAAATTAAGGTAAATAATCTTAATGAAACTTAATTTCTTAATGGTTTAATTTTTTATAAAAATGGAAAAAATAAAACGATTAGGAGTTACTCCAGAAGCATTAGAAGTTGTAAAAATACTGCAAGAAAAATTTGGCGATTTGATGTTTTATCAAGCGGGTGGCTGTTGTGAAGGAACACAACCACAATGTTTTGAAAAAGGAGCCTTCTTTCCGAGAACCAATGATGTATGTATTGGACAGATAGAAGGTTTTGATTTTTGGTTGGATAAAGATTTATTTGAATATTGGAAATTCAGTCATTTTACTTTGGATGTAACTAATGGATTTGGTCCAGGAGGATTTTCTTTGGAAACACCCTATGGTAAAACTTTTCAAGTAAAATACCGATTGTTTACCGAAGAGGAAAGTAATAATTTAGAAGAGGTAAAATTAAATTCCTACGATTAATGCGTAACATTCATTAATTGGTATTGCTTTGGTGTTACACCTTCATGTTTTTTAAACAAACGAATAAAGTAATTGCAATCTTCAAAACCGGTGGCATACGATACTTCGTTAACGTGGATTTTTGGATTTTTCAATAACTTTTTGGCGTATTTTATCTTTTCATTTAATATAAATTCTATAGGGCTCATGCCTAATTCTCTTTTAAAATAGCGGTAAAAAGAAGTTGTACTCATGCAGGCTTTTTCGCTTAAATTTTTTAAATTAATGCTTTCCTGAATATTTTTTTTGATAAATTCAATAGAAGCCGCTAAAGGACTATTGATTTCAAAAGGGGCATCGTCTTCAAATCGTTTTACGGTTTGGGTTTGTATAATGCGTATCAGTAATTCCTGCAAAGTCAAATCAGCCAAAGCATCTTTGGTAATGGTGGTGCTCATACATTCTTTAATCAATTTATTGATGGTCGTAGCCAAATCGACATTGTTATAAAAGAAATAGTTTTCATAATTCAATTGCCAAAAATGGTTATTTCCTTCTTTAGGATAGCGTTCGTTAAGAAAATTTAGGGTATCTGTAATTTTTGCTTGATCAATTGCAAGTGCCAAACATTGGGTAGGATTGTTAAAACTCGCTTCCGGAAAATCAATTTTCATTCCTACGTTGGAAGGAATTAATACCGTTTCACCAGGAAGATAATCAAAGCCGGGATCGTCAAAAAGATGCATTACTTTTTTTCCACGCAACATGCTTGTAACCACTAAATCATTAAACTTTAAAGGTACTAAAGTAGATTCTTGATAGGTTTCAAAGATATTCAGCTCACAATTATTCAATGAAAAAATGGTGCGATTTTCAACCAAAGTTTTTAACGATTTCTCATGGTTTAGGGCAGGAGCATGGAGTAATGATTTTAAAGACATTTAGTTACTTTTGTTTTCGACTACTAAAATAGTAAAAATTATATTTAATTGTCAAAAATAAAAGTTAATACTTGCTTAGTTAGTATAGTTGCTAAATTTGGGATAATATTTTTTAAAACCCCAAACTACCACTCAATTCTTTCAAGCTAATTTCATATAATTTGGTTTGAAATTGAGCATTGCTATATCGCACTAAGGCTTGTACATAATTCAATTGAGCAGTTCGGTATTCTATTGGAGTGATGGTGCCAATTCTGAATTTAGATAATGTAATTTCTAAATTTTGTTTGGCAATACCTACATTTTTTTCTTCCACTTTGGTTAATTGAATATTGATTTGGTAACTTTGAAAAGCGGTACCCAATCGTGAAGCTAAAGCCGTTTGCTGTTGTTGCACTACTAGGTTGGCATTATCTAATTGGAATTTAGCAATTTTTTCATTTCGAGATTGGTAAAACCCATTGAATAAAGGAAGAGCTGCCGAAAACCCATAAGTTAAACCTCTGCCTTGTGATTGGGTTACAAATCCCAACGAGGCTTCCGTATGACTAAAATTATATCCGGAGTTGATTTTAAGGGTTGGGTATCTTCCTGCTTTTACTTGTTTTAGTTGCAATTCCGAACTGATTTTGGCAAGAATTTGCGCTTGTAATTGGGCATTTTGTTTTTCGGCCAAAGCCTTTAAATCTTGCAAAACCAATTTATAGTCTAGGACAATTTTATCTATAACTTTAAACTCGGTTGCAGTATCGCGTGCTAGAATTTCGTTCAGTTTTATTTTAGTATTTAGATACGTTTCTAACTGAATTAACTGCGAACTAGTATCCGTATTTAAATCGACTTGGGCATTCAATACCTCCAATTTAGAAGCTTTCCCGATGGTAAATCTATTTTGTGCAGTAGTCAATCGTTGGTTGGAAATAACCAATGCAGTATCTAATGCTGCTAATTGTTGTTGTTGTTGAACCAAGTCAAAATAGGTGGTATACACTTCACTTACTTTGGTGAAAATGGTCATTTTAAGTTCGGCTTCTCCTTGTTTTTGAAGGATTTTTAATTGTTCGCGTTTGGCAAACATTTTCATACCATCAAAAATCGTCCAATCCAAACCAACTCCATAATTTAACGCTAGATTTTTAGCACCATTTAATGACTTTTGAGAGCCATCTCCTTGGGTTTGGGTAATGTTTTGAAGGCTATTCGTATTGACAATAGTTGCATTAATAGAAGGCAACATTCCGGCATTTCCAGCACTAGAATTAGTTTCATCTATTTTTAAATTATTGGCTGCGATCTTTATATCGTAATTGTTTTCTAAAGTAATTTTTACAGCATCCTCAAGTTTCAGAACACTTTGTGCTTGCAATTGGATTCCAGTGAACAAAAGGAGTGCGGTATATAAGTAATTCTTCATGATTTTATTTTTCAAATGCTTCTAAATTATCAAATTCGGGGTGGTGTTTGCGTGCTTTAGACCACATTAAATAGATTGCCGGAATTACAAAAAGCGTCAATACTAAAGAGAAAATAGTTCCACCTACAATAACTACTCCCATGCCAATTCTACTAGTTGCTGCTGCTCCAAGAGATAAGGCAATTGGCAAAGCACCTAAAGAAATCGCTAAACTGGTCATTAAAATTGGTCGAAGTCGTGCTTCCGCTGCTTCTACAATGGCATCGTATTTTGGTTTTCCCTGTTCACGTAATTGGTTGGCAAATTCAACAATTAAGATGCCATTTTTGGTAACCAATCCAATTAACATTACGGTTCCAATTTGACTAAAAATATTCCAAGTTTGACCAAATAACCACAGAGAAAATAAGGCTCCTGCTACTGCCATTGGTACGGTTAGGATAATAATTAATGGATCGATAAAACTTTCAAATTGTGCCGAAAGTATTAAGAAAATTAGCAATAAAGCCAATCCAAATGCAAACGAAGTATTGGATCCACTTTCAACAAAATCTCTAGATTCTCCGCCTAAATCAGTGGTAAAAGTATCGTCTAGAACTTTGGCTTTTATTCTATCCATGGCTTCAATACCGTCACCAATACTTTTACCCGGAGCAAGACCTGCCATAACCGTTGCCGACATGTTTCTATTGTTATGATACAATTGTGGCGGATTACTTTTTTCCTCAATTTTCATCACATTATCCATTTGAATCAAGGCTCCTTTGTTATTTCTGACAAACATCGAAGTTAAATCTAAAGGTTTGGCGCGGTCTTTTTCTTCAAATTGCCCAATGACTTGGTATTGTTTTCCATTCTTCATGAAATACCCAAAACGTTGTCCACTTAACGAAAGTTGTAGCGTTTGCCCAATATCCAAAACGGAAACCCCAAGACTCTCGGCTTTTTCACGGTCAATAGTAACGTTGATTTCTGGTTTATTGAATTTCAAATTCACATCGGTAACAGAAAAAGTAGGGTCTTTACCAACTTCCTCCATAAACTCAGGAATTTTTTGTTGCAATTTTTCAAAGTTAGCAGCCTGAATAATATATTGAATTGGCAAACCACCTCTTTTATTTACAGCAATTGTTGGTTGTTCGGTTACCGAAGTTTTAGCATCTGCATATTTTTTCGTCCACTTGTTAAGTTTCTCGGCTAATTCTTTTTGAGATCGTTTTCTTTTATCTGGATCAACCAGAGCAATTCGGATACGACCACTATTAGTTGCTGACGAACTAAATCCAGGTGCTGTTATAACCAAACACACTTTTTTCTCTGGGACAGAATCGTCTATTACTTTGGAAAGTTCCTGCATAAACCGTTCAGTATATTCGTAAGAGGACCCTTCGGCAGTTGTGGTAGTAATTATTATTGAGCTTCTATCATCATAAGGAGCAGTCTCTTTTTGAAGGATATTGAAAAACAAGTAAATCAATCCGAAACAAGCAATTAAAATGGGAAAACTAATCCATTTTTTCTTCATAAAACTTTTTAAAGCTTCAGCATAACCGCTGTTTAGTTTTTGAAAAAAAGGTTCAGAATAATTGTAAAATTTAGATTTTTTTTGTTCGCCACTTTTCATTAAATAGGCATTCAGCATTGGTGTTAAAGTAAGTGAAACAAATGCAGATACTAAAACTGCTGCGCCTATTACAACTCCAAATTCACGAAAGAGTCGTCCTACAAATCCTTCTAAGAAAATAACAGGTAAAAATACCGCTGCAAGTGTGATGGAAATTGAAATTACAGCAAAAAATATCTCGTTAGACCCTTTAATTGCGGCTTCAATTGGCGACATGCCTTCTTCTACTTTTTTGAAGATGTTTTCGGTGACTACAATTCCGTCATCTACCACCAATCCTGTGGCTAGCACAATTGCTAATAAAGTTAATACGTTGATGGAAAATCCAAACATCCACATGATGAAGAATGTTGCAATTAACGATACCGGAATATCAATTAATGGTCTAAATGCAATGGCCCAATCTCTAAAAAACAAATAGATAATTAAGATTACTAATAGTATTGAAATTCCTAAAGTTTCTGCAACTTCCGTTACCGATTTTTTTACAAATAAGGTATTGTCAATAGCAATATCTAGATGAATATCTTTAGGTAAATCTTTTTTAAGTTTGTCATATTTCTTGTAAAACTCTTTAGAGATATCCAGATAATTGGCTCCTGGAAGTGGCACTATGCCAATACCAATTAACGGAGCGCCCGATTGTGTTAAACTAGTTTCAATAACTTCTGGACCTAATTCTGCCAGACCAATATCGCTGAATTTAACGGTTTTATTATTATTGGAAATTAAAATAATATTATTAAATTCTTCTGGTTTGGAAAGATTCCCAACGGTTTTAACAGTAAGTTCGGTATTATTTCCAGTTAATTTTCCAGATGGTAATTCTATATTTTGTTTGCTCAAGGCATCTTTAACATCCGAAACGGTAACGCCGTAAGAAGCCAATTTTATAGGGTCAATCCACAAACGCATGGCATATTTTTTTTGCCCCCATATCTGAATTCCGCTTACCCCAGGAATGGTTTCCAATCTTGGCCCGATGGTGTTTTCTGCATAATCACTTAATTCTAATTGACTTCTAGAATCACTTTGAATGGTCATCGAAATGATGGCATCGGCATTGGCATCTGCTTTAGAAACTACCGGTGGCGCATCTATATCTTTAGGAAGTGTTTTTGCAGCAAGGGCTACTTTATCCCGAACATCATTGGCAGCAGTTTCTAAATCTTTATCTAAATTAAATTCTACGGTAATGGTGCTGGATCCTTGAACACTCGAGGAAGTAATATTTTTTATCCCATCTATAGAATTGATGGCTTTTTCAATTGGTTCGGTAATTTGCGATTCGATAATATCGGAATTTGCTCCAGCATAATCGGTTCTAATAGATATTTGTGCCGGATCAATGGAAGGAAATTCCCGGACACCCAAAAAAGTGTATCCAATAATTCCGAACAAAATAATAGTTAAGTTCAGTACTATGGTTAATACGGGTCTTTTTATACTTAAAGTGGATAAACTCATTTGGCTTGTTGATTTCTGATTATCAATTTCTAATTTTTAGAAAAAGAAGGATTTATGGTCGAAAATTAATCACTAATTACTAGTAACTAATTACTATTTAACAGTCACTTTTATAGGAGCCTCATCTTTTAAAGACATTACACCCGAAGTAATTAGGGTATCGCCAATTTTTAAACCGGAAAGCACTAAAACAGAAGAATCAGTTCTGGTAGTTGTTTCCACTTTAACTTCTTTGGCTTTGCCATTATTAGTAATGTAGACTTTTTTTCCTTTTTGTATTGGAACAATTGCTTGCGAAGGCACAAGAATAGCATCTTTTATCACATCTAAAGGTAAATCGATGATGGCAAAAGTTCCCGGCAATAACTTTCCTGCCGAATTATCTGCAAGGGCTCGAACTTGAAGTGTTCTGGTATTGATGTCAATTCCGGGTTCGATAGCATATACTTTAGCAGCATATTTTTCAGTTGAATTGGTAACTTTAAAATTTAAAGTAGTTTTAAGTTTTATTTGCGAAGCATATTTTTCGGGAATTGAAAAAGTGATTTTCAGTTTACCAACATTTACCAAATTTGCAACTAAAACAGTAGGCGTTACATAAGTTCCTGGAGAAATATTTCGCAACCCGATCTTTCCAGAAAATGGTGCTTTTACCGATGTTTTTCCTATTTGAGCGCTAATTAATTGGGATTGTGCTTTTGCAGAACGATAATCGGCACTTGCAATATCGTATTCTTCTTGACTGATGGCTTCTTTTTGTAAAAGCAATTTAGCGCGTCTTTCGTTTTCAAATGCAAGAGATTCTTTGGTTTTAGCTTGAGCCAATTGGGCTCTTAATTCGATATCATTAATTTTAAAAAGCACTTGTCCTTTAGCAACGTTGCTTCCTTCTTGAAAATTAATTTTATCCACAATTCCGGATACTTCACTGCGAATCTCCACTTGCTCATTAGCATCAATAGATCCCGATAAAGAAAGATTATTATTAAAGGTTTGTCCTATTAACACCATTCCGTTAACAGTAATAGGATCTTTTTTATCTCCTTTATCCTTTGCTTTATTGCCTTCGGTACTGTTTTTTGTAATTCTAAATACAATTAATCCGACAATAGAAAGGAGTAATAAGGTAATGATTAGGTGCTTAATTTTCATTTTAGTAGAAGAAATTTGGGAAAATGTTACATAATAAATATGTTTACAAATTTAGTATTTATCAAGGAAAATATGGACAAATTGATTTTTATTTAACTTTTAGAAAGGTTCTTTAACGATTAACTTATGTAGTTCCAAATGTTCTTTTTGGCACTCATTTCTATGAAAATTTCTCTCATTTTTTGGTGCTCGGGCTTGGTCATTGCCGCATCTTCTTTCAAAAGTTTTAGTGCGTGTTCTCTTGCCAACATTAGAATATCTCTATCTTTTACCAAATCGGCAATTTGCAAATTCAAAACACCACTTTGTTGTTTTCCCATAATATCGCCTGGTCCTCGAAGTTTGAGATCGACTTCGGCAATTTCAAATCCGTCGTTAGTTTTACACATCGTTTCAATACGGGTTTTGCTGTCGTTACCTAATTTGAATCCGGTCATTAATATACAATAACTCTGTTCTGCTCCTCTACCTACACGCCCTCGCAATTGATGTAATTGTGATAGTCCAAAACGTTCTGTACTTTCAATTACCATTACACTTGCATTAGGCACATTAACACCAACTTCAATTACCGTTGTGGCTACCATAATATTGGTTTTTCCTGCAACAAAACGTTGCATTTCAGCTTCTTTTTCGGCTGGTTTCATTTGCCCGTGAACAATAGAAATACTGTATTGTGGTAACGGAAAATCTCTAGAAATGCTTTCGTAACCATCCATTAAATCTTTATAATCTTGGGTAGCACTTTCGTTAATTAATGGATAAACAATATAAACCTGTCTTCCTTTAGCGATTTCATCCTTAAGAAATTTCCAAACTTTTAACCTATTGGAATCAAATCGATGTACGGTTTGAATGGCTTTTCTGCCAGGAGGCAATTCATCAATTACTGAAATATCTAAATCGCCATATAAACTCATTGCTAAAGTTCTAGGAATAGGCGTTGCAGTCATGACCAAAACGTGAGGTGGAATAGCATTTTTCTTCCACAATTTAGAGCGTTGTTCTACGCCAAAACGATGTTGTTCATCTATTACGGCCAGACCTAAATTTTGAAATTTTACTTTGTCTTCTAGTAAAGCGTGTGTGCCAATAAGAATATCTAAAGATCCGTTTTCAAGGGCTTCATGAATGATTTTTCGTTCGGAAGTTTTAGTAGATCCCGTAAGTAGTTTAATCGATATATTTAAATCTTTAGCAAGTTCCGATAATCCTATAAAATGTTGGTTGGCTAAGATTTCAGTCGGAGCCATTAAGCAACTTTGAAAGCCGTTGTCTTTTGCCAAAAGCATGCACATTAAGGCAACAATTGTTTTTCCGGACCCAACATCGCCTTGTAGTAAACGGTTCATTTGGGCATTGCTACCCATGTCGTTTCGAATTTCTTTTATTACTCTTTTTTGCGCATTGGTCAATTCAAATGGCAAATGATTGTTGTAAAAATCTGTAAAATTATCTCCAACTTTATCAAAAGGATGCCCTTTAATTTTATTTTTTCTAATAAGATTTTTAGTAATCAATTGCAATTGAATAAAGAATAACTCTTCAAATTTTAATCGGAATTGGGCTTTCGCTAAAAGCTCTTGACTTTTAGGAAAATGAATATTAAACATCGCCTCATTTTTAGAAATGAGTTTCAATTGTTGTAGTAAATAATCAGGTAAAGTTTCAATAAATTGACCATTTATTTCTATAAATAATTGTTGGATAGCTTTATTTAAAACTTTATTAGTAACTCCTCGTTGCGTTAGTTTTTCAGTGCTTGGATAAACGGGTTGCATAGCACTTCTTAAACTTGCTTTATGTTCGTTTAGCAATTCCATTTCAGGATGAGCCATAGAAAATAGGCCGCCGTAATTGCTTGTTTTTCCAAAGATTACATATACTTCATTTAGCTTCAAACTTTCTCTAATCCATTTTATTCCTTGAAACCAAGTGAGTTCAATTTGTCCTGTTTCATCTGCAAATGAAGCTACTAATCGTTTTTGGTTTTTGCCAAATTCTACCGTTTTAATATGGATTATTTTACCAATAATTTGAACTTCGGCAGTAGAATTTTGAAGTTCATTAATTTTATAATATCGAGTACGATCAATATACCGATTAGGAAACAAATTCATCAAATCGCCATATCTATGAATGTTGAGTTCCTTTCGCAATAATTCTCCGCGCGAAGGACCAACTCCTTTTAGGTATTCTATTGGAGTTTTTAGAAGGTTGTTTGACATTTTTTTAGAATAAAGAAAAAAAGAGATTTACTTGACGTATTCTTTGCTATTTATTCTGCAGGCTCTTTTTCATTTCAAAAGCGAATATAGAATTTTATTGGGAAATTTGAAAATGCTTTGGTTTTAATAAATGGAATAGAATAATAATTGACAGAATTTAAAAACAAATCTTGTTTATTTAATCAATTCAAAACTACTATTTAATCGAATATCTGAAGAAGAAGCACCAATCATTAATTCAAAATCTCCTATTTCAGATTTAAATTCTAATTTTTCATTGTAAAATGATAACTTATTATTATCAATATTAAATTTAATTGTTTTAGTTTCTCCAACAGCTAATTTAATTTTCTGAAAATCTTTTAGTTCCAATATTGGTCGAATTAACGAAGCATATTTATCTTTAATATACAATTGAACAATTTCTTCACCTTCATATTTCCCTGTGTTACTAATAGAAACAGAAACTTCAATTGTTTCGTTGGCTTTCATTTTAGTTTTAGATAGTTTTAAATTGGAATAGTTGAAAGTAGTATAACTTAACCCATATCCGAAAGGAAATTTAGGAGTATTTGGCAAATCAATGTAGCTGGATTTATACAATTTTTCTTCATTAATTGAAGGTCTTCCAGTATTGAAATGATTATAATAAATTGGAATTTGCCCTTCTTCGCGTGGAAAAGTCATTGGTAATTTCCCCGATGGGTTATAATCTCCAAAAAGTACATCTGCTATTGCATTTCCGGCTTCCGATCCTAACCACCAAGTGTAAACTATGGTTGGCATGTTATCTGCTACCCAATTAAAAATTAAAGGACGTCCCGCATTAATAAGAACTACAATTGGTTTTCCTGTTTTTTGCAATTCTTTAATTAAATCTTCTTGAACACCTGGCAAGTGAATATTACTTCTGCTTTTAGATTCTCCACTCATATTGTATCGTTCTCCGATGCTCACAATTACCACATCCGATTGATTGGCAATGTCAATAGCTTCTTGAAAACCTGCTTTATTTGTTCCTTCAATATCACATCCTTTTGCGTAAAGCAGCTTCGAAGTTTTTCCTACTTTATTTTCTAAACCTTCCCATTGTGAAACAATATAAGAGGAATCAATTTCTTTTAAATTAACTGCCCAAAAACCATGATTAATTCGTTTTGGTTTCACCATAGGTCCGATAAAAGCTATGGTTTTTGTTTCTTTTGAAAGCGGTAAAATGTTTCTTTCATTTTTTAATAAAACAATACTTTTTGCTGCAATTTCTCTTGCGATTTTGGTATGTTCTGGATTGTTTATTGCAGCATCTTGGCGTTCTTGATTGCAATATCTAAAAGGATCATCAAACAAACCTAATTCAAATTTCTTACGAAGAATACGTTTTACAGCATCATCAATTGTTGCTATTGGCACTCTTTTATCTTTTACTAATTGTGCTAAATTGTTGCGATACGAGTTACTTTCCATATCCATATCCGAACCTGCTGTAATTGCAGAATAAGCAGCTTCTGCATCATTTTTGGAATAACCGTGAGTAACCAGTTCGCCAATAGAACCCCAATCGGAAACTACAAATCCTTTAAAATTCCACTTTCCTTTTAATATGTCTCTTTGAAGGTATTTGTTTGCTGTTGCTGGAATTCCGTTAATGTCGTTAAAGGCGTTCATAAAGGTAGCAGCACCTGCATCTAAGGCTGCTTTAAAAGGAGGTAAGTATACTTCCCAAAGCATTCGGTTGCTAATGTCAACAGAATTGTATTCTCTGCCACCAGTCACAGCTCCATAAGCGGCAAAATGTTTAGTACATGCCATAACGGAATTCAAATCGCCTAATTTTCCTTGAAAACCTTTTATACGTGCAAAAGCAATTTTAGAACCTAAATAAGTATCTTCTCCAGCACCTTCCATAACTCTTCCCCAACGTGGATCGCGAGAGATATCTACCATAGGCGCAAATGTCCAATGAATTCCACTTGCCGATGCTTCTGTAGCGGCAATTCTAGCAGATTGTTCCATTGCTTGTAAATCCCAAGAAGCGGCTTCGGCTAACGGAATTGGGAAGGTTGTTTTATATCCGTGAATAACATCTAAAGCAAATAACAATGGAATTTTTAATCGCGATTGCATTGCTAATTCTTG
>CANGCT010000007.1 GCA_947452415.1 Flavobacteriaceae bacterium
GAACACTTGCATCGTTATCATTACAATCAGCACCTAATGAAGTAACTGAATATCCTGTTGGTGCGGTAGCAGCACATAACATTACTGATCCGTTAGTATATCCATCGGCATCGGTATCAATATAGTAAGAAGCTGGTGCATGAACTGTAGCATCGGTATCGTTACAATCAGTATTGTTTACTGAGTATCCAGTTGGAGCTGTAGCAGCACATAAACTAGCACTTGTAGTTGAACCAAATCCGTCTCCATCAGCATCTACATAATAAGTAGCGGTTGAATGAACACTTGCATCGTTATCATTACAATCAGCACCTAATGAAGTAACTGAATATCCTGTTGGTGCGGTAGCAGCACATAGTGTTTCTGATCCGTTAGTATATCCATCGGCATCGGTATCAATATAGTAAGAAGCTGTTGCATGAGCAGTAGCGTCATTATCATTACAATCGGTACCTAATGAAGTTAATGAATATCCTGTTGGAACTGTAGCTCCATAACACATTGTTTGAGATCCTACACTATAACCATCACTATCTACATCAGTATATAAAGTAGCTGTTCTCCATTTTGTATTATCTGTAGGAGCACAATCGGTACTGTTTACTGAGTAACCAGTTGGAGCTGTAGTAGCATTAACAGCACATTGTGCGCTTGCACTTCCTGCACCATATCCATCTGCATCCGTATCGGCATAGAAAGAATAAGTAGCATTCATGGTAGCATCATTATCGTTACAATCTGTACCATTAGTTACATAACCTGTAGGTTGCTCTTGACATGTAATTTGAGGAACATTATAGTTTCCAAATCCATCACCATCTGCATCTGCATAGTAAGTAACAAGAGGACGAACTGCAATTACAACTGTATTATTAGCTGTAATAGCCGTAGTACAACTTGGAGTTAAGTCTGTTCGTTGAATAGAATTAACAGTAAGTGCAGTACCATTAGTAAATCCTGCTAAAGATATTGAGAAAGAACTAGTACCAGAAGCATCAGCAACAACACCAGTTACGGTTTGTGTACCCACTCCAGGAATAGAATAAGTAATAGTAGAAGTACTGTTAGCTAATAAACCTGTTAAGTTAAATGTTGTTGGAGAACCAGAACAAGTAATGGCAGGTTGTGTTATAGAACCTAAAGTAGCTGGAGTTAATACATTAACTGTAGCAGTAGAAGAATTAGTACATCCTAAAGCATTTGTATTAGTAGCAGTAATAGTACTATTAGTTGCTGTTGGTTTTACATAAACCGTAGCAAGATTTCCTCCAGTGTAGGCAGTTGTAGCTGCTGCATTAGTATATAAACTAGTAGTAGAGGACCAAGTAGTAGTAACACCATTTGGAACCGAAACTTTAAGGTCATCAACTAACCAACCATAATAGTTATAACTTAAGTCAGATGTGTATCGGAAACGAATTCTAAACTGACTTGTTAAAGCATCTGTAGGTACATTAATTGTTTCTGCCTTCCATAATGTATTATTAGGAGAAACCGTAGAACTTGTAAGTGCATTTGACCATTCTGTATAACTAGTTTTGTCAAAACTTACAACACTATTTTTTAATGTTCCAGTACCAGCATAGCTTGAGGTAGGGAAAGCAGTCCAGTTAGTACCAGCATCTTTTGAATACTCTACATAACCATAATCAAAACCACCTTCAGTAGCGCAAATATGAGAGAATGTAACTTGTGCTGATGCAGCGTTTAATAAATTAATATTAGAATTCACACCAATATAAACATTCGCAGAATATGCAGTTCCAGAGTTAAGTAACATTGCACTAGCTCCTTCCATTTTATATGTAGTGTCAAGAACAGCGTTAACATTAGTTCCGCCTGCAGTTAAAGATGTTGACGAAGCGTTAAAGCCATTAGAGTACATACTAACATTTGCTGAACCATTTGTAGCAGTTAAAGCAGTAATACCTCCTGGGCAAATACTAGATTCACTAGGTGTAATCACTGGAGCTGTTGGTTGACTTACCGTTAAAGTAGCAGTATTAGAAGTAATAATTCCGCAACCATTAGAAGCTGAAACTAATACTTTATATTGGTAACCATTCATTGATACAGCAGCTCCTGTAATAGACAAGGTAGTTGCAGTAGTTCCTGAATAAACACCACCATCTGAAAGATCAGTCCAAGTAGTTCCATTAGTACTTACTTGCCATTTATAAGTAACATCAGTTCCAGAAGTAGCAACCGTAAAACTAGCATTAGTACTAGAACATATTGTTGCAGAAGCCGGCTGAGTTCCTATAACTGGTATTGGATTTACAGTTATATCAAAAGTAGAAATACTATTGTTGCTACACGCTGTTACTGTATTGGTTACTGTATAACTACCTGGCGTTGCAGTGGCAAAGTTAATTGCTCCTGTAGTACCATTAATAGTTAATCCAGTAGGCGATGCTGTAAATGTACCAGCCGATCCAGTTACTGTAGGAGAAACTGTACCACTATTTGTACAATAAGTAGCAGACGCATAACCGAAGTCTGACGTTAATACTGAATTATTAATTACAACTGTTGCAGTAGCTGTTTGCGCAGTACAATAAGTTGTTGCATTAGTAGTATAAGTAACTGTATAAGTACCCGGCGTACTAGTTGAAGGATTAATAGCACCAGTTGCACTATCAAGGGTTAAACCAGTAGTAGAAGCATAAGAACCACTTGAAACATAAGTTCCGCTATAAGTAACCGCACCCGATGTAACATTGTTACAGTAAGGAGAACCAGCATAGCTAATTGTAGCTGTTGGTTTAGGATTAACAGTAGCAACTACGGCTGTTCTTGCGGTTTCACAAGCACGACGAACAACAGTTATTGAATAATCCTCTGTTTCTCCGGAGGAAATTACTCCACAAGCAGCAGGTGATGTTGCATTATAATCAGCTCTTACTCTCAATCTATAGGTACCTGACGCTACAGTTGTAGGGATAACAAAACTACCTGAAGCACTGTATACGTAAGCTGCTGAATTATAAACATTTTCACCAGTATCAAAAGTTCCATTATTATTCCAGTCAGCCCATAATCCAACACCATAAGAATAAAATCCATCATTTAGGGAAACATTGAAATTAATAGAGCTTCCTGAATTTCCTGTAACATTCATAGTTGAATAATCACCGTATCCATTGGCAGAAAGAGTAGTTCCTGTATTTGTAATATTAGAAGTTCCTCCAGTTGTAGTAAAACCATTAATATAATAAGTCGTAGTAGTTGTACTTGTTGAAGCACAATAACCAGTAGCTGGAGTTAAAACTGGATCAGCTATACTTGCAGTTACATAATAAGTAGTAGTAGCAGCAATACTTGGAGTGGTAAAACTAGTACCGGTATTTATAGGAGATCCTCCTGTTAAAGCTGTATACCAGTTAATAGTAGAACCAGTGCTTGCAGCTGCAGCTAAAGCAACCGTACCTGTACCACATCTTCCTGCAGGAGTTGTACCTGTAATTAATGGGTTAGAAACTGTTATTGTAACAGTATTAGAATTTGCACTTGCTCCTCCTGAACAAATTACTGTACAATAGTAATAGGTAGTACTATTTAACACTCCAGTAGATAAGGTTGTAGCCGTAGCACCAGAAACTGGATCAAAAGTAGTACCATTAGTTGAAGCATACCATTGGTAAGATAAACCAGAAACGTTATTAGTTGTTCCAGTTAAACCTAGAGTAGTACTAGATCCAGAACACATAGATACTGAAGCTGCAGAAGCTGTTCCTGCAACTAAAGTAGTTGTAGTACATGCTGGTGTAGCAACTACGGTAAAGGTGTAATCTTCTGTTTCCATTCTATAAGTACTACTTCCTATACATGCAATAGGATAATAATTTCTAATAGTAATAACTCTCATTCTATGATTTCCAACAACTGCTGTTGAAGGGACTACAATTGTACCCGTTAAAGTAGTATTGGTAAGTGTAGAAGAGGAAGGAACTACAACATTTTCATTGGCATCATCAAAACTTCCATTATCATTCCAGTCAATCCAAATACCACTATAAGTAGATGAATTTGTCCCTACGCCAGTTATGGTGTAGCTAACACTGCTTCCAGCGTAATGACTTGCCGATTGGCTTGTAAAATCACCATAACCACTAGTTGAAATACCAGCAGAATTATTACTAATATTAGTTAACCCAGCTGTAGTAACAAAGTTAGAGATGTATGTATTAGTTGCTGTGGTTGAATTAGAACAATAAGCAACAATAGTTAACTGACCTCCTGTTGAAGTAGCAGTACAACTATTACCATTTAAAGTATTAGTCACTACACAACGGTAGAAGTTTGCAGTTGAAGCTGCCATAGTTGAAGTTGTTATTACTGATAAAGTAGCCGATGTAGCTCCACTATAGGTAATACCTGCTGGCGTAGCATTAGTTACGTTAGTATACGTACCGTTTAAAGTAGTTGCACGTTGCCATTGGTATGCTGTAGCTGCAGAAGCAACAACAGTATAAGTAGCAGTGTTACCAGCAATAACCGTTGTGCTAGAAGGCGCAGTAGTTATTGTTGGATTATTGATGTATAATGTAGCCGCTTCCGAAGTTACAGTATTGCTACACGGAGTAGCAGTAGTAGTTACAAAACGGTATTGCGTACCATTTGCACTTATAGAAGGATTCACAATAGAAATTGAAGCAGTTGTTGCTCCTGTTCCTGCATAATCCGTCCATGAAGTACCATTAGTACTATATTGCCATTGGTAAGCAACATTACTTCCTGTAGTTTCTGCTGTAAATGTTGCAGTACCACCACTAGCACAAACCGTTTGGTTTGCAGGTTGTTTTGTGATAACTACCGGAGTATTTACTGTTAAAGTAGCCGTTGCAGAAGTTACCACGCTACAAGGAGAAGTACCTGTTAGTACAACATGGTATTTAGTTCCGCTCATAGAGGCTGTTGCAGCAGTTACTGTTAATGAAGCTGCGTTAGCATCTGCAATATCAGACCAAGTAGTACCATTGGTACTTGATTGCCATTGGTAAGAAACCGCATTAGTTGCAGTAACACTAAATGTAACATCCGAACCAGAACAAATTGTTTGGCTTGAAGGGTTAGTAGAAACTATAGCTGGAGTAACTGTTAAAGTTACAGCATCTGTAGTAACAGCAGTACAAGAAGTAAGACCGTTTACTATACAGTTATATACATAACCATTAGAAGCAAAGGAAACATTAGAAAGTGCTAATGTTGCACTGTTTGCTCCTGCTATAGCATTGAATCCTGAACCTGTATCTACTTGCCATTGGTAAGAACCAGCATTTGCAGCACTTACTGTAAAGCTAGCAGTAGTTCCAGAACATACCGTAGTACTTGCTGGTTGTGTATTTATAACTATTGGAGCGTTTACTGTTAAAGTAGCAACACTTGAAGTTACAGAACTACAAGGAGCAGTACCTGAAACAATAACATGGTATTTATTACCATTCATTCCTGTTGTCACATTAGTAACATCGTAAGATGCTGTTGTAGCATCAGCAATATCATTCCAAACAGTACCATTAGTACTCATTTGCCATTGGTAAGCAAGATCAGTTCCTGTTGCACTTACGTTGAAAGTATTTGAACCTCCTGAACATAAAGTAGCACTAGCTGGTTGGCTAGTAACAACTACTGCATCATTAACTGTTAAAGTAGCATTAGCAGTAGTAAATGTTGAACAAGGAGAAGTTCCTGTTATAACACAATTATATATATTTCCATTAGAACTAAATGGAACGTTATTTAAATTTAAAGTTGCCGTAGTTGCATTTGCAATTGGATTGAATCCAGAACCTGTATTCACTTGCCATTGGTAAGAAACAGCATTGGATGCACTTACTGTAAAACTAGTGTTAGATCCTGAACAAACCGTTTGGCTTGCAGTACTTGATGCAACAGCAATAGCTGGAATTACCGTTAAAGTAGCAGGACTACTAGGTAAATAGTAATTAGCTAAAGCTTGGAATTGAAGACCATTAGCATTAGTTGCAGCAGTAATACCTGAAACAGTTAACGTTAAAGTATGGCTAAAAGTTGTTTCATCAATTGTTTCAACAATAGCATAAGTTAAACCTGTTGCTTCATCTGTAGTAGCATCAAAAATATCATTGAAAGTAACACCTTGATCGCTACTCATTTGCCATCCTAAACCGTAAGGTTCAGCACCACTAGTAGAAACCGTAAAGGTTGCGGTATCGGTACTTGAACATACTGTTATTGGTTGTGAATTCACAGCAAATCCAGTATCACTAACTGTTAAGGTAGCAACCACAGGAATTAATGCACTACATGGCGCATCACCTGTAACAATACATTGGTATTTGTATTGATCCATAGAATAGTCAATATTATCAACTAATAATGTATTAGTAGTAACTCCTGTATAATTTCCAGTAGCTGGATCTGTACCAGCAACATAATCATTGCTAATATTAGACCAAGAAGAACCTCCATCTGAAGATACTTGCCATTGGTAAGTATAAGCTAGACCAGAAGTTGTATTCACGACAAATTCAGCTTGTTGCCCTTGACTAACCGTTTGAGAGGTTGTACTACCAGAAGCAATTGCACCAGGATTTGTTACTGTTACTGTAGTAGTAGTAGTATTAACACATCCGTTAGCATCCGTACCTGTAATAGTATAGATTTGAGTAGCGATTGGGCCAGCAGTTACTGATTCACCAGCAGTACTAGATAAACCAGTAGATGGTGACCATGCATAAGTAGCAGCTCCAGAAGCGGTTAACGTTGTAGAAGTGCCATTACAAATAGTAGCATTAGAAGCCGTTATTGTAGGTAAAGCATTTTCTATTACGGTAACACTAGCAGTTGTTGAACAATAACCATTCGTAGCCGTTACAGTATAAGTACCACCTCCTGTTGGATTATTTACTGTAGCATTTTGTGTACTAGCTGTAAAGCTATTAGGACCCGCCCAAGAATAGGTTACAGTTCCTGTATTGCTTGTAGCAGCAGAAGTAGCAGATAGAGCTAAACTTGTTGCACCAATACAATAGTTAGGAGCCGAAGCCGTGATGGTAGCTAATTGATCTTTCACTGTTACCACCACAGTTTTAGATGCCGTGGTACAACCATTAGCATCAACACCTGTTACAGTGTATGTAGTCGTGGTTGTTGGGGAAACTGTAATAGAATCGCCACTTGCTGTAAATCCGTTAGGAGCAGTCCAAGTGTAAGATACAGCACCGCTAACCGTTAAATTTGTACTTTGACCACTACAAATTGTAGCAGTTCCTGAAGCAGTTATAACCTCTGGAGTACGAACCGTAACCGTTGCCGAAGCAGCAGCAGCAGTTGTGCAACCATTAGCATCAGTACCCGTTACACTATAAGTAGTAGTAACAGCAGGGGTAACTGTAACAGAGCTTTCTGTACTTGTAAATCCTGCTGGATTAGAAGTCCAAGAATAGGTAAATGGAGCCGTTCCAACGGTAGCGCTAGGCGTTAATGTAGCAGAAGTTGTTGGGCAAATTGTAGTACCATTTAATGCAAAAACTGGTAATGGGTTAGCCGTTACAGTAGTTGTTTGAGAAATACTACAAGAACCATTTGATGCAGTTGCTGTATAAGTTACAGGGGTAGCACTAGATGGTTTAACGTAAACCGCACTAGCATTACCTCCAGTATATGCAGTTGAAGCTGCAGAGGAAGTATATAAATCTGTAGTTGGAGACCATGAAATTGGAGAATTTACCGAAACTGAAGTAGTAAAATTCATATTATAAAAGTAATAGTAATAGGCTGTATTAAAATTATTACTTATGATACTTGCTACTGAAGACGTATATGGAAATGCCGCATTAGTAGTATTTCTATTTAAGTTAATAGCAGTACCTTGACCTATTCTATATCCAGTACCCACAGACAATGGAATATTTAATGTAATTGTTTGTTTACTACCACCTGTTACTGTAGTTGTATAGTTAACAGTATTTAATACTGTTCCTGAACTATTAGCTATAGAAATTGATCCTGAAGTTCCAATAGCATCCGTAGGGAAAATATCAACAGAAGCTAATTTAGAAGCTGCTAAAACATTAAAAGATTGATAATAAGTTCCAATAGCATAATTAGTTGCAGAAATTGAACCTCCTTCACTTGTTGGAGAAGTTGGCCCTACAGTAACTGAAGAATCAGTTATAGCAGTACCACCTGAAGCTGTTAATGACATTACAGAACCTGTACAAACCGAAGCAGCACCTTGAGTAATACTTAATGCACTTGGATAAGGAACCACAGTAACTAAAACTGTTGCTGCAGCTGTAGTACAACCATTAGTATCACTTGCCGTAACCGAATACGTAGTTGTAGCAGATGGAGTAGCAGTAACCGAAGCACCAGTAGCACTTGACAAACCAGTTGTTGGCGTCCAAGTAAATGTTGGAGTTGAGGAACCAGTTGCAGGCACACTAGCTGTTAGCGTAGTACTAGATCCAGCACATACACTAATAGCTCCACTAGCTGCTGTAATAGTAGCTGGTGTATTAATAGTTAATGTAATTGGTGTTCTAGCACTTTCACAACCTCCAGGGCTTACTACAGAAACATATAATGTTGTTGTTGCAGAAATACTTGTAGTATAACTGGTAGAAGTACTCGTTTGTAAAAGAGTACCTGCTGAAGCAGCGGAATACCATTTGAAAGTAGGCGTAGTTAAACTATTCGTATCACTCACAGTAGCGGTAGTAACAACTCCTGTTCCACAACGTGCTCCATTTGTAGCTGTTGGGGCATTAGGAATTGGATAAACCGTTACCGTAGCATTAGCTGTACCTGTACAACCTGTTGTACTATTATATCCTGAAACGGTATACGTAGTAGTTGTTGTTGGAGCTGGAGTTAAAACACTACCTGTTGTTGCAGAAGCATCATTCCAAGTATATTGCAATGGAAATTCTGAAGTAGTTCTTGATTGACCAGTAAAAGTAATATTAGGAAGAGTTGACGCTGTAGAAGAAGTTCCATTACTAGTTCCACATAAATTTGAACTATCTTGATAATATCCATAGGTAGCAACATATGATTTAGTAGTAGCAGAAACATCATCGTTATCTGAATAAGCAGTTAATGTTGCACTAGGGTCATTAGCAAAACAAACATCTACAATAATGTTAGCAGTCCCATTCCAATTGAAATTGGAAGCAGAACCAGAACCTGTACCAAAAGCAAGAGTATTTATTCCTGCAACGGTATTTAAAGAAGTATTACTATAAACAGTTGTACTACCTGTTAAGGTATTATTTCCTGTTAAATCAGTAGCAGTAGTAGTTCCTAACTTTACAGTATAATTAACATAAGGTAATGTACTTCTTTTAGTAGTAACATTAAATTTTAACGAAGTTAAATTACCTGAAACCAAACCAGCAGCAGCCATATCAGTACCTAAAATTAAATATTGAGTATGCTGTCCCTCATAATATTGAGCAAAAGGTGTAGTTGCGTTACCAGTACCTGTAGATCCTAGAACGATAGTACCCGTACCAATTGTTTTATCGGCACTAGCTATTGTAGAAACTGTTGAAGATGCTGTTAATGTAGAAGTTGCTCCCACACAAATAGCCGTTGGAACTGCCGAAGCAGTAATTACTGGTAATGCCGTAGTTTTAACGGTAACATTAGCTGTGGTAGAACAAAGACCTCCCGTAGCGGTTACTGTATAAGTAGTAGTTGCAGAAGGGCTAAAATACCAACCTGTAGTTGCATTACCTGAAACGCTTGCACTGTTGGTCCAAACATAAGAAGTATAGTCAGAAGCTCCTGTAGCTACAGTAACTGCTGCTGTTGTTGGCGAATTACTACAGTTAGTAACCGTACTTGCATTAGATGAAAGTGCAAAAGCAGGAACTGTAGTTACCGTTTCAGTAACCGAAGTTTTAGCACTTTCACAACCTGTAGTTGGATTAACAACGGACACTTGGAAAGTTGTAGTCGCCAATATAGAGGTAGTATAAGTAGTAGATGTACTAGTTTGTAATAACGTAACACCTGTAGCATCATACCATTTAAAAATAGGATTTGTAAATCCGTTAGTATCTGTAACAGAAGCCGTTGGAACACCAACTCCACATTGTGAAGAAGGAGTAGTAGTAGGTGCATTTGGTAAAGGATTAACCGTAATTGTTAACACATTACTAGTAGCAACATCACAAGGAGAATTAGTTACTAATGCTCTAAATGAAGTTGTAGTTGTAAGTGTAGCTGTAGTATAACTAGCTGTAGTAGCTCCTGTACCTCCACTAACATTATCCCAAGAAGTACCATTCAAAGATTGTTGCCATTGAATAGTTCCTGTAGAACCAGTAAGAGTTACTACCGAAGTTCCTGTATTACATAAAGCAGGAGTACCTGTAGCTGCTGTACCTGCAACAGAAGCTGCTTTAATAACAATAGCACCAGAAACTGCACTTGTTGCAGTACAGCCATTTGAATTAGTAACTACTACATAGTAGTATAAAGTTCCTGCAACAGCGCTGCTAGGAGTATAAGTATCCGTAGTACTTGAAGAAGCATTAGTAGCAACTAATGTTCCACCTGTAGTACTAGCGGTTGTATTTGAATACCATTTGTAAGACGCTATAGTACCACCATTTACGGCAGCAGTAACGCTTAAAGGAGTAACCGTTGTATTGATACAAGCAGTTTGAGTTCCAGAAGGAGATGCGCTAATAGTAATATTAGACACATTCACCACAACGGCAGTTCGTGTAGGCGAAGGACAAGCAGTAACAGCATCCCAAGTAATAATAATTTTACCATCACCTCCTTTTGGAGATAAATAAGCATATGAATTATCATTTCTTGGTGCAGAACCACCACCTCCACCAACATTTCCAGGAGTACCGCCAAAAGCAGTAGCTGTACCACCACCACCATTAACACCGGCAACACCACCAGTAACAGCAGCACCACCTGTATTTAATAAAGCGTTGTTTCCATTAGCTCCGGTACCAGCACTAGCTCCACCTCCACCAGAATAAGTAGTACTTCCAGAAGTTGCAGATGAGTTTCCTCCATTTCCACCAGAATATTTAACAGTTCCTATAGAAGCGCTTGCCGCCCCTCCTAGACCACCTACACCAGCAATTGATGTTGTGTAATATCCTCCACCAGCACCTCCAGCAGCATAAAGTGTATTTACATCATTAAAATAAGATCCAGCACCATTTCCTCCTGAACTTGCACTAACCGTTGTACCTGTTCCACCAGCACCAACAGACACAGTGTAAGATTTACCTGGGATCACTGTTATAACTGAAGATGCGTAGGCACCTCCTCCACCTCCGGCTCCTCCGGCTCTTGTATAACTAGAAGTTCCTCCAGCACCACCTGCACCCCATGCTTTAACTGTTATTGAGGTAACACCAGCTGGAGCAGTAAAGGTTTGAGCAGTAGATGAATAATTAAATGTTTGAGAACCAGCAGCAACCGAATTAGTTGACTCTGCGTAATAAGTTGTAGTACCTGCAGCAGAAGGCGTTGTAGGATAATTATCCCCACTAGCACTAGAACCTAATAAGGTTCCACCTGTAGGGGCTGTATACCAATTTACAGTACTAGCTGATGTGGTACCATTTAAAGCAATAGGAGTTCCTAAACACACCGTTGTTGGCGTAGCCGAAGCAGTTGGCTCATCTGGACCTGTAGTTATAGTAACAGCAACCGAAGTACGCGCACTAGAACATCCTGTAGTTGCATTGTATGCTTCTGCAAAATAAGCAGTAGCACTTGCTGTAGGAGTATAAGATAATGGAGAACCTGTACCTATTAAAGTACCTCCATTTAATGCAGTATACCATTTAATAGTATTTCCTGTTGCAGTAGCAGCTAAACTAGTAGAAGAACTTAAACAGAAGGCACTTGGTGTAGCAGAACCAGCTGTTGGTGCTGCTGGCAAGGCATTTATAGTAACCGTAGCCGTTTTAACACAACCATTACTGTCGGTATAAGTAATTACACTAGTACCTGCAGTTACACCGGTAACTAAACCTGTAGCATCTACCGTAGCATTTGCGTTAGAAGAAGACCATGAAGTAGCCGTTCCAGTACCTGTTAATTGTGTTGTTGTACCAGCACAAAGCGTTAATGTTCCGGAAATAGTTGGTAACGGATTAACTGTGATAGCAACTGCTGTAGCAGTAGCAGAGGAACAAGCACCACTAGTAACTACTGCCTGATAATAGGTAGTTGCTGTTAAATTAGCAGCTGTATAGGTGCTAGAAGCAGCACCATTAATATTAGAATAAGAAGTACCGTTAGTAGAATATTGCCATTGAATAGCTCCTACACTTGAGTCTAAGGTTAAAACCGTACTATTTGTACCCGAACAAACCGTAGTAGTTGTTGGGGTAATGCTTCCAGCAGCTGTAGTAGCACTAACCGCTATAGATATAGTTTTAGTAGTACTAGAACATTCGTTGGTTGCTGTAATTGTATAATTAGTAGCAGGACTTGAATCAGTTGGAGTACCTGTGATAGTTCCAGTAGCCGTATCAAAATTTAATCCAGTTGGCAAAGTACCATTTAATGCATACGTTATAGTACCTGTTCCTGTTACAGAAGCAGTATTATCTGCAATAGCAACATTTTGGCAATAAACAGAAGTAGTACTAGCATAATTTAATGCCGACATACGCGTTAGTACATTAAAGTTTATAGTAGTAGAAGTACTACTACAACCATTAGTAGCTGTAATAGTATAGGTAGTCGCATCACTAGCAGCAGATGGTGTTCCAGTTATAGCACCTGAAGTACCATTCAAGCTAAAACCTAATGGCAAGCTAGGAGATGCAGAATAAGTTATAGTTCCTGATCCAGTTATGGAAGCAACACCATTAGAAGTTATTGCAACACCAGAGCAATAAGTAGCTGTAGTTGTTGTATAAGAAAGTTCAGAAACTGGTGTTACTACTCCTATAGAAATTGTTTTAGTTGTACTAGAACATTCGTTAGAAGCAGTAATTGTAAACGAAGAACTATCCAATAATGCTAAAGGCGTACCTGAAATAGTTCCAGTAGCAGTATCAAAGTTTATTCCTTCAGGCAAAGTACCATTTAATGCATAAGTAATTGTTCCTGATCCAGTAACAGTAGGCGTATTATTTGCAATAGCAACACCATTACAATAAACAAAAGAAGTACCTCCATAATTTAATGCCGACATTCCTGTAAGCACGTTAAAACTTATGGTAGCAGTTGCTGTAGCAACTCCATTATTACAAGTTATTGTATATTCTGTAGAATCACTTGCCGCAGTTGGAGTACCTGAAATAGTACCATTAGCAGTATTTAAACTTAATCCATTTGGTAAGCTAGGAGAAATACTATAAGTATATGGTCCAGAACCTACTGCTGTAGCAGAATTGCTTGCAATAGCGTTTCCAGAACAATAAGTTGCTGATGTAGTAGTATAGCTTATATTTAATGAAGCCGTTACAACACTTATGTTTACAACTGTAGTAGTTGCACTACAATCGTTGGAAGCGGTAATAGTATAATTAGCTGATGATTCCGTAGTTGGGGTTCCTGATATTGCTCCTGTTGCTGTATCAAAACTTAAACCAGCAGGTAAAGCAGGTACAATAGCAAAAGAAGTAGCAGCACCAGTAACTGTAGCGGTATTAGGAGTTATTTCACTGTCTATAGAATAAACAGCAGTTGGAGTTGCATAACTTAATGACGACATTCCTGTTTGTACAGCAATAGTTACTAAAGCAGTAGTAGAACTACAACCATTAGTAGCAGTAATCGTATAATCAGTTGCAGCACTTGCATCTAATGGAGTTCCTGTAATAGCACCTGTAGCATCATTTAAGGTTAATCCGTTTGGTAATGAAGCAGAATAGCTAATTGTTCCTGTTCCTGTAATACCAGCAACAGCGTTAGTTGCAATTGCATTTCCAGAACAGTAGTTAGCCGATGCAAGTGTATAGCTTAAATCGGAAAGTGGTGCGTTAACCACCACTGCAGCAGAGGTAGCACTTACACATTTTCCTGAAGCTAAAGCAGTAGCCGTAATAGAAGAAGCAGTTGCTAAAGCATCTACCGAAGCAGACCAAGCACCACTTGCAACAGTAGCAGTTCCTATAGATGTAGTACCATTATAAAGAGTTATAACGGTATCGTCTGCTTCTGAGCTAGTACCAGAAACGGTAGTAGCGCCTAAGCAAAGAGATGCTGTAATTATTGGGGTAGCAGTAGTAGTTTGTACTGTTACTGCGTCTGAACTTGCGCTCACACATTTTCCTGTTTCTGTTTGTGTAGCATTAATGCTATTATTACCTGCCAATGTTACTCCGTTAAGAGCAACCGACCAAGTAGCATCTGGTGCAACTGTAGTAGTACCAATAGTAGTACCTGCTTTTATTACATTAACAGAGGCACCAGCAACACCTGTACCCGATACCGTAGTGGCACCGTTACATAAAGCATTAACCGTTGGTGCAGCCGAAATAGCTTTTACTGTAATAGTAGTAGTTGTTTGGCAACCATTACTATTAGTATAGGTAATAATGCTAGTACCTGCACTAACACTTGTTACTTTACCATCCGAGTCAATCGTAGCAATATCAGTTGAAGCAGAAGCCCAAGAGCTAGTAGTACCTGAACCAGTAAGGTTTATAGTTGTTCCCAAACAAACCGATTGAGAACCTGTAATTGTTGGTAAAGCATTTACTGTAACCACAGCATTAGCAGTATTTGTACAACCATTAGCATCAGTACCTGTTACAGTATAAGTAGTAGTAGTTGTAGGATTAGCAGTTACGCTTGTTCCTGCAGTATCTGACAAACCTGACGACCATGAGTAGCTGGTACCGTTAGTAGCAGTTAATGTAGCAGTACCACCAATACAAATAGCAGGGCTATTCACTGTAATTGATGGTTTTGCATTTACTGTTACCGTTACCGTTGTTGTGCTAACACAACCATCAGTAGAAGTTCCAGAAATAGTATAAGTTGTTGTTGTTGTAGGACTTAATGTTACTTGAGCTGTAGTAGCAAAAGCAGCAGCAGCACCTATTTTCCAGGTATACGTTGAAGCTCCGCTAGCAGTTAAAGTAACTGATTCTCCATTACAAATAACTGGATTAGTTTTATCAACAACGATTGTTGGTAATGCAAAAGGAGCGACCGTTACTTGCGAGCTTGTTGAACAAGAGCCATTAGTAGCAGTAGCTGTATAATTTGTTGATGTAAGGTTTTTAGCATATACTGTAGCAAGGTTTGTTCCAGTATAATCAGAACCTGCAGCAGCATTATTAGTAGTATACAAATTTGTAGTAGGAGACCAAGTAATAGTAGTTGGAGTACTAGATGTATAAACAAAAGTTGTATTCAATCTACTAGTGCTTGTTGTAGGACTTGGACTAGATGCTACAAAGCTATCTGATGTATAAGTAGTTCCTGTAGCAACAGCACTTAATACAGTATTCCCTGTTGTAGCTGTATAATATGTTGTAGTATTATTTGATGAATCAACACCAACTTGTCTAATATCCAAGATAATATTTGAAGTTCCATCCCAAGTGTAAGGTGTAGTAAATGTAATTGTGTTAAGACCTACAGAAATACTGTAAGTACTTGCGCTATAAACTAAATTTAATCCAGAAGTAATAAATGAAGATAAAATAGAAGAAGAAGTACTTCCCATTCTAACTTTAAAATCAGAAACTGATGTAGCAGAACCTTGAGCAGCAATATTAAATTTAATTGCTGTTATAGCACCTGCCCGAACACCAGCTGCAGTTAATTCTGCGGCTGTAAATACCATCTGAGAATAATAAGCTTGAAATCTATTACAAAATGCTGTAGGCTGAGTGGTAGCGGTAGTAAGAGTAGAAGCAGTTCCAATTGTGCTTGAACCAGCAACAGAAATAGTTCCACCTGTAGTTGATAAAGTAGTTATTCCACCAGCACATATAGTAGCTGGATTTTTACTAGCAGTAATAGCACTAGGACTTTGATTAACTGTCAAAGTAGCCGTATTGGTACAACCGTTAGTATCTTTATAAGTAATAACACTAGTACCCGCAGCAGTACCTGGAGAAACAACACCACTAGTAGCTCCAACAGTTGCTACACTTGTAGTAGCAGATGACCAAGCTGTAGTAGCATCTGGAGTAGCAGAACCGGTTAACGTTATAGTACTTCCTGTACAAACAGAAAGCGGTGTGTTATTGATGGTAGGCGAAGCTGTTACTGTAATTGCTCCCGAAGGATTAGATGCTACTGGAGTAGCACTACAAGCACCTGAACTAACCGAAACAACACAATAATAGTAAGTTGTTCCAACATTAGCTAATGCTGTTGCAGGCGTATAAGAAGCTGAAGTAGCCCCAGTAATCAAAGTACCTGATGTATTTGAACTAGTACTATTGGAATACCATTGGTATGAAAGCGTTCCTGTACTAGCAGATGCAGTAACGGATAAAGCCGTTGCAGCTACTCCTTGACATTTATTTTGAACTGTTGTAGACGGCTGAGCAGTTATTGCTAACGTATTAATAGTTATTGCAGCTGAACCTTGCGCACTCCAACAACCTGCGGTAGATTGTGTTCTAAAATAATAAGTTCCTGTAGTACTTACTGACTGACTTGAAGTAGCAGTAGCAGTAGAAGTACCGTTGGAAGTTGTACCTTGATAGTACATGGTTACTCCAGAGGTATCTGCAGTGGTTGCCGTTAAGGTAGTATTAGTACAATAGGTTCCTGCAGTAGCCACCGTTGGTGCAGTAGGAGTTGGCAATGTAGTTATTGAAGTTCCAGAAGTTGCTGTACCTGCAGAATTAGTAACTGTTATCACTCCATCTGTTGCACCAGCAGGATAAACTGCCGTAACAGAAGTTGCACTAACCACTGTAAAAGAAGTTGCTGCAGTACCATTAAATTTAACAGCAGTTGCACCCGATAAGTTAGTTCCTGTAATAGTAATGGTTGCACCTCCTGCAATACATGTTGAAGCAGGAGTAAAACTAGTAATAGTTGGCGTTGCTACTGATGTTGTAAAACTACCAGTTAAATAAGCAGAGTCACAACCATTATTAGCTAAAATTCTATAATAATAAGTTGTTCCTGCAGTAAGACCTGATAAATCATTAGTTACAGCAGTTGCCATACTAAATGGAGAACCAGTTATGTTAGCAGTATATCCTGCATCAGTACAAACCTGTAAAGTATAATTTAATGTAGCAGCACTACCACCAGCGGCAGATGCTGTCCAAGACACGGTAGCTGCCGAAGAAGTTAGTCCTGAATTGGCTGGTAATGTTGGCGCTGACGGACATGTAATTTTATTTGAGGAAAGCGGAGAAGTAGTGAAATATTTCGGACCTCCTGAACAAGCCGTATTATTGTATGCATAAACAAAATAATAGTATTTGGTATTAGAGGAAACCGATGAATCTGTGAAAGAAACTGCAGCACTTGATTGAACCACTGTACCGCCACCTAAAGTAGTAGAATAAGTTGTTCCATCAACTGGACCTGAACTTAAAGAACTACTTGTACTTCTAACTACCAAGTAACCACTAGGAGTACCTGTTGCAGCCGTAAATGAACCAGCAATAGAAGTTGCAGTCGTTATTCCAAAAACTAAATTTGTAGGCTGGGAAGTTGGAGCCACACATGCTGGAAGTGTATAAGTAATAGTAATTAAACCATTTCCACCAGCTGTAGTAGATGCACCACCGTTACCTACACCTGTAACATATCCTGATTCAGCACTTCCTGGCGCTTGGTTTACAGTTGTGGTTGTACCATTACTAATAACTCCAGCTGTATTTGTTGTTAAAGTCAAAGAACCTAAATAAGAAGAGCCTCCTCCTCCTCCTGAAGAATAATTTGTTATTGAAGTAGTACCATAACCAGCACCACCACCATAGTAACCACCACCACCACCACCACCACCATAGGTAGTAGTTCCTGCGGTACCACCGGTAAGCGCTGAACCAGCTCCACCATTTGTAGCAGTAGTCCCTAGACCACCAGCTCCACCTGCAGAAACAGTTCCGGCTCCTCCACCTGTATAAGAACCTGATTTATTACCAGCAGCAGAACCTGAAGTTGCTCCCCCTCCACCACCATAAGTAACAGATGAGTAGTAACCAGCTCCTCCTCCTCCTCCTGCTATCGCAAGAGCATTAGCAAAAGTAAGTGAAGAATTGAATATACCTGTATATCCACCACCCGATCCAGCTTGTGATACTTTACCAGAACCACCACCGCCACCAAAACCACCGGAAGCAGATGCGTAAGTACCTCCACCACCAACAACCATTACTAAAGTCTGTCCTGGTGTAACAGCTATAGTACCTTTTACTAAGGCACCAGAACCACCTGACGCAGGACCACCTGAACCAGCTCCACCAGCACCCCACATTTTTAAACTGATGGATGTTACTCCAGCAGGTACAGTGAATGTCTGATTGGCACCAGTATAGGTAAATGATTGCGTAGTTTGACTATATCCTTTACTGAAGATCAATAAAAGAAGAACCAACGCAGCTTTAAACGAGTAAAGCCCGAAGGAATTTCGGGAGTCAAAGTTGATTAAATTTTTATTGGTTTTGGCTGTGGTTAAGCCTATGTTTTCTTCTTTTAATCCTAATAAAATTAATATCGTAGATACTAAACTATTTACTTTTCTGGTTAAATAAAATTGCTTCATAATTTAAATTTTTTTGTAATCGTTATTATTTTCTATATGTGTTAGGCAAAAAACCTGAAAAGAATCGTGACCTTTATTTTTACTTATCGTAAAGCCATCCTCACCGCTTTTGCCGTGCCTATGGACGACGACATAGAAAAGTCCTAAAGCTAAAACAGCCAGTGTTGTAGTTTTAAAACGTTGGTAGTGATTGTTCTTACTAAGCAAAATAAGGGAAGAAATATTTTTTTGGAAAGATCCAAAAAAAGTAGCCCAAAAAGAGGCACAAGAAACCGATAAAAAAGAGTCATTACTGCTTTTAGAATCTGCTAATGAACAGTCGTTCAAAGCAGTGGTTGTGGCTGTTGCCAGTGCTGAAGTAGCACTTGTAGACCAACTACAAAACAATTTTTTTAGAAATAATTTCATCGGATTAATAGGTTTTATGGTAAACTTGGGTTCTCAAAAATAGGAGTACAAAGGCAAATTATAACATTATATTATGTTAAAATTTTGTTAAAATGTAAGATTTTTATTATTAACCTATAGCAGAATGTATTTAATCGAAAAAAGGGAGAAGGAAATCAAGAAAAAAATAAATAGAATAAGAAATATCTTATAAATTTATAAAAAGGGATTACTAAAAGTACCTTACTACTTTAAATCTATTTAAAAAGGAAGTTAAAATCTGAAAAAACCTATTTAAAAAGGTTCAAAAATTGGATACTAAACAAGGGATAACAGTCTATCCCATTCAAAGCATCGCAATGTGGGGAATATTTAAGGAAAGAAAAAAGATAAAATTTACCGTTTTATCCTAAAAAAAATACCTATAAAACTATTTTTTAGATTAAAATCAATATACTAATTGCCATAAAATACTACAAAAAACTTACAATAGGCATTAAATTTAATAATTATTGTGACCGCGGCAGGGTTCGAACCTGCAACCATCAGAGCCGAAATCTGATATTCTATCCAGTTGAACTACGCAGCCGATTTTAGAAAGTTTAAAGATTAAAGTTTAAAGATTAAAGTTTAAAGATTAAAGTTTATGAGTTTATAAGTTTATGAGTTTATAAGTTTAGCAACCTAGAACCTAAAACCTAGAACCCAAAACCTAAAACCTAGAACCCAAAACCTAAAACCTAGAACCCAAAACCTAAAACCTAGAACCCAAAACCTAGAAACCAAAACCTAAAACCCAAAACCTAGAACCCAAAACCTAGAACCCAAAACCTAGAACCCAAAACCTAGAACCCAAAACCTAAACCAACAACTTCTTAACGATAGCCGATATGATTTTGCCTTCGGCTTGTCCGCCAATTTGAGCAGACGCGAGTCCCATAACTTTTCCCATAGATGCAATTCCAACCGCACCAGTTTCGGTAATTATTTTGGCAACTATTGCTTCTACTTCTGCTTCACTTAGTTGCGCTGGCAGGAATTTTTCGATTACTGCAATCTGCGCCAATTCGGGTTCGGCTAAATCGGGACGGTTTTGTGTGGTGAAAATGCTAGCACTATCTTTACGCATTTTTACTAACCGTTGCAAGATTTTAATTTCATCGTCTTCGGTGATGTCTTCTTTAGTACCGGTAGCTGTTTGGGCTAAAAGCAATTCCGATTTAATAGCTCGTAGGGCTTCTAGCGCAATAGTATCTTTGGCTCTCATGGCGGTTTTCATTTCGTCCATGATTTTTACAGATAAACTCATTTTTATATATTTAGTGGTTATTTCTAACTCTTATTTTTTGCAAAATAGCTATTTCGAATCTAGATAATCGAAGAATCAATTTCATTTTTTATTCTCTCACACGATTGCTACCCGAGACTGAAGCTAAAATTCTATAATTTGGAAGCTACTAATTAATCGACGTTGTCGTGTAAAAAGGAGTTATTAGATCGCAATTGCACATCGTCATTACTATCCATCCCTAAAGACATTCTAGAACTATGGTTGTTGCTGTTGTTTTCATTTAAATCAAGACCTATTCTTTTATAAGCAGGTTCTTTTTCTAATTCTTCTACACGCGATGGGTTATTGTGAAACTTATAATTAAAATCTTTTAACTTACGTCTTCTTTCGTCTGCACGGTGTTTTAAAGTTTCTTCAATAGTCATTTCTACAGGAGAAATATCCTCTGCGGTATGGGTGGCATAAGTTGGCTTGTTCACTTCTGCAACTTTCATGGTAAGATGCAACGATTCTTCAATTGGTTCGGCAGTTTTTTCTACTGCTTTGGTATGCAATAAATCGTTTTCAATTTCCATGTATTCTTCTAGAGAATATTTAATGATGCCGTTTTCATTTAGTTCTGTTACCGGAACAAATTCGATTGGAGCATTAACTACAATATTATTTGCATCGGAAGACAAATCGAAAACAATTTTTTCTTCTGCAAAACTATTTTCAATTGGTTTTTGAATTGGCAAATCAAAAGAAAAAGAAATTTGTTCTTCTTCTTTAAACACCTCTTTTGGCTCATTTACTTTTATCTCATTAACTAAAGGAGTAGTAAATTGGAATTCGATATCTTTAATAGGAGAAACAATTTCAAAAGTTACATCCAAATTGCGAATGAATTCGTTCATGGCAACTAAATCACTTTCTGCTTTTGCAATAACTGGTTCTGCAATAATTTCTTCTTCCATTAATTCGAAAACAATTTTTTCTGCTTTGTTTTCAATAGGAGTTTCTGTAAATGATTGGAAGTTTACAATTGGATTTTGAGACAAGTCACGAACCATTTTTTGATCTTCTTCTAATTGAAGGATAATTTTTTTAGGTTCGTTATTAATGATACCGTCTTGTTGTTCTACATTAAAACCCGTAGCAATGATAGTAACTGCAATAGAATCTCCCAGGCTTTCGTCTTCACCAACCCCCATAATAATATTGGCATTGTTTCCAGCTTCGGCTTGAATGTGTTCGTTGATCTCTGCAATTTCATCCATAGTAATTTCATTAGTACCAGAAACGATAAGCAACAATACGTTTTTGGCACCTGTGATTTTATTATCATCTAACAATGGAGAATCTAATGCTGCAATAATAGCTTCTTTAGCTCTGTTGTCTCCGGAAGAAATAGAAGACCCCATAATTGCTGTGCCGCTATCAAAAAGCACTGTTTTAACATCTCTTAAATCGATGTTTTGAGTATAATGGTGGGTAATTACTTCTGCAATTCCTCTTGATGCTGTGGCTAATACTTCGTCAGCTTTAGAAAATCCAGCTTTAAAACCAAGATTTCCATAAACTTCTCTTAGTTTATTATTATTGATTACAATTAAAGAATCTACTTGCTTGCGTAATTTTTCTATTCCTAATTTGGCTTGGTCTTGACGCACTTTTCCTTCAAAAGAGAAAGGCAAGGTTACAATTCCAACCGTAAGAATATCTCTTTCTTTAGCCAATTGAGCAATTACTGGCGCTGCACCTGTTCCAGTTCCGCCACCCATTCCAGCAGTGATGAAAACCATTTTGGTATTACTGTCGAGCATTTTTTCAATATCACCAACACTTTCTATTGCCGATTGTTGACCAACATCTGGATTTGCTCCTGCACCTAATCCTTCGGTTAGGTTTACCCCTAACTGAATTTTATTAGGCACTGGGCTATTTTGCAGTGCTTGCGAATCGGTGTTACAAACAATGAAATCAACTCCTTTGATTCCTTGTTTAAACATGTGGTTGATAGCGTTACTTCCTCCGCCACCAACTCCTATTACTTTAATTACATTTGATTGATTCTTTGGTAAATCAAATGATATGCTTCCAAATTCTGAGTTGCTCATCATACTATTTTGGGGTTAATTAATCTTTATTATTTTATACCTTATATATATAGGTTACTCTGCGTTATCTAAAAAGTCTTTTACTTTTCCTAAAATCTTATCCATAAACGAATCGTTTATTTCTGGTTTTTTAGTTTTAGTAACCGCTTCTTTAGGAATTTCTTCCTTTGGCTTCTCTACCTCTACTTCCTCTTCTACCTCCATTACAATAGGTTGCGAAGTTCTTTCTACACTTGGCCTTGAAGGTATAGCTGTAGTTATTGTTTGCGTTCGTGATGCACTTTGTGTATTGTTGGCAACGCTATTCATTACTAATCCGACTGCTGTTGCAAATAATGGACTAGAGATATCTTCGCTTGAATTTCCAGCTAAATGCTCGTTAGGATATCCTATTCTGGTATCCATACCTGTTATATATTCTACTAATTGCTTAATGTGTTGCAATTGTGCTCCACCACCTGTTAATACAATTCCTGCAATTAATTTTTTTCTTGGGTCGTCGTGACCGTATGCTTTTATTTCTGCAAATACTTGTTCAATAATTTCCACTACACGAGCATGAATTATTTTAGACAAGTTTTTCAAAGAAATTTCTTTAGGTTCTCTTCCTCTTAAACCTGGAATAGAAACTATTTCATTATCTTTATTTTCTCCTGGCCAAGCCGAACCGAATTTCACTTTCAGTAATTCTGCTTGTTTTTCAATTATTGAACAACCTTGTTTGATATCCTCTGTAATTACATTTCCACCAAAAGGCACTACAGCGGTATGTCGAATAATGCCATCTTTAAAAATAGCTAAATCGGTAGTTCCACCACCTATATCAATTAGTGCAACTCCAGCTTCTTTTTCTTCTTGACTCAAAACTGCATCTGCAGAAGCTAAAGGTTCTAATGTTAAACCAGATAATTCAATGCCGGTGCTTTGCACGCACTTTACAATATTCCTAATAGAAGACGCTTGTCCAACTACCACATGAAAAGTAGCCTCTAATCTTGAACCATACATTCCTATTGGTTCTTTAATTTCTGATTGTCCGTCTATTTTATATTCTTGTGGTAAAACATGAATAATTTCTTCTCCGGGCAACATGGCCAATTTATTGACTTGATCAATTAAGGTCTGAATGTCGTTTTGCGTAATTACTTCTTCTGAATTACTTCTACTAATATAATCGGTATGTTGGATACTACGAATGTGCTGTCCCGCAATTCCCACCACCACATCGTTAATTTTATAACCCGAATTTTCTTCGGCCTCAATTACTGCTTGTTGAATAGATTGTATCGTTTGCGTGATGTTATTCACAACTCCTCTTGCCACTCCCAAACTTTTGGCTTTTCCAATGCCTAAAATTTCAAGTTTGCCATATTCGTTTTTCTTACCTATCATGGCTACGATTTTCGTAGTTCCAATATCTAAGCCTACCGCAATGTTTTCTCTATTCTCCATATCGTGACCTAATTTGCCTAATCAAAGCTTCTTTATTTGAGTTTACCTATTTGTTATTTGGTACAAACAACTTGATGGTTAAATCTCAAATTTATTTTTTTATATTTAATGAGCGAACTATCTAAAACTGCTTTCTGAAAAAAAGCTTTATAATTTTTAAATTTCTTCTCAACGTGAACCATTTTGCCAAACTCAATTTGGTAATCAAAATTCCTATTCGTCATTTGCAAGTCATCGTTTGCATCCAACTCAACTCCAACAATGTTTTTCTTCAAAAAATCATCATCGTAAATTAACCTCAAAACCTCGGTTAATTTTCGTTTATTTTTGGAGTTTATTTTTCCGAAAAACAAAGGAACTCTGGCCGTATTTATATCCGACAACGGCATTGTATTTCCTTGATAATCTAAATAATAAGCTGCATCGCCATCAAACACTCTAGCTATAGGCTCCTTCTCTATTACCACAGCTTTTAGAACACCATCAACAGTAACAAAAACCTGTGCTTTTTCAACCATGGGATTCTTGTTGATGGATTTTTCCAATCTGTCCAAATTTAAGTCCGATTTTGCTATACTTTGCACACCTTGATTATTTTCTATTAACAATTTATTAACCGTTTTTGCGTCAATAAAATTGTCTTGATTTCCAACAAAAATCACTTCCGATTTTAGTAATTTTCGATGGGAATTTCTATTAGACGTGAAAGAATATAAAAACACAACCAATGCAAACATTAGAACTAATCGTAGGTTTATCCAATTTAAAAATTTCATGATAATGCTATTTTGATGGATGGTACTAATTCGCCTATATCACCTGCTCCAATAGTAACTATCACTGTAGCATTAGATTCTAAAACGAACGGAATTAAATCGGCTTTGGTAACTAATTTTTTATGCTCGTTAGTCATTTTTTCTAGCAACCAAGATGAAGTAATTCCTTCCATTGGTAATTCACGAGCTGGGTAAATATCTAATAATAAAACTTCATCAAATTGCGACAAACTTTTGGCAAAGTCATCCCCAAAATCTTTGGTTCTACTGAATAAATGCGGTTGAAAAATCGCCAACACTTTTTGATTCGGATACAATTCTCTAACCGCTTGATGCACTGCATTAATTTCGGTTGGATGGTGCGCGTAATCATCAATATAAACTAATTTATCGGATTTTATTTGGTAGGAAAACCGTCGTTGCACTCCTTTAAAAGTGGCCAATGCTTTTACTATTGCTTCCGAAGAAGTGCCATAGGTTTTTGCCATTGCTAAGGCCATTAAGGCATTCATCAAATTATGATGTCCTGGTAAACCGAAGGCAATATTTTGAATGGTTTCCGATGGTGTTTGCACATCAAAAACATAATTGCTATTTTCTATTCTAATGTTGAAGGCCTTGAAAAAACCCCTAACCCCCGAAGGGGGGATTTGACTCTCTAAAATTTCAATTTGTACACCCTCCAAATCCAATCCTTTTGGAACAAACATTTTAGTTTTATCCTCTACTTTGTTGGCAAACTCTCTGAAGGATTCTTCTATTGCTGCTTTATCGCCATAAATATCCAAATGATCTGCATCCATAGAGGTTACACATGCAATATTGGGATACAAATGCAAGAAAGAGCGGTCAAATTCATCGGCTTCTACCACCGTAACGGTTTTACCACTTCCTATTAAATTAGAATGGTAGTTTTCTACAATTCCGCCAAGAAAAGCCGTAACATCGGCACCGCTTTCGTATAAAATATGCCCTAGAATACTAGACGTTGTAGTTTTTCCGTGCGTTCCAGCAACAGCAAAACAAAAGGTGTCTTTGGTTATTAAACCAAGTACTTCGGCACGTTTTTTTATAACATAATCTCGTTCGATAAAATAATTCCATTCTGAATGCGAAACTGGCACCGCAGGAGTAACAATTATTAGAGTATTTTCAACATAAAAATCAGTTGGAATTGCACTAATGCTATCTTCAAAATGAATATCCATTCCGCCAGCAATCAACTCATCCGTTAGCATGGTTGGCGTTTTATCGTAACCCGAAACCTTCTTTCCTATGTTTTGGAAATAGCGCGCTAGGGCACTCATTCCGATGCCACCAATTCCGATAAAATAAACGTTATGTATTTGGTTTAGATTCATTTTGTGTGTCAATTTCAAAATTCAATTTCAATTTCAAAATTCAATTTAATTTGATTTTTGTTATTGTTATTGTATTAATTTTATTATTTGCTCGACGATATCTTTTGTGGCATTTGGCTTTGCTAATTTGTTTATGTTTTGACTTAATTCTTTTTGCAAATTTTCATTCGAAATTAAATCGTAAAATGTTGTTTCAAACTTATCTTCTAACTCGTTTTCCTTTAAAAGCAGGGCTCCATTTTTATCTACAATTGCTTTTGCATTCTTGGTTTGATGGTCTTCTGCAACATTAGGAGACGGAATGAAAATTGTCGGTTTTCCTACCAAACACAATTCCGAAACCGAGGATGCTCCAGCGCGCGAAATCACAAAATCGGCAGCAGCATAAATCAAATCCATTCTATCAATAAATGATAGAACGGTTACGGATTGCGAGTTGCGAGTTGCAAGTTCTTCTGAATTATACTTTTTATATTTATCAAAATATAGCTTTCCACATTGCCAAATAACTTGAATGTCATTTGCTAAAAGAAAATCCAATTCTTTTTCAATTAATTGATTCACTCTTCTAGCACCAAGGCTTCCGCCAAGCACCAAAAGTGTTTTTTTAGAAGCATCCAATTTAAAATAAGTAATACCCTCTTCTCTTTTAGAATCGATATCCAATAAATCTTGGCGCACTGGATTTCCTGTAAAAAGTATCTTTTCTTTTGGAAAAAATCGCTCTAAGTTTTCATAAGCCACACATATTGCATTTGCCTTTTTACTCAATAGTTTATTGGTAATTCCGGGATAAGAATTTTGCTCTTGAATAACCGTTGGAATGTTACAACTATTAGCAACTTGTAACAAAGGTCCGCTTGCGAAACCACCAGTACCTATTACTGCATCGGGTTTAAATCTTTTTATTATTTTTCTAGATTTCCATAAACTGCTTAGCAACTTGAATGGAAACATCAGGTTTTGAAATGTAAGTTTTCGTTGCAAACCAGCAATCCAAAGGCCTTCTATTTTATAGCCTGCTTGGGGTACTTTTTGCATTTCCATTTTATCTTGTGCTCCAACAAAAAGAATTTCGGCATCTGGGAAACGCGACTTTAATTCATTGGCAATTGCAACCGCAGGATATATATGTCCTCCAGTTCCGCCACCACTTAATATGAATTTATATTTTTTCATTGTACCTTAATTAACTTTTTACACGAATTTCACGGATTTTCACTAATTCAATGCTGCCAATTATTTCACGAATTTGAAAACTTCGTTTTCTTAAGTTTCTATTATTTTTTATGTAAAACTGCTTTCATCGGATTTTCAGTAATCGAATAATCGTCTTGATCTTCTTCCATAATTTTATTTTTAATAGAAGCCTTCATTTGATTTACTTTCTCCTGATTTTCATCAACTTCTTCGTCTTCATCCTCTTTCAATTGTTTGTCAATAAGTTTTTGAAGTGCATCCTCTCGCAATTGTTTATCTTCTAATTCTTGTGCGATTTCTTCGTCTTTCTTGGTTACGCTAAGAATAATTCCGATAGCAATGCAAGTCATCCAAATGGAACTTCCTCCAGAACTAATTAGTGGCAACGTTTGTCCGGTTACTGGCAATAATTCAACCGCAACTGCCATGTTAATTATTGCCTGAAAGACTATTGGAAATCCGAGTCCGACGACGACTAATTTTCCGAACATGGAATTGGCTTTGTGTGCCGCAATGACAAATCGGAACAACAATAATAAGTATAATCCTAATATAGATAATGCTCCAATTAAGCCATATTCTTCTACAATAATTGCAAATATAAAATCGGAAGAAGATTGCGGAAGGAAATTTTTCTGAACGCTTTTTCCTGGTCCTAGACCATAAATTCCTCCTGTTGCAATTGCGATTTTGGCTTTTTCAATTTGATAATCGTCTTCGCCAGGTTTATTGCTTGTGAAATTTTCGATTCGATTTTTCCAAGTATCTACCCTATTTTTAAAGGCGTCTGGAAATGCAAGAACTACCAAAACAAAAAGAGTAAATGCTGCAATTCCGGTTCCAATAATAATAGCAATGTATTTTATTGGATATTTACCAATAAATGCCAACATAATTACCATTGCAAAAATCAATGCTGCAGTAGAAAAATTGGCAGGTAAAATAAATCCTAACGTTATAAATACCGGTAACCATAACTCTATTAAAGACGATTGAAAACTTACTTTTTCCTCTCTAGTTTTTGATAAATATCGAGCTACAAATACATACAACACAATTGCAGCAAGAGTTGAGGTTTGAAAGGAAATTCCAATAAAAGGGATTACCATCCAACGGCTTGCGTTGGCGCCATCAATAACGGTTCCTTTAACTAAAGTGTAGAATAAAAGCGCCCAAATTATAGGTAGAAAAAACATTGAAATTCCTCTAAAATAATGGTAGGGAATTTTGTGTATTTGATAAATAATTATAAATCCGATAAAAATGTGAACTGCGTGTTTTAGCAAATAGGTTATCGCATTTCCTGAACCATGACGCATATAGGCCAAATTACTACTCGCACTAAAAACAGGCATAAACGAAAATAATGCCAATAGAGCCACGAATGCCCAGATGACTTTATCTCCTTTTAAACTGTTTATTAATTCTTTCATTTTATGGGTTTTGGGTTTTGGGTTTTGGGTTTTGGGTTTTTACTAATACCTTAAACCAAAAACCCAAAACCTTATCTTACAAATTTCTTACTTCTCTTTTAAATTGATTTCCACGGTCTTCATAGTTTTCAAACAAATCAAAACTAGCACAGGCTGGCGATAATAAAACAGCATCTCCTTTTTCGGCAATATGACGGGCAGTGTTTACTGCGTCGTGCATATTATCTACTTCCACCATTAGATCTACCACATTACCAAAGGCATCAATGATTTTTTTATTTTCTACTCCAAGACAAATAATGGCTTTTACTTTTTCATAAACCAACGGCATCAATTCACTATAATCGTTTCCTTTATCTACCCCTCCAAGTATCCAAACGGTTGGCGAAGTCATGCTGTCTAAAGCGAAAAAAGTTGCATTTACATTGGTTGCTTTACTATCGTTAATGTATTGTACATTTTGAATTTTAAGCACTTTTTCCAATCTATGTTCTACGCCTTGAAAATTGGATAAACTTTCGCGAATGGTTTGTTTTCGAATACGCAAAATGTTAGCAACCGATGTTGCTGCCATTGCATTTTTTAAATTATGTTTTCCTTCCAAAGCGATTTGAGTGGTTTCCATTAAGAACTCTTCTTCGTTGATGTTGATTTCCATAGTATTGTTTTTTAAAAATGCACCTTTTTCAAGGTTTTGGGTGATTGAAAATGGGACTAATTGGGCGTTTACTTTATTGTTTTGAAACCAGTTATTGATTGCCTCGTCGTCTGCATCATAAATGAGGTAATCTTTGTTGGTTTGGTTTTTGGTTATTCTAAATTTAGATTCTATATAATTTTCATATTTGTAATCGTATCGGTCTAAATGATCTGGGCTTATGTTGGTAATTATTGCAATGTGTGGCTTGTAATTGATAATGCCGTCCAATTGAAAACTACTTAATTCTAACACGTAATAATCAAAATCGGCTTCGGCAACTTGCCAAGCAAAACTCTTTCCGATATTCCCTCCTAGCCCAACATTCAATCCTGCTTCTTTTAGCAAATGATAGGTGAGCATGGTGGTTGTAGTTTTTCCGTTGCTTCCGGTAATTCCGATTGTAGTAGCAGTTGTGAATGGTGCTGCAAATTCAATTTCGGAAATAACTGGAATTCCTTTTTCTAGCAATTTTTTAACTATTGGAACTTTATCTGGAATTCCAGGGCTTTTCATTACTACATCGGCATTCAGAATTAATGCTTCTGTATGCTGCTCGTCTTCCCATTTAATACCGTAATTTGTAAGAACTTCTTTGTAATTATCTTTTATTTTTCCGAAATCGGATACAAAAACATCGTATCCTTTTTTCTTTCCTAAGATGGCTGTACCAACGCCACTTTCTCCTGCGCCAAGAATTACTAACCTTGGCATTAACGCAATTTTAAAGTTACAATAGCAACAATTGCTAGTAAAATAGTTACAATCCAAAAGCGGGTTACAATTTTACTTTCGTGGTATCCTTTTTTCTGATAATGGTGGTGTAATGGTGCCATTAGGAATATTCGTTTCCCATTGCCAAAGCGTTTTTTAGTATATTTAAAATAGAATACTTGAATAATTACCGAAGCACTTTCAGCAAAGAAAATCGCGCATAAAATAGGTAATAGCATTTCTTTTCTTACAGATATTGCTAATACCGCAATGATTCCGCCAATGGTTAAACTACCAGTATCTCCCATAAAAACCGACGCTGGATACGAATTATACCAAAGAAACCCAACCAATGCTCCTGCAAATGCCGAAACAAAAACGGTCATCTCTCCCGAATTGGGAATGTACATCACATTGAGGTAACCCGACAAAATAATATTTCCAGAAATAAAGGTAAATATCCCCAAAGCGAGCACCGATATTGCCGAAGTTCCTGCTGCTAAGCCATCGATTCCATCGGTAAGATTTGCGCCATTTGAAACAGCAGTAATAATAAAAATTACAATTGGAATAAAAATTAACCATGCCCATTTTTGATAATCGTCTGTAAATGGTTCCAATATTTTAGCATAATCCAATTCGTTGTTTTTCATGAACGGAATGGTTGTAATAGTAGATTTCAATTCTTTGGCAGGAGAACTAATAGAGCTCTCTGTTTGGTTAAACGTAATTGGTTTGCCAGATTTTTCACGTACTGTTACTCCAGGATGAAAATACAATACCGAGCCTACAATAAGTCCTAACCCTACTTGACCAATAACTTTGAAGATGCCTTTTAAACCTTCTTTATCTTTTTTGAATATTTTGATATAATCATCAATAAACCCAATGGTACCCATCCAAATGGTGGTGATAATCAATAAAATGATATAAATATTATTCAATTTCGTTAACAACAAAACCGGAATTAGGGTAGCAATAATAATAATCAATCCTCCCATGGTTGGCGTTCCTGCTTTTTGGTTTTGACCAGTTAAACCAAGTTCACGAACGGTTTCTCCTACTTGTTTGTTTTTTAAAATCGTAATGATTTTTTTTCCATAAACTGTAGAAATCAATAACGATAACATTAATGCTAGCGCAGACCGAAACGTAATGTATTGAAACACTCCAGTTCCTGGAACGTCTAAAATTTTGTCTAAATATTCAAATAAGTAGTATAACATGTTTTTGAGTTTAGAAGTTTATAAGAGTTTAGAAGTTTATTTTCTAAAACCTATACTTATTATTTACTTGTTTAATTGTTCTAATATTTCTTTAATGGTTTCCATATCATCAAAATGGTGTTTTACGCCATTAACTTCCTGATACGTTTCATGCCCTTTACCTGCAATTAGAATAATGTCATTAGCATTTGCCAATTGACAGGCGGTTTTTATTGCTTGTTTTCTATCTTCAATAGAAAGTGTTTTTTTATAATTTTGAGGCTCTACTCCTGCTTCCATTTCAGTAATAATCGTTGCCGGATTTTCGGTTCTAGGATTATCCGAAGTGAAAATTACTTTATCACTCATTTGCGAAGCGATGTTCGCCATGATAGGCCTTTTGGTCTTATCTCTATCCCCACCACAACCTACAACTGCAATTAATTGTTCGTTATTGGTGCGAATGTCATTGATGGTTTTCAATACGTTTTCTAAAGCATCTGGCGTATGTGCATAATCAACAATTGCGGTGATTTTATCTTTAGAAATGATGAATTGAAAACGTCCGGAAACACTTTCTAATTCGGACAATAATCGCAATGCTTCCAAACTATCCATTCCTAATTCTACTGCAGTTCCGTAGATTGCTAGTAAATTATATGCATTGAAAGTCCCTATTAATTTTACCCAAACTTCATTATCATTAATCTTCAATAGCAAGCCTGACAATTGATTTTCCAAAATCTGTGCTTTGTAATCGGCATACGATTTTAAAGCATAAGTTAATTTTCTTGCATCCGTATTTTGCAACATAACAGAACCATTTTTATCATCTACATTGGTTAATGCAAAAGCGGTTTTTGGCAATTGATCAAAAAAGGCTTTTTTAACGTCTCTATATTCTGCAAATGTTGGGTGGTAATCTAAATGATCGTGCGATAAATTAGTGAAAACGCCACCTTCAAAATGCAATCCTTCGGTACGTTTTTGGTGTATTCCATGGGAACTAACTTCCATAAAACAATATTCGCAACCCATTTCAATCATTTCATTTAAATAATAATTGATAGTCAATGAATCGGGTGTGGTATGGGTTGCAGGATATTCCACTTCATCCACCATTATTTTAACGGTAGAAAGTAAGCCTACTTTGTAACCTGCTTTTTTATATAATTGATACAATAACGAAGCAATTGTAGTTTTACCATTAGTTCCTGTAACCCCTACCAATCTTAGTTTAGCAGAAGGATTGTAGAAATAATTAGACGCCATAAAAGCCAAAGCCGAATTAGTATCCTTTACTTGAATGTAGGTAATTCCTTGTGAAATAGTCTCTGGGAAAGTATCGCACACAACCACAACTGCACCAAGACTAATTGCTCTTTCGATGAAATCATGTCCGTTAGAAACCGTGCCTCTTATTGCTACAAAAACATCGTTGCCATGCACTTTTCTGGAATCGAACTCGATTTTGTTCACAGAAATATCTGTCGAACCTTTTACCGCTTCGATGCCAACTTTGTACAATATGTCTTTTAACAATAGATTCATTTTTTCTTTTTTGCTTTCACCCTTTTACAGATCAAATGCTACGATAATTCTAATATTATAGTAGTATTTTTATTTATTGGCTCCCCTGCCGGAACCGATTGCCTTTTTACTTTTCCTATTCCTTTTACTTTTACTTTAATTCCTAGATTTCCTAAAATTGCAACAGCATCCATTCCTGACATTCCTTTTACATTCGGAATAGTCGTTTTTATCTCTAGCGCTTTAGGATCGTTTTCTTTGTAATTGTTTTCTTGAATTGCAATCTTTTGATCTATATTTTTTATTTCATTTGTAGAAGGAGCATCCGTAAATATTTTTTGTGCAATTCTTTTAAAAACCGGACCCGCTACATCAGCACCATAATAACCTTTGTTGGCAGCATCTGGTTTATGAACCACCACGATGCAGGAATATTTAGGATTTTCTGCAGGAAAATAACCAACAAACGAAGAAATATAGTGTTTATCATTTCCTCCATTTGTTCCATAGTTTGCCTGTGCTGTTCCAGTTTTTCCAGCCATAGAAAAATCTTTAGAATACAATGATTTTCCAGTACCTTTTTTAACAACGTTTAGCATTACTGCTTTGACTTTTTTGATAGTTTCATCCGAACATATTTTCGGATTAATAACTTCTTTATCGTATTTCTTTATCGTTTTGTTCCATTCTTTTATTTCCGAAACAAATTGTGGTTTAACCATTTCTCCATTATTTGCAACAGCATTATACAAGGTTAAAGTTTGCAATGGCGTTACCGCAACTCCATATCCAAATGCCATCCAAGGCAATGCTAAAGCACTCCATCTTTTATCAGAAGGATGCGGAATTATTGGAGTTCCTTCACCTTGAATAGGAAGTCCTAAAGGTTTACTCAATCCCATTCGATCTATCCGATTTAAAAATTGTTTTGGGTTGTTTCTGTAATTTTCAAAAACTGCTTGTACCATTACCGTATTGGATGATGTTTCAAAGCCACGAGCCAATGATATTTTTTGATCCCCACCTCTGTGAGAATCTTCCACCTTTTTCCCGTAATAAGTAATTAATCCGCCTTTTCTGTCGTAAACTCTACTTGTATCTACTTTTTTATCGTCTAATAATGCTATTAAATCCACCAATTTAAAAGTAGATCCAGGCTCGTGAGCTTCTTTTATTGCGTAATTTTCGGTTTCATAATAATTGCCGCTAGTAGCATCTTTTCCTAAATTGGAAATTGCTTTTATTTGACCCGTTTTAGTTTCCATTACTACCACACAACCATGTTCTGCTTTATATTCTTGCAATTGTTTTAGCAAGGCATGGTGGGCAATATCTTGTATAAAAACATCAATGCTAGAAATCACATCATAGCCATCTTGGGGATCTACTTCGTTAACATCCCTAATTGGTTTCCATTGTCCTTTGGCAATTTTTTGTTTTAATATTTTGCCGTCTTTTCCGTTCAAATATTTTCCAAAAGCACCTTCAATACCTACTTGCTTTCGAATTCCTTCTTCATTTAATTTATCGTATCCAATAGTTCTTTCGGCAATTTGCCCAATTGGATGCACTCGCACAGTTTTTTGACTTACAATTATTCCACCTCTATTTGCCCCTTTTTCAAATAATGGGAATTTTTTTATTTTGGCATATTCGGTATAACTTAATTTATCTGCAATTAAAGTATAACGGCTTTTATTGTTTCTTGCTTTGCGTAATAATGCCTGAAAATACGAACTTGGTTTACCTAATAATTTGGATAAATCATCTGAAAGTGGTTTTACATTTTTTTCAAAATCTTCTTCCTTAGCAACCACGGCATCAAAACGGATGGTATAATTAGGAATAGAAGTTGCTAAAAGACTGCCATCCGATGAATAAATATTTCCTTTATTGGCTTGAATTACAAAAGTTTTAACCGTTCTTTCTTTGGCCAATTTTCTATATTGATCGCCATGTACCCATTGGATATTAGTTAATTTAATAGTGATTGCAATCGCCATCAAAAAGACAACGGATGCAACCAAATAAATTCGGTAAGAGATGTATTTATCTTCTACTGCCATATTCTTTTAAAGAAACTTTTTTCCTCGGTTTTTTTTACTTTTATTTTTTGCGGAGGCACTTGAGATGAAAGTACTCCTCTTTCTTTCATTTTTTCGGAAACGGTTGATTCCATTCGTAACTTCATTAACTCCGAACGTCTGTCTACAAACTCCGAACGCAATTCCTTAACCTCATTAGTCAAATCGGCAATTTGAAATATTTTTTCATCAAATCGGTGCGAATTAGCAATCATTATTATCGCCAGAACAACTATAAAAAGTAGAAACCTCCAAGTTTTGGTAGCATCTTCGTTTACTAGAAATCTCGCTTTTAATATGTTGATTATTCCGCCTTTCATTTTATCAGTGTTCAGTGCTCAGTGTTCAGTTGTCAGTGTTCACTGCATACTATTTCTTTTCTGCTATTCGTAATTTAGCACTTCGTGCTCTATTATTAAGTTTTATTTCCGCCTCGTTTGGAACTATTAGTTTTCCAATGCTTTTAAACGGAACCGAAAAATTTCCGAAGAAATCGCGTTCTGGCTCTCCTTCAAATAGACCATTTTTCATAAACCGTTTTACCAATCGATCTTCAAGAGAATGATAAGAAATAACACTTAGTCTTCCTCCTGGTTTTAAAACCTCTAGGGATTGATCTAAAAATTCTTTCAAGACTTCCATTTCTTGGTTTACTTCAATTCGAACTGCTTGATAGATTTGCGCAAGCACTTTATTTTTAAATTGATCAGGTAAAAACCGAGCCAAAACCAATTTTAATTCGTCGGTGGTATGAATTGGTTTTATTTCTCTAGCCTCAATAATTGTCTTTGCTAATGCTGGAGCAGATTTTAATTCGCCATAATCTAAAAAAACACGTTTCAAGTTGGCTTCATCATATTCGTTAATCACTTTACTGGCGTTTAACTCGTTACGTTTACTCATTCGCATATCCAAGTCCGCATCAAAACGAGTAGAAAAACCTCTTTCAGGAACATCAAATTGATGGGAAGAAACGCCTAAATCGGCAAGAATTCCATCTACTTGTTTTACTCCGTGAAACCTTAAAAAGCGCTTGATGTATCTAAAATTCTCTTGAATCAAAGTAAATCGTTCATCTGGTAAAGCATTAGCCCAAGCATCTTCATCCTGATCAAAACCAAATAATTTTCCGTTTGGTTCTAGGCGACTCAAAATTTCTTTTGAATGTCCACCACCCCCAAAAGTGACATCTACATAAATACCATTGGGATCTATATTCAAACCATTTACGGTTTCTTGCAACAAAACAGGATTATGATATTCCATCGTCATCGCTATTTACATTTCCCATTACCTCTTCTGCTAAATCTGCAAAATCTACTACCGAATCATCGATTGCTTTTTCATATAAATCTTTATCCCAGATTTCTATAATATTGACTGCTGATGAAAGCACCACATCTTTATTTATTTGCGCAAAACTGGTTAAATCTTTAGGAACCAATAATCGTCCTAAAGTATCAATATCTACTACTTTTACTCCTGCTGTAAAACGACGAATAAAATCGTTGTTCTTTTTTACGAATCGATTTAACTTGTTAATCTTCTGCATCATCACTTCCCATTCCTTCATTGGATACAACTCCAAACAAGGTTGAAAAACAGAGCGCTTCAAGACAAAACCGTCCTGAAGAGAAGCGGCCAATTGCTTTTTAAAAGGCGCTGGCAACAGCAACCTTCCTTTGGCATCCACCTTACACTCGTATGTTCCTATTATTGAATTCAAAAACGTAATTATTAAATGATTTGAGCAAAAATATAAAATATTTTACCACCTTTTACCACAATCTACCACTTTGTTGATAAGTTTTACCACTTTGAAAAATAAAGCACTATTATGATAATTTATTATTTTAAAAATAATTTATCAAATGTTTGAAATTGATGTATAATTCAAATTAAAAAGACGTTTTTAAATAGATTTTTTAAAGATTATTCAATAAAAAATAAAATAAGATTGAATTATAAAAATCAATAACTACTTGAAATATTGTAGGTTAAGAAAAGATATTTTTAACATTAACAAACGTTTAAAAACTATGAGTTTTTCTTAAATATTTTAGCAAAAATTATGTTTATTTAGATAAAAGCCTATATTTGTAACAATTGAAAAAAAGGTGGTAAAATGGGCAAAATCATTAAAAAAGAAGGACGTTATAGTTATTTAGAAATTGGGGAGGGAACTCCAATTGTGATTTTACATGGCTTAATGGGAGGGCTTAGCAATTTTGATGGCGTAACAGATTATTTTTCGCAAAAAGGATACAAAATTGTTATTCCAGAACTTCCTATTTACACTCAAAACATCTTAAAAACTAACGTAAAAGCATTTGCAAAATACGTAAAAGACTTTATCACTTTTAAAGGATACGAAAGAGTAATTTTATTAGGAAATTCACTAGGCGGTCACATTGCATTGTACCACGCCAAGATGTATCCCGAAAAAATGCTTGGACTAGTTATCACCGGAAGTTCTGGACTTTATGAAAGTGCCATGGGAGATAGTTATCCTAGACGAGGCGATTATGACTATATTCAGAAAAAAGCAGAAGCTGTTTTTTATGATCCAAAAATCGCAACTAAGGAAATTGTAGATGAAGTTTATGCCATGGCAAATGACCGAATTAAACTTATAAAAACACTTACCATTGCCAAAAGTGCTATACGTCACAATATGGCTAAGGATTTGCCAAAAATGCACATTCCTACTTGTATCATTTGGGGAAGAAACGATAGTGTTACACCTCCTGAAGTTGCTTTAGAATTTGAAAAATTACTACCTAATTCTACCCTTTATTGGATAGACAAATGTGGCCACGCAGCAATGATGGAACAACCAGAAGAATTTAATAGATTACTAGAAGTGTGGTTGCACGAAAAAAGTGAGACATTAAAAGAATCAAAATAATATTTTTTTTTGAAAGTATTATGAAATAAAAATTCTATTAATAGGAATTATCTGAAGTCCTAGATAATGAAAATAATAATAAAATAAAGAGATTGCTTCGTGCCTCGCAATGACAATAAAATGAAAATTAACACCGCCGAATTTATAATTAGCAACTCTGACGTTACTAAATGTCCTTTGGAACGTTTGCCAGAATATGCTTTTATTGGAAGATCCAATGTTGGAAAATCGTCACTAATAAACATGATTACCAATCATAAAAACTTGGCAAAAACTTCTGGTAAACCAGGGAAAACACAATTAATTAATCACTTCAAAATTAATGCTAATTGGTTTTTGGTAGATTTACCTGGATATGGATATGCTCGTGTATCTAAAAAAACAAAACAAGTATTTCAGGAATTTATTACCGATTATTTTGAAAGCAGAGAACAACTAGTTTGCGCTTTCGTTTTAATTGACATTCGATTGGAAGCCCAAAAAATAGATTTAGAATTTATTGAATACCTTGGCGAAACTGAAATTCCATTTAGTATTATTTTTACAAAAGCAGATAAAATTAGTAAAACCAAAATCGACTCGCATATTGCTGCTTACAAAAAACAACTTCACGCCAACAATTGGGAAGAGATTCCACCTTACTTTGTAACCTCAGCTACAGAAGGAACCGGTAAAGATGCTGTTTTAGATTATATTGAAAGCATCAACGAAACTGTTTTTAAAGATATGAATACCTTTTAGTTTCAAAATAAAACTATAAAAAAAGGAAAAAGCATTTGTACTTTTTCCTTTTTTTATATCTAAAAATTGAACTATTATTTTTTTAACTCCAATTTTTCTGCAAAATAATCCGTGAAATCACGCATCGTTTCCGTCATTTTTTCATCGTTAGTGGCTCGTTCATAAGTATCGGCCATAGCCAAAAGTGATTGGTAAATAAAAATTTTCATCTCATCTACAGGCATATCTTTCGTCCATAAATCAATTCGCAATGATTCTTTCTTATCGCTATTCCAAATTGACAACATAATTGCTTTGGCTGCTTCATCTTGAATTCCGCCATCTTGTGCCGACCATGTTAAGTTTTCTGGAACTTTATTTTCATCTAATTCAATAGTGAATTTTATTTCGGAAGTTTCGTTTTTACTCATTATTTTTTTGGTTTGTATTTTGATTTTTCAAATATTTCTTTGGCATCCATTTTAAGCAATTGGGTAACCGTAACTTCATTTTTTTGCATGAACGAGCGTACTATTTGCCAACCCAACCATTGCCCAACTCTGCCTGGGGTTTCGTTGTCAATCTCTAAATAAAATTTAGAAAACGGTGCTAAATTCATAAAACGATTTGGCAATCTAGAATCGGTACTAAAAAGCAATTTATTGCTAACAAAAAACTGCCACATATAATCTTCATTTTCGGCACACCACTTAATTTGTTCTTCCGAATATCCTATGCGTTCGGCATCGGTATAATCGGGCAATAATATATCTTTTAAGTACAATTCTTTCCCCGAATTTATCATTAAAGACAGTAATTCTTTATCTTTTGGAGCATGTAAAATACCATACGAAAAGCTAGAAATAATATCCGGAAGCATTTGTTTTTGCTCAAAATTTTGTCTTAAATAAGCTGGAAATTCCGAATAGAACTTATGGTCTTTTCCTAAATACAATTCCAATGCAATTACCAATTTATCATTAGCATAAATAGCCTTATTAAGATAATCCATTTCCCCAATTGCAGTATAAATTTGTGGCGTAATTACCGTTGGGAAATAATACTTTATATGTTTGAATAAATCTTCTATCTCGGTTTGTTCGGTACCAAAATTTTTATATTTCTTTTCTACTTCCGCATACAATTCTCTCCATTGTGGATTTTGCATTTTGTCAATCCAAACAGCATCCGGAGTTTCTAATGGAAAAAAATCAGGGTAAGCCGCTTTAACTTTAGCAAGTTCTTGTGGTTTGGCGTCAAAAAAGGCTTGCTCAAAACGATTCACCTTCATTGTAACCGGAATTTTTTCTACAGCACTTTCAATTTTGCTTTGCTTATCGCAAGAAAAAAATAATAGTCCAAATGCGAAGAGATAAATATATTTTTGCATACTTAAATTTAATATTTTTGCAAATATACATTTCCAAATCTAAATTAATTATTAAACCATGGTTAAAAAAGACACAATACAAGTAGAAAAGGTAAACGAGCATATTGTTGATTGGTTAAAATCTTATGCTGCCACCGCAAATGTAAACGGATTTGTAGTTGGAATTTCTGGCGGAATTGACTCTGCTGTCACCTCTACCCTTTGTGCCCAAACAGGTTTGTCAACTTTGTGTGTGGAAATGCCAATTCATCAAGCAGAAAATCAAGTAAACCGGGGAAAAGAACACATTAGCCAATTGCAAAAAAGATTTTCGAACGTAAGTAATGTTGAAGCAAATTTAACTCCAATTTACGATTCTTTTAAAGCAGAAATGCCCAAAAGCATGGATGAAACTAAATACCACTTAGCACTAGCCAATACCCGTGCAAGATTGCGAATGACTACGTTATATTATTTTGCAGGAATTCACAGCTACTTAGTTGCAGGAACTGGAAATAAAGTAGAAGATTTTGGAGTAGGCTTTTATACTAAATATGGAGATGGCGGTGTAGATATTAGTCCGATTGCCGATTTAATGAAAAGCGATGTTTTTGCTCTAGGGAAATATTTGCAAATTCCAAATTCTATTCAGATAGCACAACCTACCGACGGCTTATTTGGCGACAACCGAACCGACGAAGATCAATTGGGTGCAAGCTACGAAGAGTTAGAGTGGGCAATGCTCGAAAACGAGAAAAAAACCATCCAAAAAAGCTATACCGAAAGAGAAAAAGAAGTGCTTAGAATATACAATAAACTTAATAGTAGCAACAAACACAAGATGTCCCCCATCCCTATTTGCATAATCCCAATGAACTTAAAACAATAATAACATAAATCCTTTTTGTAATGGATTTCTTTTTGTAATTTTACTTTTTATAATTCGAGTTTTTTTTTAAACGTAAAAGTAAAGTTATGATAAGTGTTTGTCTAGCTGATAATTTACCTGTGGTACATTATGGCGTAAAATCTTATTTTAAAGACCATCCAGAAATTAGTATAACTTCCCATATTGGAAGCTACTTAATGATTCCAGATGCTTTAAAAAGTAAAGTAATAGATGTTTTAGTAATCGATCTCGAATTGAACGGGTTGAAAAGCATTTATGAATTGAAAGCAATTATAAGGAGTTTTCCAGCTACCAAAGTTTTGGTTTTTACCAATTTAAGTGAGCAAATATATGCTTCTAATGCGATAAAAGCTGGTGTATATGGTTATGTACATAAATCTTCAAAACTGGAAACTTTAGGATCTATGATACAGCGAGTTTCTCAAGGAATGGTAATAATTAATGATTCGGCAAGAAAAAATTTGGCTTTAATAGCAAAGAAAAATAAAACCGACCAAATTTATCGAAAATTATCCAACAGAGAAGTTGAAGTATTGCGATTCCTTAGTGAAGGCAAAAAGAATAATGAAATATCGAAAATTCTAGGATTAAATGAAAAGACGATAAGTACCTACAAGCTTCGTCTTTTGCAAAAATTAAATGTATCCAACTTAGTTGATTTGGTAAACAAAGCCAAAAACTTAGAGATAGTTTAAGAAATTTCAATTGGGAAACCCCAAAAACCAATTGAAATTTAGATTTTTTTTTAATTGTGTCTTGAGATTACTCTCCCTAGTTTTTTAGAAAATATATTGGTCAAGCCTAAATAATCCATCACCATAGAAAGTGTTTCGGTATTATCTATTTCTGAATCTTTAGTGATAGACAATTTTAATTCATCTATTATTTTGTTAACCAAAAACCAACGAAGTGTTACTATCGTTTCGGATACGTATTGGCTAATAGTTTTGTCTTTTCCTTTAACGAAAATGTTTTTAGCTTCCCAATTGTGCAGTGTTTCGCGCTCGTCATTCATTAAGATTGAAGTAACTTCTTGCGACAATTCGCTAGGAAGTTGGGATAAATATTGGTCTAACTCGAAGGATTCATTTTGATTAAAATAATGAATCAAATCGTTATAGATACTTTTAAATAAAGGATTTGCAAGTTCTATTTCATCCTCTTGAAGACTTAAAAAAATGCGTTGGTGCACTTTGTACCGATTCATTTCTTTAACCTCTTCGAGCTCACCATTTTCATTAGTTTTTAAAAGTACTTCTTCAAATTCATCTTCTACGTTACCATAAATTAAAAGAATTTCGATAATTTTATGTTCTAACTCAAACTGGATATCTACATTAACTGCAGCTACAACATTTTCATTTTTTACAACTTCAAATGCTTTTTGCTCCTCTTTTTGCTTTTTTCCTAATTCGTTGATGTCTTTTTTTACGAGTTGTGCCAAAGTATTAAAAAGCACTTCCTCTGAAATATCCATAATTCGGGATACTTCTTGAATATAAACCTCGCGTTTTATTCTATCCGGAATTTTAGAAATACTAGCAACCATGTCCCGAATTAAATCGGCCTTTTTTATAGGATCGTTCTTGGCATCCTTCATTAAAAGAGAAGCCTTGAACTGAATAAAGTCCATAGCATTGTCTTCAAGATACTTCGTCAAGTCCTGTAGCGGTGTTTTCTTAGCAAAACTATCTGGATCATCTCCATCGGGGAAAGTGCAAACTTTTACATTCATTCCTTCCTCTAGAATCAAATCAATTCCTCGAATGGATGCTCGTAATCCGGCTGCGTCACCATCAAAAAGAACGGTAATATTTTTCGTAAGCCTATTTATTAAACGTATTTGATCCGGAGTTAAAGCAGTTCCCGAAGAGGCAACTACATTTTCAATTCCGGCTTGGTGCATTTGAATAACATCGGTATACCCTTCTACCAAGAAGCAATTGTCTAATTTGGCAATAGCTTGTTTGGCATGAAAAATTCCATACAAAACTTTACTTTTGTGGTACAAATCACTCTCAGGGGAATTTAAATATTTAGCAGCTTTTTTTTCGTTGGTTAAAATTCTTCCACCAAAACCTAAAACTCGTCCCGACATAGATTGAATAGGAAACATCACTCGACCTTTAAATCGATCAAACTGTTTGTCTTCGCCAACAATGGTAAGTCCTGTTTTTTCAAGAAATTCTAATTTATATCCTTTGCCTAGAGCTTCTTTAGTAAAAGCATCCCAAGTGGCAGGAGAATATCCTAAATTAAATTTTTTGATGGTATCGTTGGTAAATCCTCTTTCTTTGAAATAAGAATACGCTATTGCTTTTCCTTCTTCGGTATTAAGCAAAACGTCTTGAAAATATTTGCTAGCAAATTCAGAAACCAAATACAAACTCTCTTTTTCGTTGGCAACTTCTTTTTCTTCGTTCGAAAGTTCGGTTTCTTCAATTTCGATGTTGTATTTTTTTGCCAAATAGCGAATGGCTTCGGGATAGGTAAAATGTTCGTGTTCCATTATAAAAGCCACAGAATTTCCGCCTTTGCCAGAACTAAAATCTTTCCAAATTTGCTTCACAGGAGAAACCATGAACGATGGTGATCGCTCATCAGAAAATGGACTTAAGCCTTTGTAGTTGCTACCGGCGCGCTTTAACTGCACAAAATCGCCAATAACCTCCTCTACTCGAGCAGCATCATAAACTTTATCTATGGTTTCTTTGGTAATCAATTTTAGGTTCTAAGATTTTAGGTTCTAAGGTTTCAAAGTTACACGTTTTTAAACAATAAAACCTATCGAAAAATTTCTTCTAAAACAAAATTGAGTTGTGGGAAAAGTGGACTATTTATTACATCTTCTTCAATTAAAGGATGTAAGCCTATAAATTGGTCTTCTTTTAAAATATAAATAAAAAGAGTTTTATCTTGTGAATTAACCATCCAATATTCTAAAACGCCAGCTTCTTGATACAAATCATATTTATATTTCATTTCTTTATTGGAATTTCCCGGTGAAAGAATTTCTATCACCAAATCGGGAGCGCCAAAAGCACCTCGGGCATCCAACTTATCTTCATCACAAATGACACATAAATCAGGTTGCACCACAGTAAAAACGTCTTTATCTAGTGTTGATTTTTTTTTATCTAATAATCGAACATCAAAGGGAGCAGAAAATAATTTGCAAGGATGATTTTTAAATTCATTCCATAAAATTCCCGTTAAATTCATCGATACCTTTTGATGAAACGTACTTGGCGCCGGACTCATTTTAGAAATTTTCCCTTTTATGAGTTCCAACCTGTCTTGAAATTTCCAAGTAAGATAATCGGCATACGAATAGATTTTATCTAAATCTAACTGATTGATATTGGTGATCATTGCATTATTTTTTTCAAAGTTACTAATTTTTCTAAAACAAAAAAATCCTTCCTAAATAACTTAGAAAGGATTTAAAATATAACCAACCTAACAAATTCTTTTTATTTAAAGTCAAATCGTATTCCTAAAGAAATATTGTTTTGCTTCACAACATTGGATTTAAACATTGGATTTAAATCGTATTTTACATCTAAACTTGTTGCTTTATAACCGATGTAAGTACTTACTCCATAGATAAAATTATTTACATTGAAATCCCCTTTTTCTTTGTTGTTAAAATCAGGATTGTCTGAATCAAATTCCAAAATTTGTTTCGATTTTAGTCTGGCTCCAAAATAACCACCCGCTCCTAAACGGAAGGATTGATGCGTTCTAAAATAGGAATTGTTGCTACTAACCGTTTTTTTAGAAAAATCAAGTTCCAAATGCAATGGCATCATTAAATAAACATTTCTAAAGCGAGAATCTTTAAGATCAATTGTAAAAAATCAAATTCAATGGCAATGGCAAAAATCAATGGCAACTTCAATTAAAAAAATGCAATTGAACTAGATCACTATTGGCATAGACGAGAGTTGATGTAAAATGGTTGCATGAATGGGTTAAAATAAATTATATTGTTATTAATTATTTGAAATACAAGTATTTATAAAAATAATATTTTTTTTAATTTAAAATGAGATTCCTACGGAAGGCCAACGTTGTGTAGAAAAAATTTGAATTTTGATATTGTTATTGAATTTTGACATTGCAATTGTTATTGCTATTTTTTCCTTTCAATCACGTAGTTCACCATCAAAATCAAACTATCTTTATAAATGGAATTAGGAAAATTTTGAATTAAAGCGAGTGCTTCTTGCTGGAATTGCTCCATTTTTTGTTCGGCATAGTGCAATCCGTTTTTGTCTTTCACAAATTGGATTACCTCTTTTACTCGTTTTTTGTCTTTGTTGTGGTTTTTGATGGAATTGACGCACCAGTTTTTTTCTTTATCGGTACAATTATTCAAAGCATGAATTAAGGGTAGTGTCATTTTTTGTTCTTTGATATCAATCCCGGTTGGTTTACCAATGGCATCCTCAGAATAATCAAATAAGTCATCTTTTATTTGAAAAGCCATCCCAATAAGTTCTCCAAATTTTCGCATTGTTTCTACATGAATTTCGTCATCTGAAACGGATCTTGCTCCTATTGCACAACAAGCAGCAATAAGCGATGCTGTTTTTTGGCGTATGATTTCGTAGTAAATATTTTCATTAATATCTAATCGCCGTGCTTTTTCAATTTGAAGTAATTCGCCTTCACTCATTTCCCGCACAGCAACCGAGATAATTCGAAGCAAATCAAAATCGTCATGATCTATGGAAAGTAGTAATCCTTTGGAAAGCAAATAATCACCAACTAAAACAGCAATTTTATTTTTCCAAAGGGCGTTTATAGAGAAAAAGCCTCTTCTTCTATTGCTATCATCTACCACATCATCGTGAACCAAGGTTGCGGTGTGTATCAATTCAATAACACAAGCGCCTCTGTAAGTACGTTCATTAACCGTTCCATTAGAGATCATTTTAGCGGTCAAAAAAACAAACATGGGCCGCATTTGTTTCCCTTTTCGGTTCACAATATAGTAGGTAATTCTATTAAGCAAAGCTACTTTGGAAGACATCGATTCATAGAACTTTTTCTCAAAAAGTTCCATTTCTTGAAGTATGGGTTGTTTTATTTGTGAGGTAATATTCATTGGGGTTCAAAGATACAACAATACAAGTATTTGAAAAATATTTTTATCTTAAGATTAAACCATTTACATTTGACAAAGTCTTAAATAAATAACATCTTAAATTTATAAACTATGAAAACAAAATCTTTTATTAAAGCAGCCGCTTTAAGTGCTGTTTTTTTCTTTGCAAGTTGCTCTAAAGACGACAAAAATGATACTGGAATAAGTGCTGCTGATCTTGGTACCCATGCCAAAATGGATCAAGTATCTAATGATGTAGAAGATGTTGTTGAATCACAATATTTTACTCAAAATCCATCCGTTACAGGAAAATCTACTGACATTGCTGCTATGTTACCTACTTGTGCAACTTCAACAGTTGTAGTAGTTGGAACTACTTGGACAAGAACCGTTGATTTTGGAACTACTGGTTGTGCTATGCCAAGCGGTAATATCCTAAAAGGTAAAATTATTGTGAGCGGAAGCACTACTTTTACCAACACAAACTATGTTATAACGTATACTTTTGATAACTTTTATCACAATGATGCTTTAGTACAAGGGACTAGAACAGTAACAAGATCAGTTCAAGCAACTACTGCTAATACCAACCCACATCCAGTATATGTTATGGATATTAACATGTCCGTTACTTTTCCTAACCTAGGAACTTATACCAGAGTAGGAAATAGAACAAGAGAATTGATCGAAGGATATACTTCTTTATCGTTAACAGATAATGTATATGTAGTAACAGGATCTTGGACAACTACAAAACCAGATGGAAACGTTCATACAGTAACTATTAGTACTCCATTGCGAATTGATATTGCTGCTTGTCATGAATATAAATTAGTTTCTGGCGGTTTACATATTACTAAAAATGCACATTTTGCAGACATTAATTATGGAACTGGAACTTGTGATAATATTTACACCATCTCTATTGATGGTGGAGCTGCAGTTAACCAAACATTTTAATATAAAAGGGTTAAATATATTGGCACAATTCTATAAAGTGTATAAAAATTAGGGCTTTAATATCCCTACTTTTTATACACTTTTTTAGGATAATGTATTCAATGAACAACTTTGTAGCAAAACCAAATCATTTATGTTTTGGAAGATACTTATTTCTACTATATTCATTAATTTTACTAGGGCTTTTTAAAAAAATATTTATACCCCACAATCATAAAAACTCTCCTACAACTTGTATGAAATTTGCATAGTGGTTCCTACTCCAATCTCAGAGCATGCTACTTTTATTTTTCCTTTATGGTATTCTTCTACAATACGTTTTGTTAAAGACAAGCCCAATCCCCAGCCGCGTTTCTTGGTAGTAAATCCAGGCTCAAAAACTCGGTTAAATTGCTTTTTCGGAATCCCTTTTCCAGAGTCGGTAATGTTTATCTTAACGTGCAGCCCTTCTTTTTCAATTGCAAGAGTTAAAGCGCCTCTACCTTTCATGGCATCAATGGCATTTTTCATTAAATTTTCTATCGTCCAACTGTGCAATTCGGCATTCAAGGAAATAAAAATAGGTTCTTTGGGAGCAACAAAATCAAAGGTAACTTGGTGGGAAAATCGGGACTTTAAATAATCAAAAGAGATATGGGTTTCTTCAATAACATCCTTTTTTTCTAAAGCGGGTTCAGAGCCAATTTTAGAAAATCGATCGGTAATGGTTTGCAGTCGGTTGATGTCTTTTTCAATTTCTACAATTATTGTTTCCGAAACATTATCTGCTTTCATGATTTCGAGCCAACCAATTAAAGATGATAATGGAGTACCTATTTGGTGTGCAGTTTCCTTCGCCATACCAGCCCAAAGTTTGTTTTGGGTTGCCATTTTTGTGCTTTTGTAAAAGTTATATACTAATGCTCCAAAAAGAAAGATAATAAGCAATAAAGCAATTGGGTAGTATTTTAATTTATTCAATAAAGAAGAATTTCCATAGTATAAATATTGAAATTTCCCGGGAGAATATTCCATCCTAATAGCATCATTTTCCGATTTCAATTTTTCTAAAAAACCAGCAAGGTTCTTTTTATCTTTAGAAATATCGTCTTCAATATTAATGTGATTAATTATCTTGTTGTCTTGGGTGACAATGATGGGAATACTTGCATTTTGAATTATCTTCAGCGGCAATTCGGTATCGGCATTTACATCGGCATTGTTAAGAGTTTTCAATGCCAAGGCCCATTGTTCCATTTTTACTCGTTCTTCATTTTTAAAAATTTGAAAAAAAGAATAAGTATTCCACAAAATAAGGGTAACGATTAAAAAGGATGCGAGAATAATAACCCAACGAGTACTATTTCTTTTATCGGAAAACTGCATGGATAAATTTTTGTTTAAAAGTATGAAAAAAATAATTACCGAAGGAAAATGAGATAGGGAAACCGAATTTTTCGCCACAGATTTCACGGATTATACCGATTTTATTTTGTTACTAGATTAAATAATCCATACAAATCCGTTCGAATCTGTGAAATCTGTGGAAAAAAACTAGTGCATTGTACAGCATTTATGTATTGAATTTGAATTTGAATTTTGAAATTGCTATTGAATTTTGAAATTGCTATTGAATTTTGAAATTGCTATTGAATTTTGAAATTGCTATTGAATTTTGAAATTGCTATTGAATTTTGAAATTGATTTTTGGCATTGCCATTGCATTTCTTATATTTGTAAAAATTGAAAGCCATGCTAACTATTGATCCTAAGAAAATTTCTACAGCCAAATTGCAAGGATATTTACAAAGTGCCATTGCGCCTAGGCCTATTGCATTTGCAAGTACGTTAGATAAAGATGGAAAACCCAATTTATCTCCGTTTAGTTTTTTCAATATTTTTAGTGCCAATCCGCCCATTTTGGTGTTTTCACCTGCTCGACGCGTTCGCGATAATTCTATCAAACACACTTTGATAAATTGCCAAGACACCAAGCAAGTGGTTATTAATATGGTGAATTTTGATATGGTACAACAAATGTCGTTGTCCAGTACCGAATATGCCGATGGTGTAAATGAATTTGATAAAGCCGGACTAACAGCAATCCCTTCCGAGTTAGTAAAACCCTATCGTGTTGCTGAAAGCCCAGTGCAATTTGAATGTGTGGTGAACCAAATAATCCCACTTGGAACAGAAGGTGGTGCCGGAAATATGATTATTTGCGAAGTAGTGAAGATTCATATTAACGAAGCCGTTTTGGATGCCAATGGAATAATTGACCCTGTGAAAATAGATTTAGTTTCTCGTTTGGGAGGCAATTGGTATTCTAGAACTAACCTAGGCCTTTTTGAAGTCGAAAAACCACTAGCAACTTTAGGAATTGGTGTAGATGTTATTCCTAATTTTATCAAGGAAAGCCCTATATTTAAAGGGAATGATTTAGGAAAATTAGGAAATGTTGAAGCATTGCCTACAGAAGAAGAAATTACTATATTTGTAAAACAAAATTTTGAAATAAAAGGAGTTTTGAGTGCCGATGATGAAATGAAAAAACACCAATTGGCCAAAGAATATTTAGATAAAAATGAAGCGCTAACTGCTTGGAAAGTGCTTTTAGCAAAACAATAAATTTAGTATAATTATGGAAGTATCAGGAAAAGTAAAAGTAGTTGGAGGAGAACAACAAGTAAGTCCAACATTTAAAAAAAGAGAATTAGTAGTTACTACCGATGAGCAGTATCCACAAAGCATCATGATTGAATTTGTTCAAGACAAATGTGATTTATTAAATAATGTTACTGTTGGTGAAGACGTGAAAGTTTCCATCAATTTAGGAGGAAGAGAGTGGGTTAATCCACAAGGAGAAACTAAATATTTTAATTCTATTAAAGGTTGGAGAATCGAAAAAAATCAAGCTGCAGCTCCTGCAGCTCAAGCGATGCCTCCTATGCCAGCAGCCGAAGCATTTGCTCCAGCAACGGATTTCAAAGAAGAAGAGCACGACGATTTACCTTTCTAATAAGTTAGAAATCAGAAGAAGGAAGTCAGAAGTTTAAGTAGTACTTGAATTTCTGACTTTTTTATTGAAATTTTTATTTTTTGAAATTGATTTTTGTAATTGCTATTGCCATTGATTTTTGCTATTGCCATTGATTTTTGTAATTGCTATTGCCATTGATTTTTGTAATTGCTATTGCCATTGATTTTTGTAATTGATATTGCCATTGATTTTTGTAATTGATATTGCCATTGATTTTTGTAATTGATATTGCCATTGATTTTTGTAATTGATATTGCCATTGATTTTTGTAATTGATATTGCCA
>CANGCT010000008.1 GCA_947452415.1 Flavobacteriaceae bacterium
CATTTATTTATGAATAGCATCCATTTATTTGAAAAAAATAAGTGAAATATCCTTTAAGACTAATTAAATAATATGTCTATTTTTGTTAAAATTTATAAAGGCATTATGCAATCAATCCAAGCCAACGGATATTCTATCCATTTTAATGAAAGCGGTTACGAGGCAATTCATCAACTACTAATAGAAAAGAACTATTCGTCCATCTTTATTCTTGTGGATGAAAATACCAATGAGTTTTGTTTGCCAAAATTTCTACCCCAATTAGCAACGCAAATTCCTATTGAAATTATAGAAATTGAAGCCGGTGAAGGAATGAAAAACATCTCGACTTGTGTTGAAATTTGGTCTATCCTTTCCGATTTAGGTGCCGATAGAAAAAGTTTACTTATTAATCTTGGTGGCGGTGTGATTACTGACCTTGGTGGATTTATTGCTTCAACATTTAAAAGAGGTATTGATTTCATTAACGTTTCTACAACTTTATTAGGAATGGTGGATGCTTCTATTGGAGGAAAAAACGGCGTGGATTTAGGTATTTTAAAAAACCAAATTGGCGTAATTTCTGTTCCTCAAATGGTACTTTTAGATACTAATTTTCTAGAAACGCTTCCGCAAATACAAATGCGTTCGGGACTTGCCGAAATGCTAAAACACGGTTTGATTTATGATAAAAACTACTGGAACCAATTTTTAGATTTAGAAAACTTAAATTTCGACGATTTAGATGCTTTAATTTATCGTTCGGTAGAAATTAAAAACGAAATTGTAATGCAAGATCCAACTGAAAATGGAATTCGGAAAGCATTGAATTTTGGACATACTTTAGGTCATGCTATAGAAAGTCATTTTTTGGAAACCCCTACCCCATTGCTCCACGGAGAAGCCATAGCAATAGGAATGATTTTGGAAAGTTATATTTCTAAAGAAAAGAATATGCTTACAGAAGTAGAATTTGAAGAAATAAAAAAGACACTCTTAGCTCTATTTGGAAAACATTCTTTTTCGTCAAATGATATACAAACTATTCAAAGTTTACTCATACACGACAAGAAAAATGAATACGGAAAGGTTCAATTTGCATTGATAAATAGTATTGGTACTATTATATTAAATCAAGAAGTAAGTAATGATTTGATAATGAGCAGTTTTGCTGATTATAAAAGTTAAAATATTTTTTACGAAAAATTTTATAATTCATTTATTTTATTTTTACATTTGCCAAGATGATAAAAAATAAAAACCTAAAAAAATCTCCATTTTTTTTGCACGAAAACCTTATTAGTTTTCAAGCAAATAACCTAAGTTTTTTTAACAATAAAAAAACTACGGTGGTTTCTATTTTTAACATTATTGAATCTATAACCCTTGATTTACCTATTGCTTACGCGAATATTAGAGTTTGAATTTTAGATTAACCTTTGTTTTACAACACATTTTAATCTAAAAAAACTACCCAAATGAACACTAAATATTTCGATTTAATAAACCAAACCTACTATTTCCCTCAAGAAGAATTTACTTTAAATAAAGAAAATGCATTGCAATTTCACAATATAGATTTGATGAAATTGGTAGAACAATACGGAACGCCTTTAAAATTTACTTATTTACCCCAAATTTCCAACAACATCAACAAAGCCAAAAACTGGTTTCGTAAAGCGATGGAAAAAAACAAATACGAAGGTAAATATTACTATTGTTATTGCACAAAAAGCTCTCATTTTGAATACATTATGAACGAAGCTTTCAAAAATAATATTCACATTGAAACTTCATCTGCATTCGATATAAATATCGTAGAGAATTTATTAGAAAACAGCAAAATAAATAAAAGTACCTATATTATATGTAATGGTTTTAAAAGAGACCAATACATTACAAATATCGCTCGATTAATTAATAATGGACATAAAAATACAATTCCGATTATTGATAATTTTGAAGAATTAGATTTATTGCAAGCAGAAATTAAAGGGAAATTCAAAATCGGAATTCGAATTGCTGCTGAAGAAGAACCAAAATTTGAGTTTTATACTTCGCGTTTGGGAATTGGGTATAAAAATATTGTGCAGTTTTACAAAAAACAAATTCAGGAAAATGATAAATTGGAGTTGAAAATGCTTCACTTTTTTATCAATACAGGAATTAATGATAATGCTTATTATTGGAACGAATTAGTAAAATGTATAAAAGTATATATTGCCCTAAAAAAAGAATGTCCAACCTTAGACGGATTAAATATTGGTGGTGGATTTCCCATAAAAAACTCCCTAGCATTTGAATACGATTACCAATACATGATTGACGAAATTATCAATCAAATAAAAATTGCATGCGACGAGGCAGAAGTAGATGTACCTAACATCTTTACTGAATTTGGCTCGTTTACCGTTGGAGAATCTGGAGGTGCTATTTACCAAGTTTTGTATCAAAAACAACAAAACGATAGAGAAGCATGGAATATGATAGATAGTTCCTTTATTACTACTTTACCAGATACTTGGGCTATTAATAAACGATTTATCATGTTGGCGGTAAACCGATGGAATGACACCTACGAAAGAGTTCTACTAGGAGGAATGACCTGCGATAGCGATGATTATTACAATTCAGAACAAAACATGAATGCCATTTATTTACCTAAATACAACAAAGAAAAACCACTTTATATAGGTTTTTTCAATACAGGTGCCTACCAAGAAACCATTGGTGGATTTGGCGGATTGCATCACTGTTTAATTCCGCAGCCCAAACATATATTAATAGATCGAGATGAAAACGGAATATTGGCAACGGAGGTATTTTCAGAGCAGCAAACCTCGGATGATGTATTAAAGATTTTAGGCTATTCAAAAAAACAGCAATAATAAATCTGCATTTAGTCGAAAAAAAATAATAGAAAAAAATATTAAATAAAACTAAACTAATTTATTATCAGATAATTAGAATATAAATAAATATAATTTTAAAATTTGTAAAAAATATTTCACCTTAAAAAGTAGTATTTTGTCGAATTTAATATAAAATAATTTGAATTTTTTAAAAAAATAGTTTTTCTTTGAACCAATCTAAAATAAAACGAACAAACAATAATAATGAGTAAAGGACCAATAAGTCAGTTTATAGAAAAAAATTATCTTCATTTTAATGCAGCTGCTCTTGTAGATGCAGCAAAAGGATACGAACAACATCTTCTTGAAAATGGAAAAATGATGATTACACTTGCAGGTGCGATGAGTACTGCAGAATTAGGTAAATCATTGGCCGAAATGATTCGTCAAGATAAAGTACATATTATTTCTTGCACAGGAGCTAATCTTGAAGAAGATATTATGAATTTAGTTGCGCATAATTCTTATAAAAGAGTGCCTAACTACAGAGATTTGAGTCCGCAGGACGAATGGGATTTATTAGAAAATCATTACAATAGAGTTACCGATACTTGCATTCCAGAAGAAGAAGCTTTTAGAAGATTGCAAAAACATTTATTTGATATTTGGAACAATGCCGACTCTAAAGGAGAACGTTATTTTCCGCATGAATTTATGTATCAAATGTTGAATTCAGGAGTTTTAGAGCAATATTATGAAATAGATCCAAAAGATTCTTGGATGATTGCTGCAGCAGAAAAAAACTTACCCATTGTAGTTCCAGGTTGGGAAGATAGTACCATGGGGAATATTTTTGCTTCCTATTGTATTAAAGGAAAATTCAAACCTACTACAATGAAAAGCGGAATTGAATACATGATGTGGTTGGCCGATTGGTATCCTAAAAACTCTACTGGAAAAGGATTAGGCTTCTTTCAAGTAGGAGGCGGAATTGCAGGAGATTTTCCAATATGTGTGGTTCCAATGTTATACCAAGATATGGAAATGCACGATATTCCATTTTGGAGTTATTTCTGTCAAATATCCGATTCTACAACTAGTTACGGATCGTATTCTGGAGCAGTTCCTAACGAAAAAATAACTTGGGGTAAATTAGATATTCATACTCCAAAATTCATAATTGAATCCGATGCGACAATAGTAGCGCCATTAATTTTTGCTTATTTATTAGATTTATAATACATGTTTTTATGAAAAGAGTTATTGTTGATTATGCTAAGCTAACAGGGGATATTTTAAACTTGTTAGTAGAAAAATTTCCTGACGGATATGAAAGTAGTGATATTATCAGTTTCCGAAATGCCAAAAACGAACTTATAGAGGCTGTTGAAGTTAGAACCGAGGATACTATATACCTTGTAAAGGTTAGCACTAAATTAGCTAACCGAATGGAAAAATTTGATGAAGATGATTTAGATGCTGTTATTGAACCAATTGCTCCTGTTAAAGGGCTTGATTTGGATGATGACGATATACCTAATGACGATGAAGAAGAAGAAGAAATAGATTTACTAAAAGATAAAGGTGGATCAGAAGAGGAAGATGATGAAGATGATTTCGAAGCATCTGAGAAATTTGATGATGACGAAGAGGATGAAGAATAATTTTCTGATATTAAGCTAAAAGTGCTGGTTTAAAAATATAAGGGTTTAACTTTTTAATTAAAGTTAAACCCTTTTTTCTAGTTCATTTTAAAAAAATTTCACCGCATTTCTTGAAGCTATTTTTATAGATTATTCTTTATACTTAACAATTAGTGGATTATTAATTTTAGTAGCATAGATACTTAAATAGTTTTCCCAGGCTTCCTTTGTGGTAAATTCCCCTTGTTTTTTCCATCCGAAACCAGTGTAATAAACCACTTTATTATTTTTTACGTTTAGCGATGCGTATAAATTACACAATTCCTTATTTGAATTTATATATTTTTCAAAACTTACCATGGTTTTTTTAGGAAAAACAATGCCTGTTCCAATTTCTGAATCATCAATTGGTTGCCAATAATCTATCCAACCAGCGGTTAAATTTCCTTCTGTTTTTCCGTCATTATTATGCAATGTAATTCCAGTTGAAAGTACTTTGGTACCAGTAACATCAATTTCAAATTTGGATAAAAAACTTCCATAATCTAAACTGATATGTTTTACTTCGGTGATTTTATTTCCAGCAGCATCCCAATCGGCATAGGTTAAAACAAAACTAGTTCTAATAGGACCTGTAGTAATAGTTTTCCAAGTAGTGAAATTTTTAGAATAGTAATACGTAGAATCTACTTTAACTGCTACCCCCCCAATTCCTCGGCTAGCGCCAACATGAAAATTATCTAAACCTTCACCAGTATCTTTATGATACGTTCCGGTTCCGTTAGTATATTTTTCATACCATTTATTGATAACCGGATATTCTACTCTTTTTAACCAAGCATCAATTCCGCTAGTTAATGTACCTCCTTTTATTTTATCTTCGACCATTTTTTGAGCTACTGGGCCATAGGTTCTAAAGGCAACTTTGTTGTTTTCCCAAGCATAATCATCTGTTCTTTCTGGAACAAATCTAGAATAACAATAAACAATAGCATCTTTAGTTTTTTCATCTGAATTTAATACCAATTCGTATTTATTAGTAGCCGATGCCTTAATTTTTGGTTGAAAAAGGAGTACATCGTTTATTCCATCACCGTTTTCATCTACACATTGGGAGATTAAAAATTCGGTGGTTCCAATTTTTCTAATCCTGTAATTTTCTAATAGATTTGAAGATTCTAAATCCAATTTACTTTTAGATAATTCTACGGTTTCAAATTCTCTATCTACATTTAATGGATTATTAATTACAATGATTTTTGACTCTTGAGAATAGGAAAGCAATCCACAGGAAAAAAGCAGAACTACTAATATTTTTATACTTTTCATATTAAATTTCATTTGAAGGTTTTCCAATGGTTGCCAAAATTCCACCATCTACATACAAGATATGTCCGTTAACAAAATCACTTGCTTTGGAAGAAAGAAATATTGCAGCACCAGATAAATCATCTGGATTTCCCCATTTGGCAGCAGGAGTTCTATTGATGATAAAATCGTTAAACGGATGCCCGTCAATTCTAATTGGAGCAGTTTGTTCTGTAGCAAAATAGCCTGGACCAATTCCGTTTACTTGAACGTTGTGTCTTCCCCATTCGGTAGCCATGTTTTTGGTAAGCATTTTAAGACCACCTTTTGCAGCAGCATAAGCGCCTACGCTATTTCGTCCTAATTCACTCATCATCGAGCAAATATTGATTATTTTACCTTCTTGTCTAGCAATCATTCCTTTGGCAACGTGCTTAGAAACTATAAAGGGACTTACTAAATCTATATCTATAACTTCTTTAAATTCAGAAACTTCCATTTCAATTAACGGAATTCTTTTAATAATTCCTGCATTGTTAATTAGGATGTGTATTGCGCCAACTTCGCTTTCAATTTTGGTAATTGCTGCAATAACTTCGCTTTCATTAGCAACATTAAATTTATATCCAATTGCTTGAATGCCTTCTTTTTTAAATTCTAAAACGGCCTCGTCAATTTTAGGTTGAGAGGAATTTCCGTTTACAATAATAGTGGCTCCTGCACGACCAAGACCCTTAGCCATTGCCATTCCTAAACCATGCGTGCTACCCGTAACGAGAGCAATTTTTCCGGTTAAATCAAATAAAGAAACTCCCATAGTTATCTTAAATCAGTTATTTTACAAACATCCATATCGCCATAATCTAGATTTTCTCCAGCCATTCCCCAAATAAAAGTATAATTGGAAGTTCCAGCACCAGAATGTATGGACCAAGGTGGTGAAATAACAGCTTGGTGGTTGTCCATCCAAATATGTCTTGTTTCTTGTGGTTCTCCCATAAAATGGCATACCGCTTGGTTTTCTGGAATGTCTAAATAAAAATAGACTTCCATTCTTCTATCATGAACGTGTGCAGGCATAGTATTCCAAACACTCCCAGTTTTTAATTCAGTCATTCCCATTTGCAATTGGCAAGTAGTTACTATACCGCCAATAATCATTTGGTTCACGGTTCTATGGTTAGCGGTTTCCATAGACCCTAATTGTAATTTATTTGCATCAGCAAGACTAACTTTTTTATTTGGATAATTAGTATGTGCTGGAGCAGAATTCAAATAAAACAATGCAGGATTGTAAGGATCTTCACTATGAAAGACTACTTCTTTATTTCCAGAACCAAGGTAAAGAGAATCTTTGAAACCCAATTCATAAGAAATTCCATCGGCAACAACGGTTCCTGTTCCGCCAACGTTTATTATTCCTAATTCCCTTCTTTCTAGAAAGTAAGAAGATTTTAGAGGGTCAATAGCATCTAGTTTTAGAGGCTCTAAAGGCACTGCAGATCCAGCAATATATCGATCGTAATGGGAATAGGTAAGATTTATTTTTCCTAATTCCATTAAATTATCAATTAAAAACTCGGCTCTTAATTGTTCTGTAGTATATTTTTTTACTGCCTGCGGACTAGAAGCATAACGAGTTTGGTAGGATGTGGACATGATTTTTTTATTGTTGTAATTGCAAAATTATACTTCACAATATTATAAAAAACAGTGTATAAAATATACACTGTTTTTAGTTTATTTATTAATAACTTGGATTCTGTTGAATTGTTATAAACGAATTGGTATCAATTTCATATTGCGGAATTGGCAATAAAAAACGATCTGGATTTGCATTAGAAAGCAATTGCGTAAGCGGAATTGGCAATACTGTAAATGAAGAATATAATTTGGACCACATATTATTAAGATGTTTTTTCATAACATACTCTGCACCTTGCATTTTTAAACCTGGAAATTGGTCAGTTGATGGAGACAATGTAGACATTGTTGTTGTGAAACGCATTATATCAAACCAACGTTGGTTTTCAAAAGCAAATTCCCATCTTCTTTCTGATGCTAGTGCTTTTTCAAAATTTGCTATTGTATTCACATTAGTTGAAGTTAAGACTGCTAATCCAGCTCTTACACGAACTTGATTAATGTATGCTAAACTCGAAGCTATATTTCCATCTGCCTCTGCTTTCATTAATATTACATCAGCATATCGCAATACAGGCCAATCACTTTCAGCATCATACGCAATTATAGTTGGTGACATGTATTTATTTACAAAGTAAGAAGTTGCAGCATTTCCTTTAGTAAAAGAACTAATATTAGTCGCAAATCTATCTGCGGACGGATCAATATAATTGGTATAAGATGAAGAAGATTTTATTATTTCTAAAGCAGGAGCATTATAACCATCGCCATCGCCATTTATAATTGCATTTCCACTATTTACGGGCGCAAAATTATTTGGTAATGGATTTCCCATTCCTAAACCACCACCTTTAAAACGCACTGCAAAAAGAATTTCTGAATTCATTTCATTGTTTACAGAAAATACATTGGCATAAGTAGATTGAAGGCTGTATCTCGAATTACTAATAACATCTTGTAATAAAACGGATGCCTCTGCTTTTCTATTTAATGTTAAATAAACTTTAGCTAATAGTGCCTCAGCCGCCCATTTATTTGCATGACCTAGATCCTGAGAATTTGCAGAATATGCTGAAGTACTTCCGTTATCTTTTGCATTTTTTAAATCAGCCTCAATCAGTTTATAAATATCATTTACATTAGAACGATTAATTGTTTTTGCTTCTTCAGGAGTGATTGGCTCATGAATTAAAAACACACCTCCATAAAGTCGAACTAAATTAAAATAGTGATAGGCTCTAATAAAAGAAGCTTCAGCAGCAATACTTTTACACTGAGCTAAAGTTACTGGTATAGATACAGGAGCATATTCTATTACCCCACTGGCCGCATTATAATTTGCTCCAGCTGCATTCATAACAATATTAGTATTTCGGATGTTATTATAGGTTTTAAGCCAATAATTATAAACACCCTGGTGGGTAGCAGGTGGATAAAACTGATCTAAATAAGTTAAATCATGTTTAACCGTTGAAGTACTAGTACCTGAATTTTCAACAGTATTATCACTACGAAGTTCGGTCATAGACCATTCTTCGGATAATGGTGCTTGCATTCCTTTATAACAACTTGTTAATCCTACTTGAAGATCGGTATAATTAGTATAAAAATTATCAACACTAATATTGGATTCTGATTTTAAATCAATAATATCGGTACAACCGAAAGTTATTAATACAATAATAACACTTAAATATTTTAATAAATTTTTCATAATTATAGATTAAAAATTAATATCAACTCCAAATGCGAAGGCCTTAGCCATTGGGAAACTTCCTCTTTGGTAGCCACCAATAAGGGCAGAAGAATAAGGTCCTGATGTTGCTCGTCCTTCAGGGTTTATACCTCGGTAACCACTTGCAAAATGAAAATATACGTTTTGAGCAGTTGTATATAATCTCAAAGAAGATAAACCAACTTGTTTAGCGAATTTTTCAGGTAATTTATACCCTAGACTAACATCTCTTAAAGAAAAATAGGAAGCGTCTTCCACTACATAATCGGTTAACATCCAATTGAATCCTATGTCTTCATATGGGGTTTTTCCATCTCCTGGATTAGCTGGACTTAACCAACGATTGGAGTTGTAACTTACGTTTCTGGATCTAGTTTCACTATAATTAGCATCTCCATTTATTAATTTACCACCTTGAACACCTTGCCAAGTAAAACTAAAATCAAATGCCTTGTAATTGAAAGTATTGGTTAATCCCCAAGTAAAATCTGGATAAGGATTTCCAATAATAGTTCTATCATTTGAATCCAGAACGCCGTCACCATTTACATCGACCAATTTTAAACCTCCAGGACGCAATGCAGAAGGAAGATTAGAAGTTAATCCGGAAGCATTAATTTCTGCTTGTGAAGTCCAAATTCCATCTGTTTTATAACCAAAATATTGAATTAGTGGTCCACCAACTACACTTTTATATATTTCATTTCTTTCTCCATAATTAAGCAAATAAGCTTCGTTTCCTAATTCTCTAATTTTATTCTCCGTATGGGATAAATTAGCGGATGTAGTCCATTTAAAGGAGTTTGTTTTAATATTAGTAGAAGATAATTCAATTTCAAAACCTTTGTTGTAAAGACTTCCAATATTATTCCATGCCAATGGTACTCCAGAAAAAGCCATTTGAGCCTGTTGTAATAATAATTTATCTGTCATGGATCTGTAGGCATCAACAGTTAAATTCACTCGGTTTTTAAGAATTGAAAAATCAATCCCGAAATTAGTTTGATACGTACTTTCCCAAGTAATATCACTATTAGAAGTAATGGTAGAAGTTTGTGCTTGACCAGAAGATTGCATACCATTACCTGGTCCAAAGGAATAATTGGCGCTATAAAGTAAATTTTGGAAACCGTAATTTAAGATACGGTTGTTTCCTGAAACACCATAACTAGATCTAAATGTTAATTTACTTAACCAATCCACTTTGCTTAAAAAAGACTCTTTTTTAGCAGCCCATCCAATGGATGCAGCTGGGAAAGACCCCCATTTATGTCCAGGTCCAAAATAAGAACTTCCATCTGCACGAAAACTTGCAGATACTAAATATTTATTTTTAAAAGCATAGTTTACCCTTCCTAAATAAGACATTAATCCTATTTGGTTTTTATAACCATAGGTTCCAGATTTGTCAATATATAATGCATTATTTAAAGTATTGATATCGTTACTTGGGTAACCAAGTCCTGTAGTTTGACTAGTTTCAGTTGTAGTTTTTTGCACTGTATATCCAGCTACTATATCAAACGAATGATTGTCAAAATCTTTTTTATAATTCAACGTATTTTCAGATAATAAATCTATATACGAGTTATAAGAATATACTCCTCTACTTAACATACCATCAGCATCGGCATTTTTATCTGCCCAATCCTTTTTGGTATCGTATTTCAAATAAAAAGTATTCATCGTTTTGAAATCTAAACCAGGCAATAAATTAATAGTTAAGGTTGCACCACTTTGTAATCCATAGGATTTTGCATTAATATCATGCATTAGCAAAGAAGACATTGGGTTATTTTGAGAGGAATTAAATGGATTTCCACCAGTAATCGTATTAGTTTGAGCACCACCAACTAACCAATACGGATTACCATCAGGCATCAATAGTTGCGATCCGTCGGGATAAGTTGGAAAATAATCTAACCCAAGAAAGTGTCTTGGTTGTGCAAAATCACCTGCTTGTATTGCTCCCCATTGAGGTATTTGATTTACGAAAGCAGCAGTCAAATTGTTATGGTATGCCGGCAACCAACTTGGATATCTCCAAAAATTAGTTAAATTTTCTGAAGGTGAATCTTTGCTTTGAAAAGATGGATTTAAATTAACGCTTAATTTTACTCTTTTACTTAAATCCAAATCTAATTTTGTTCGGAAATTTAATTTATCGAAATTACTTTTTAACATAATTCCTTCGTCACCTTGGTAACCTCCAGAAACATAATATTTCATGTTTTTTACTCCACCAGTAGCACTCAATTGAATATTTCTAAAATTTGCTTGTCTTAAAACTTCGTCTTGATAATTATATCCCTTACCGCCCAACATTGTTTGTTCTATAATATAGGCAGCAATTAAGTTGTTTATTTTAGTACCGCTTCCTTGATAGTACATGTTTAATGCATTAGGATTAGTAATTCCTTCTGCTTGAATAGCAGGATCGGTATTTCTAATGGCTTGTTCTTTAAATAAAAGTTGGGTATATTCTGAAGTAGAAAGTAGATTGTATCTTTTGTAATCACTTTTTACACCAGTGGTAACTTTAAAAGTAAATTTGGCTTTATCGGTTTTACCACTTTTAGTTGTGATTAATATAACGCCACTTGCTCCTCTAGAACCATAAATAGCTGCCGAAGCCGCATCTTTTAAAATCTCAACGGAAGCTACATCTGCCATATTAATAGCAGCAAGACCATCAGGAATTGGTTGGCCATCTACAACCACTAAAGGATTGGCACCAGCGTTGATGGAACTTATTCCACGAATAGTTATTTTAGTATCGGCACCAGCTTCAGAGGAAATGTTTTGAATTTGTACCCCTGCAATTTTTCCTTGCAATGCTTGATCCAATCTAGAAACTGGCACTTCATCCAGTTTGTCATTGGTATATTTAGAAATAGACCCTGTAACATTAGATTTTTTTTGAGTTCCATAACCAATAACAACAACATCGTCTAATTCGGTTTTGGATTCCGCCATTGTAATGTTTATTGTTTTATTTTTTCCTACTACAACAATTTGGGGTGCATACCCAATATAAGTAAATCGTAAAATAGATTTGGAATTTTTTACTGAAATGGAATACGTTCCATCTAAGTCGGTTGTGGTAGAAGTCTCTTCAAAAGTTACTGTTACGCCTGGAATAGTTTTTCCTTGCGGATCAGTTACCGTTCCAGTAATTTTTAATTTATCGGTTTGAGCATTAATAATCGAAGTGAAAATTAATAGAACCAATAGAAATGTTTTTTTCATAATTTAAATAATTGATTTGGTTTTTTTGGTCAATAGCACTAATTAACTTAATCAATAAAGAATTTAAGTTAAGTAATTTTAAAGATGTAAAAATAAAGCATCTGCAATTAGGCAAAATCCGTTATTAGGGTAAAAATTGTACAATTACGAAACACATTATTAAATAGTAATTCAATATTTTAAAGAATATTATTTTTAAAATATCTATAAATCAATAGCTTATAATTAATAACAAGATATATTAATAATTCTAATGTGTTTTAAAATTAAAATAAAAAAAGATTATTCTTCCTCTTTCACTTTATCTCTCTTCTTGTTTACGTTACTAGCATGTCGTCCTGATCCTCCCGCATTATCTAAAATACCTTTCTCTGGACTTAATTCTTGTAGCGCTTTTTGTAATCGAGAATGTGCTTCACTCGCCTCTTTATTGGATGAATAATCGGTGACTAATTTTTCTTCAAATGGTGCATTGCTCATATCAAATAACTCTCCTTCGCGATTTAATTTCCATTTTGCTTCCCGAACGTACCATTTATTTCCTAGTTCGGTAAATATCCATTCTCTAGGGTTTCCTTTCTTTCCCATTAATTGCGGTAAGAAGCTACGGCCATCTACACTTTTTTTCGTTGGCAATTTTGCTCCAGCTACATCTGCAAAAGTTGGCAATAAATCGCTAGAATCTAATAATGTATTACTTACTTTATTTGCATCAATTACACCAGGCCAATTTGCAATGGTTGGAACCAAACTACCACATTCTAGCATAGTACCTTTTTTGCCAGAAAGTGCTTTACCGGCTATGTTACTTCGTGAGGCATATTGACTTGCAGTTCCATTATCGCCCATAAAAATAATAAGAGTATTCTGTCTTAATTTTAAATCGTCTAGTGTTTGTAATAATTTTCCAACAAGTTTATCCATATAAGCGGTATTGTCTTCATATAAATCGCTACCTGGTTTACTATCTGGAGTTCGCTGAATTACAGCATGAACATGCACCATAGAATAATATAGAAAGAATGGTTTATCTTTATTTGTAGTAATAAAATTAACCAAGTGGTCGTGCATCAAATCGGGCATATAGGTTAGGCTATCTAACTTTTTATTCTCCCCATTTTCAATATAATTTTCCGATTTCTTTTTTTCGGTACTCCAATAATCGCCACTTCCTTGAAAGGTTATGTAATCATCAAAACCAAAATCACTTGGTGTTAAGGAAAACTGACTCCATTTTCCTGTTAAGGAAGTAACGTATCCAGCAGTTTTTAAAACAGAAGGAATTAAAACCTCATCTTCTGGTTTAATATTTCCAACCATATCTTGATTTACGGCACCCGTTCTAAAAGCATAGCGACCTGTTAAAATCATTGCTCTTGAAGGTCCACATAATGGTGCCGTATAACTATGATTGAATCGTATTCCGCCTTTGGCAAGTTGATCAATAATAGGTGTCTTATTGTTGTCTGATCCATAACAACTTACATCTCCAATTCCTAAATCGTCGGCAAGGATGTAAATAATGTTTGGTTTTTTTGAAATTTTAGTTTCCTTTTTGTTTTGGGCAGACAAATTTACAAAGCATAAAATTGCCAATAAAAAGAGTAGGTTTTTTAAGTTTTTCATAGTTGGGGATGTGAAAAAATTAATTCGTTAATTGTATAATATCCGAATTGTATATTTTTAAATCAATAGTTTTTGCTAAATTTTCATATTCGGGATTGGAATATTTTTTGGCTGCCAATTTTAAAATTTTAATAGTTTCTTCATAGCCAATTTTTTGGATTTGCTCGTATTCCCATTTTTTTTCGTTTTTCAAATAGGGTACAATCCAATCCAAAGCATTCTTCATATTTTTGCCTTCACTTATTTGTTGATTCCAGAGGGATACATTACTGTTTTCTGCCAATTTTGCAATTAAAAAATAGCCATACAAATTCATATTAACATAATTCCATGACTTTGTTCTTGCTAGCTCAAACGGCTGACTTCCGTCTGGCTTTAATTGACTTTCCATTCTATTTTTAAAAACTTCAATTTCACTAGTGGCAACATCTAATCTATTTGTAAATAGTGCAAATGCAATAACTTGCTCACTATAAAAGGTGCCATGATTGTTGTTGGAATCGGCTTCATCTTTACCAATTGGGCTTTCAAGCATCCAAGTTAAATATTCGGAAAACCATTTTTTTAACTCTTCATGATCTTTAGCACTCCAATTGGGGGTGTTTTCAATTAATATTGCAGCCTCTCCAACTCTAAACAAATCTCGAGTTTCTATTATTCCTGTTCCACGGCCAGTATTTAAACCCGGTATTCCTTGTCCGAAATTTAAATGCGGATTTTGTCGTGTTGCAGGATCTATAAACCATGTTTTTAATAATTTGGAAGCAAAATCTGCATACTTATTTTCTTTTGTATAATAGTAAGCAAGTGCTAAGATTAATGCTCCATCCTCTACTTTATCAATTTCTTGAGAATCGGTAATATCATAATAAGTTGGATTTCTTTTTCCGTCTTTTTTAATATAAGGTAACCCATCTGGCTTTGATGGATCTGGCCACCAATAAGGACCTGTACTCATATAATCGTGTTTATCACCACTTGGCGGCACTTGTTTTTTATCCATCACCGAATAGGTTTTTGCATCTAATACTAATTTATCTGCTTTTTTTAGTAATGCAGTTAAAGCATTCACTTTTTCTGGATCATTAGCTGTAATTAGGTTTAAATTTTTTTGCAATACTTGCCCATCAATTGCTAGTGTTTTAGGAAAACTACTAACTTTTTCCTTATTTTTTTGCGCTTGCAAACAATTTAAACCTGAAAAAATAAAAAGAAATGAAATAACTATTTTTGGATTTACCATTTTGAATTTGTTAATTATTGCAGTGAAATAAAAGGTAAATATACTAATCTCCAGAAGTTTTCCAATTTAATGTATCGCCTTTTAAATGTCTTAATGCTTCGGCTTCCGTTTTAATACCTTTATCTCCTTGGTCTGCCATCCATTTTTTTAATTCATCAAGTAATTTACCTTTTACGGATGCTAAAGATTTATCGCCATCTAAATTATCCAATTCATAAACATCTTTTTTGATGTTATACAATTCATATTCTGGTCGATTTCTATATAACTTAGCATGTGCTGCTTGTTTAGGAGTTGTATTAGTTGATTTTAACCAACTATTATACAACTTGTTTTTTGGTTGGGAACCCGATGATAAAAATGGTTCGTTAAAACTTAAATTCCAAATTAATTTATAATTATGATCTTGAATAGAACGAACTGGGTAATTGTCAGAACCATTTTTAATTCCTCTTGTTGTATGAACGCCATAAATATATTGACGAACTTCTTTTGGTTTTCCATTTAAAGTAGCATAAAAACTTTTACCATCTAGTTTCATTTTGCCTTCTTTATCGCCCCGTAAGGTTTCTGGATCTCCACCTGCAGCCTCATAAAGAGTTGGTACAACATCAATATATTGCGCTAAAATATCGGTTCTAGTTTCTGGTTTAATAACTTTAGGCCAACGAGCAATAAATGCCGATTTTAACCCCATATTATAACAAGTCCATTTACCAAAAGGCATCGAACTTCCGTGTTCACTAGCAAAAAGGAATAATGTATTGTCTTTGTTTTTTTGATTTTCTACCATTTTGGTACAGGTTCCAACAAGACTATCCATATAGGTTATTTCTGCATAGTATTTTACTAATTCATCTCTAGTTTCTTTAGTATCTACCATGTAAGGTGCAACTGTAATTTTACTTGCATCGTATTGTTTTACATCTCCTCTATTCCATGGCGAATGTGGTTGGTTAGAAGCAACAATTAACAAATAAGGTTTGGAATTGTCTTTGTTGATCCATTTTTCGGCATCGGCAAGTTCTACATCTTTACCTTCGCCATTATCGCTATTTCTTCCACCTAAATATTCAAACGGAAAGTTAGCCATAGGTGCATAATGTTGTTTTCCGATAAGGGCAACACGGTAGCCAATTTTTTTGAAATGCTGTGCAACAGAAACAATGTTGTCATACACCTGAGCATGATTAGGATAACTGCCATTTTTTACCGGGAATAATCCAGTATATAAACTTTGACGGGTTGGGCCGCACATAGCAGTAGCATTATTCATGTTATCAAAAGACAAACCTTCTTTTGCTAATTTTGCTAAATTAGGAGTATGAACATCTTTATTCCCATAAGGTTCACAATCAATTGAGGTCATATCATCGGCAATAAAAAGCAAAATATCTGGTTTTGCATTTGGAACTTTAACCTTAGGAGTGTTTTTTACCACCATTCCTTCATTAGTTAATGAGGCAACAACTGGTTTATTAATTTCTTCTTTATCCGATAAAAAAGAATCTAATTCGGATGCAGAAAATTTTGAATTTTGAGATACGTTTTTTTCAATTTGGTGCTTCTTGAAAGAGGAGTCCAAAAGTTGAAAAGAGGAAGTGGAAATAATTACTAAACTAGCAAAACCTAGAAGCAATAGCGATTTGTTTTTCATGTTGTATTGTTTAATCTTATTTATTTATTTTCGGTTGTATTTATAGTTTCCCAGACTTTAAAATTTCTGTAGGCAAAATGCGTCCACTGCATTTGTCTAAATCCAATTTTTCCATCTTCAAGAATTTTTCCGTATTTTATTCCGTCATCCGTCCAGTCGATAACTTTTCTATCGTCAATAAACAAAAGAATTTTTCCTTCTTGTTTTATTAATTTCATTTTATGAATTGCTATTGATTGCACCGGAATTCCGAATTCACCTGTTTGTACCAAATTGAAACCTTTATTTTTTCTCAAATTGGCGGTTTCTCTATTGGGATTATCTCTGCCATTTGCATAATAGGATATGTGGTAATCGTTCATGGCGCCTTTGGTATAATCGGTAAAGGTTCCCAGAGTTCTTTTGGGCATCGAAGCATCAAAAATACTTTCCCCTTTCAATCCTTTAGCAGCAAAAAAAACAATACACAATCCGGCATCAATTTCCTGATTTTGGGCTTCCCATTCGGCTATGAAATTTCCAGGAAAATCTACAGGACACCAAAAAACGTGATGGCCTTCTTCCTTTGGCGAATAAAGGTGCATCCAATTGTCTTTGAATTCCACTTTTGCTGGGCCTTCCAAAATCCAATCTTTTACCAATTCCGAATTAGACAAAGCATTGCTGTACAGTAATTTTCCTTTAGAAAATTCTTGAGAGTAACTAGTACTAGTAAGTACAACAAGTAATGCCAAAAAAATATTTTTTATGGTATTTTTCATCTAATTAATTATGCTCAATTTTATATTCTATAACAATATTAAACAACGGAATTGCACTAAGATTTTTGGTTACATGTACCATTGGCTCGGCAAATTTTACTGTGTTTGCAACTTGAATTCCAGTTCCGGGTTTGCCGTTTGGAGAATTTCGAGGGTCGGTCAATTGCACCTGATTTAACCTAACCACCACTCTTTGCGCATGGCTGTGCAATTCTCTTGTATCGCCTGGGTCTAGTCGTTCTTCAAAAACTCGAAATTCGGTATTTTCATATATTATCTTATTCTTTAATGGTTCCACCCATTGGGATGGTTTGGTTAAAAGAGGATGATCTTTCTTTAAGGCAATTTCAAAATAAGATCCTTTAGGCAAATCGTAAAATTCATTTTCTAGAAAAACAGCAATTTGTCCACGATCAATTGTAATTAAACCTCGATTACTTTTGAATTTTATTTTATCTAAAGCTACAATTATTCTGGTTCCAAAATTTGGAGTATTTGCTATAGTGCAAGCTGCTCCATCCCGAAGAACTCGCATATAAGCATTGTCTAAAGCAATAGAATCTTTAGTAATTTCAAATGGATAAATTCCATGACTATTGGCTAGAGATACATCGCCCTTAAATACAATCCAAATAAAAAAGAAAAAGAAAAATCTCATACTATTTATTTAATTTGAAACACATCTAAATCCTAAATGCTCCATAGAAGAATCGGACGAACTTTTCATTCTAGCCGAAACTCTGTAGCCACTACAATAGGATTCATTACATAAAAACGATCCGCCACGCATTACTCTTTTTGCCACTAAAGGCTCATCTGGATCATAACTTTTTAATGGCCCTTTTGGATTTAGTGCCACTTTAACTTTTTTGAAAGAATCATAATATAAATTATGGTATTTATCGGCACACCATTCCCAAACATTTCCGGCCATATCATACAAACCATAGCCATTTGGAGCGAATGATTTTACAGGAGCAGACCCAACAAAACCATCGGTACCCTCATTTTTGTATGGGAAATTTCCTTGGAAATAATTACAATGAATTTTGCCTTCTTCTACTCTTTCGTTACCCCAAGAATACACATTTTTAGTTAATCCTCCTCTTGCTGCATATTCCCATTCGGCTTCGGTTGGCAATCGTTTTCCTGCCCATTTACAATACGCATTAGCATCGTCCCAACTAATGTGAACCACCGGGAAATTATCTTTTCCAACAATATCGCTATCTTTTCCTTTTGGATGTTTCCAATCTGCTCCGTGCGACCAACTCCACCACTGACTGTAATCTTGCAAACTAACTTCGCCCTGTGTGGGAACAAATACTAAAGAGGCTGCTTTTAACGTTTCGGAATCTGGTTTTTCGGTATCGGGAGGCAGTTGTTTTTTTAGTTCCTCCCAATTAATATCTTTTTCGGCTGTTGTTTTATAACCTGTTGCTGCTACAAATTTTGCAAATTGCGCATTGGTAACTTCTGTAATATCTATAAAAAAACCATTTACTTTTACAGCATGTTTTGGAAACTCATCTTGGCGTGCTTGGTCGTTATCGCCTCCCATAGAATAAGTTCCGCTAGGAATCCAAACCATGCCTTCGTGATTAGTTATAGTTATTTTTGATTTACTTTTTGGTTGTACTTTTTTAATTCCGTAACGACTCGGAATTTTTGCTGTGCAACAAGTTTTTACAGTGTCTTTTTTCTGAAAAGAAATTAAATTGACTGTTTCTTTTGACTGCATCTCAAAACCGAAAACCATTAAAAAAATTACTAATTTATACATTTCGTGTTCTTAATTATTATTTTATCCAACTCACACCAACATCCTTCTTTTTCAAAATCCAATTTGGATTAAATTCTGTTATTTCAGTTTCGGATAATTTTATTCCTTGAATAGACAATCGATTATTGATTTCCTCCAAAACTTTTTGGTCAATTTTTGTTTTCACTTTATAAATTCCATTTTGCAACGAAAACTGATTTAATTTTATTAATGAAAACCCAGATTCTGATGCTTTTCCATTGGTATAAAAATTATCTATAATTTCAAAAGTAGTATTTATATCGGTTAATTCAAATGGAGAATCATTTTCTCCAATAGTATTTATTATGGTATTTCCAACTAAAACTACATTCTTTGCAGCAGCCGTTGGTTTATTAAGATCTTTGTTTGAAGCCCCCATTTTTATTGCTGGCCCGTACGAATTTACAACCACATTACAAGCCACAATTGCATTATCTGCGGGATAATAACCATTTAGCGGTGAATCTTTTAACCCATCCATAATTGAAATTGGAACTTTTGAATTTCCTTTTCCGCCTTCAATATTTTCTAAATAATTATTAAAAACCGTATTATTAGCATTGATAACTCTAAGGCCACCACTTCTATTTCTGCCCGACTTTCCATTTATATAATTGCCATAAACAAAACATTTTTGTCCATGTCGTAGCACCATTGCACCATCGTTGCCTATGAAAGTATTAAATCTATAAATATTATCCCAACTTTTATTGCTAATGATTTCGGCCTCAATTCTTTCATCCTCAAAATAATTATATTCTACCAAATTAAATCCGTGGGTGAATGAAGTTGTACTTGTACCAACCCGAATTTGCTCTCCACCGTTAGAAGAATAGGTTCTAAATCCAAAATAATTATGATGGATATGATGAAAAGCAGAGGGAGCAACATCGCTTCCTGGAACATAGCCATTTTTTTGTTTGTATTCTACAACTAACGTTGGACCACCATTTAATTTTCCTACAAAAGTGCAATTATCCACCTCATTGTAGGTTCCGATTAGATTTACATAATAATTTTTTTTACCACTTTCTTCTGTTGAAGAATAATTCATTATCCCACAATTAGTTAACCGACAATGGTTTGCTTCATTATTTATTTTTTTATCTTTCGATTTAAAATCAATTACATTTTGATTTGTATCTAAAGTGCAATTTCCTTCAAATAATAATCCTTCTACTATAAGATAATTGCCACTAATAAATAACTGTGAACTCCCTGAAAACGAAACTTTACCAGAAGTTTGGGCTCTTAAATAAATTGGATGTTCTAAAGTTCCATTAGACAAAGGGTTAAAATTGATTTTCACATCGGTGTAAATTCCATCCTTCCAAATAATGATATCACCAGGATTGACTTTTGTTAATCCATTTTCAAACTCAGTAATTGATCCAACTAGATATTCTGTTGCTTTTACTGGAAAAGTAAAAACCAAAAATAAAAGAATTCCAAAAATCGTTTTTTTCATTAATTTATTTTACTTGGGATGCTAAAAAAGTAAGCATTTTAGATTTCAAATCCTTTGCAACCGATTTATATTCTTTGTCGTCTGCCACATTATTAGTTTCATTTGGATCTTTATCGTAATCGTATAATTCGGTTCCAACAATAAAATCGGGATTGAAGGCTTGCGTACTTCTAAAATTGTTATTCATCCAAATGGTATATCGGTATCTTTTGTCTCTTAATGAATATCCCATAACTTTGGAGGAAGCATATCCTTGACGTTCCGTTTCGGTATTGTTGCCACTTCTTGGATATTGGCTAATAGAATACTCTTTTACTGATTTGGCTGATTTGTTCATTATTGGCATTAAACTTTTTCCGTCTAATATTTCTGGGATTGTAACTCCTGCTAAATCACATAATGTAGGAAAAATATCTACAAATTCAGTTGGAGCATTTGAAGTAGAAGGAGCAATTCCTGGAGCAGCTATTATCATTGGAGTACGCGTTGCTTGTTCAAAATTAGTATGCTTGCACCAAAGATTGTGATCGCCTAAATGCCATCCGTGGTCTCCCCAAAGGATAATTATGGTGTTTTTGGTTAACCCTAAAGCATCCAATTTATCTAATAATTTTCCTACTTGGGCATCGGTGTAAGAAACCGCAGCATAATAACCATGAATTAATTCTTGTTGCTTATCAATAGGTAAAGTTAATCCAAAATCTTTTTGATCGGTAAACGATAACAACGGAGGGATATCGGTATAGGCTCTAATTTCTCCTGCATTGTGATAGGCTGCTTCTACACTGTTTTTTGATTTTTCTTGAAAAGGAGCCACTGGCATATCTTCTCTTTTGTATAAATCCCAATATTTTTTTGGAGCCACAAACGGCAAGTGCGGTTTTGAAAATCCAACGGCAAAAAAGAATGGTTTTGTATCTGATTTTAATTTTTCTAAAATTTCTAAAGCACGTAAAGCATTTGCACCATCATTGTAAGCATTATCTGGAACGTCTACACATTCAACAGATGGCTTTATTGATTTGGAAACAAAATCATCTAATTCTTTATCTTTTAAACCTTTTTCTAGACCTTCTTTATTGAACTTAATTGCTAATTCTTTGGTTTCTGGTGATTGGTATGCGCCTAAAATAGGCATACCAGTTTCTTTAGCGTAATACTTTTCTTCAGTTTTAAAATAGTTGTAAAAAGGAACACTCCATGAAGGCTCATCCATTTTTTTATCCACACAACGGGAGTCGTAAATTTTTCCAATTCCTTGGGTTGAGTATCCTTGTGAAATTAAATACTGCGGCAAACTTAAAATATCTGGATTGATATCTCTCATTTTGGTTTTTAAGTCCCAAACTTTAGTATAATCAGGTCTTTTCCCGGTCATTATACTTGCTCTTGTTGGACCACATACGGCTTGTTGGCAATAATTACTCATGAAAACGGTTCCCCTTTTTGCTAGCCGATCTATATTTGGAGTTTTAATTAGGGTGTTTCCATAACATCCTAATACTGGTTTTAAATCATCAATAGCAATGAAAAGAATATTGGGTTTCTTTTTTTCTTGAGCAGCTACTGGCGCTAAGAATAAAAGTATAATAACAATAGATGCTATTTTAAAGAGGTACTTTGGGGTTTTCATTGTAATTGATTTGTAGTTAAGATGCTTATATTGAGCAATGGTTTGATAGAATTAGAATTATTTTTGAATTACCAATTTTATAGTTTTAGAATCATTATTAGAGTGCAATTGCACTAAATATACACCATTTAAAAAGTTGGAAACATCTAGTTGTTTATTTGAGTTTATTAAATCCAATGGAGAAATAATTTGTTTAGAAATAATCTGTCCATTTGTATTAAAAATTATCAGTTCAATATCGGAATCCAAAATTTTCGGAAAATGAAGAGTAAAATTGTCTTTTGTTGGATTAGGAAAAAGAGTAACTTTTGAATTGGATATATCAAATGTATTTTCTGAGAGTACTAGATAAGAAGGACCAACTTCAGGTAAAGTTAAGGGATGGTTGGTGGTTGTGCCTGAGGTAAATTCATCACATCCCACATCTTTTAATGTAATAGTTGCAGGTCTGGCTTGTCCGCTAATGTCAAATAATAAATTGGGATCATCGTCAATATTAGTTAAATCTAAAATTGTTGGATAACTTGCACTAGCATTATCTACAGGACTGCTGGCAGATAATCCGCGATACCCTTCTGAATTTAATGTAAGAAATGGATTAGTGCTTGTCATCCCGGAAGGTATTGTAATTCCTACGTTACCCTGATAAATATTACCAGCCCAAGTGGTACCAGTATTGGGGTTTTTATAAATAGTTCCAGAACTTTTTTGAAAAATATTATTTGCCCAAGTATTACTTACTGCTCCAATTCCACCTAAATCGATATCCCCACAATTATAAAAAGTATTATGAATAAAATTAATATTACTAAGATTCAAGGTTCTAGGACTTGCTGTTGTAGGAGGCACTAAAGGGGCAATATACACATAAGTAACTGCATCTGCAGAACTTCCAACACCAGAGTTTTCGAAATAATTGTTATAACAAAATATATTATTGGCTTCTTTAACTCGGATACCGCCTGCATTAATAAAGAAATTACTATAGGCTACATTATTATCGCCATTTCTAAAACATAACATTGCATTTTGTTGGTTGGTAAAAGTGCAAAAACGAATAACATTTTCTTGACATTTTACCGACACGCTCTCACTATCACCCAATCCAGTGTTATTAAAATAACAATGTTCCACTATGGTTCTAGATTTATTAAGATATTCAGCACCTAAACCAATTCTTACTGGTTCATTTCCGTTATCGCCTCCAATTCCATAATAATCTTGAAAGGAGCAATATTTAATTTTATGATATCCAGGAACTGTTGCCGAGGTGGATATTTGAATGGTACATCCAGCAATAGCATCGGCAGGTTTTTTTTCTAAATTACAAAAGGAAATCAAATTGTAAGTAGTTCCTTCTTTAATTTCAATATATTTTTTAGCATAATATCCACTAAAATTTAACTGGGTTAGGATGTCATGACTTCCGTATACTTCAATAAGATAATTGGATCCAATATCGCCATTTGTAAATTGAAATCCGCTAAAAGTGACATAATTTCCATTGATATTAATGTCGTCAGTTCCATTTAAATAAACACCTCCAGGAGTTTGCGCTATTACAGTAATATTGCTTTTATTGATGTTCAATGTAACATCCAGATACGTTCCGTCTGCAAGAATTATAACATCCCCTGAATTCGAATTGTTACAAGCAGTTTGCAAAGCTGCAATAGTAGTTACATTAATTGTTGCGCCTTTTAATGAAAAGGGGGAAAGCAGTATTAATAAAAAAGGAATTATATATCTATTTATTTTTTTCATTATAAAATATTATTTCAAGAAAATCTATTTTTTGACAATAAATTTAATGGTTTTAGTAATCCTATCGTTGCTTATTTGAGCAAAATAAATTCCGTCGGCCAAATCCGTTACATCATAATTAAACGATAATTTATCTTCCGAAAAATCAATTACCTCCTTTTGCTTTTTCACTAATTGACCATTACTGGTGTAAACAGAAATATTAATATTGGAATCAAATGGAATTTTAGAATGGATTGTAAATTGAGATTTTACAGGATTCGGGTTAATAAATAAGGTATTTCCAAAACTAACTGGATTAATTTGATTGCTAGATAAAGCACCAAGTCTATCGTTTAATTGTGCAATAAACAAACTCGGAATTGCCGCAATGTGGGTTCCTTGCGATTGTACTAATCCTATTGGTTCTGTAGTAGCATCGCCAACACCCGTTATAACTGGACTAACACATCCAATTACCCAATTTATTTCATCCCCTGGAGGATCTTGTATAACCATTCTAGCAGCATTGCAATTCCAAAACATAGTTTGTCCTCCTGCCCAGCCATGACCGCTTCCCATAACCAATCGGTTTTGAACATCCATGCTTCCGTTTCCAATTAAATTGTCAAATAATATACCGGTTGACCAACGGTGGTGTGGGCCAATATCACTATTTTGAAGTGTAGAAATTGAATTATAAAAAACATTAGGTCCGCAAGTTCTGCTGCCATCAACATAATCATGACGGCCATCTCTAGTAACGCAATTTTGAACCAAACAACGTTGTCCATCTACATTAAAAGAATACCGTCTTCCACCATCAATCGTTGATTTTGCATCCAGCATTTTACAAGCATCTACCGTAATAAAACTAGCATGAGAATTTATATGTACTGCCGAATATCCAAAATAATACACTTCTAAATTTTTAGCCCAACTATTGTAAATATTTTCAAATGCTACTGCTTCCCAACCATGATTTTCATCTGTAGCAGATGCATAGGTAGATGAAATTCGCATATTTTCAATACCGCAATTTTGAATTCTACCATCGGTAAATTTCACTAATTCCCCTGTAGAATATATAGGATCAATAATGTCCATAATTGGCGCGTCCAAAGTGATTAGATTGCCACTTATAGCCATTATTTTTCTTTCGGAATTCATATCGTAAGCACTTGCAGTCCAATCTACCGCAGTTGGATCAATTGCAGATAATAAATCCATTCCTAATAAACTTATCCAAGCGGCATTAGGAATTCGATGAACAAAAACCTTATCGCCAACTGCAAATGTATGTCCGGAAGCAACAGTGATTTGTTTTTCCCCAATTGGCACATAGTTATCCACTATTGCTTTTCTTGTGGAAGACCCTGAAAGGTATGCTGTTCCAGAAGCCCCTAGAAAAGAAAACAGTGTAAATTGGGATGTTTTAGTTCCAATAAAATTAGTTCCATTTCCGTCAAATCCAACTCCGCGAATTACAATACCACTTGCAGGAATAATAACAGAATCACTTACATTATAAGTTCCTGCAGTAAAAAGAATGGTTCCTCTAAATCCGTTAGCATCCAAGGGCATTGCTGCTACTTGATTGATTGCATTTTGTATGTTGGCTAAATTATCTCCAACTACAGGGTTTATGGTAAGCACAACACTAATAGTAGGAATTGGAGCCTCACTGTTTTTATAGCCAACAGCACTAAAATCGGGAACAATATTTCCTTTGGCATCGGCAGTATAAACAAGATGACCATCCATTCCAACAGAAACCAAAGTAGATGTTTGAGCATAACTAGTTCCTTGCAACAGAAAAAGTAGCATTAGTATAGATACAAGGAAATAGTTATTTTTCATTTTAGTAATAATTCTAAAAAATTATTGTTTTATTTCTTGGCTTTTAAAAAATGCTATCATTTTCGATTTCAATTCTTTAGTAGTTGCAGCATAATTTTTATCGTTAACCACATTTACTGTTTCCAAAGGATCTTTCACATAATCATACAGTTCCGAAGCATAAACTTGCGCCTCATTAAAGGATTGTTTGCTTGTAAAATTATTCATCCAAATAGTAAAACGGAATTTATCGGTTCTTAAACTATACCCCATAATTTTTGGATCGGTATAACCTAATTTTGTCATTTCGGCTTTCTTCAATTTTCGAGGATACTGACTAATAGAGTAGTCTTTAGCAATTTCTTTATTGTTTAGCATCAAAGGTTTTAAACTTTTTCCGTCTAGATTTTTTGGAATTGCAACACCTGCTAAATCACAAATAGTTGGAAAAACATCTACAAATTCGGTAAGGGAATTAGTTTTTCCTGCCTTTATTCCAGGACCAGCAATGATTAAAGGCGCTCTTGTGGCTTCTTCAAAATTAGTGTGTTTATGCCACAAATCGTGATCGCCTAAATGCCATCCGTGGTCTCCCCAAAGTACAATCACAGTATTATCAAGCGTTCCTAAAGATTCTAAAGTATTTAATAAAATTCCTACTTGAGCATCCATATAGGATACTGCAGCATAATAACCATGAATCAATTCTTTTTGTTTCTCTAATTTTAAACCTATTCTAAGGGAGTCTGCAGGTAAGGTTGCAAATTCTGGAATATCTAGATAATTTCTAAGTTCTCCCGATTGGTGGTAAGCAATTAGTGGTCCGTTTTTAGAATGTTCTTGAAATGTAGCAATAGGCATGTCTTCTCTATTGTATAAATCCCAATATTTTTTAGGTGCTACAAATGGCAAATGGGGTCTATGAAAACCAACTGCCATAAAAAATGGTTTTTCACTTTTAGAAAGAGCAATAATTTGATCTTTTGCCAACAAGGCAATTACGCCATCTTCATAAGCCGTGTCAGGAACATCGATGCATTCTGTTGAAGGCCCTTTAATACTTTTTGGATTTTCATCATTTGCCGCTAAATCTTTATTTTTTTGTTTTCTTTCCACAATAATTTCGGGAGTCATTCTTTCTTTGGTCTCCTTTAATTGGTATTGTCCATTTGCCGGTTCTCCTAAATCGGCAGGAAAATCGGATTCTTTAGATTTTAAATACGGAACACTCCAAGATGCTGGATCTACACCGTTAATAGCACTTGATGGATGGTAAATTTTTCCGATTGCAGAAGTTTCATATCCTTGCGAAATTAAATATTGAGGCAGTGTAACTAGATCCGGATTTACATCACGCATTTGAGTGGTTAAATTCCAAACCTGAGTAACATCTGGGCGGGTTCCAGTCATTAAACTAGCGCGCGTTGGCCCGCAAATGGCTTGTTGGCAATAATTTCTATTGAAAACAGTTGCCATTTTTGCTAATCTATCAATATTTGGTGTTTTCACTAAGTTATTTCCGTAGCAACCCAAAAGCGGTTTTAAATCATCTACAGCAATAAACAAAATATTAGGTTTATTGGTTGTTTTCTTTTGAGCAAAAACAGAAGTTGAAATTGCAAATAAGAATACAAAAGCAGAAAATTGGATACTTTTCTTAAACATTACGTGGTACTTTTATTGTTGTTTTACTTCTTTGGATTTGAAATAATCTACCATTTTTTTATCTAATTTGGCAGCAATAGCAGCATAGTTTTTGTCTTCTGATACATTTACTTTTTCCAATGGATCTTTAACATAATCGTATAACTCTCTTGCATATACTTTGTCAGCACTATACGGTTTGTCGCTAGTGAAATTTTTCACCCAAACAGTGTAACGGTATTGCTCTGTTCGCATAGAATAACCCATTAGCTTCCCTTTTTTATCCTCTTCTGTAATATCCACTTTATCCATTTTTCTAGGATATTGGCTCATTGCATATTCTTTTACAGCTGCTTTATTATTTTTCATAACAGGAACCAAACTTTTACCATCTAAATAGTCTGCTGGAGTACCACCAGATAGTTCACAAAGTGTAGGAAATACATCTACAAATTCGGTCATTGATTTAGATTGTCCTGGTTTCATTCCTGGTGCAGCAATAATTAATGGCGCTTTAGTAGCTTGTTCATAATTGGTATGTTTTCCCCACATATCATGATCGCCAAGGTGCCATCCGTGATCTCCCCATAGCACAATAATTGTGTTATTAAGCGTTCCTAATTTTTCTAAGGTATTCAACAAAATTCCTACTTGAGCATCTGTGTATGAAACCGCAGCGTAGTATGCATGTACTAATTCTTTTTGTTTTTCAATGGTTAAACCAATACGGTTGCCATCTTTTTTATCGTATTTAGCAAATTCCTTAACTCCATTGTAACTAAGTAATTCGCCAGAATTTTGATATTCAAAATCTTTGCTATTAGACGCTTGCTCTTGAAATTCGGCTATTGGCATATTTTCTCTTTTGTATAAATCCCAATATTTTTTTGGAGACACGAACGGTAAGTGTGGTTTATGAAAACCAACTGCCATAAAAAACGGCTTGTTTTCTTTAGATAATTTAATGATTTGTTTTTCTGCTAAAAGTGCACTAACGCCATCTTCATAAGCATTATCTGGCAAATCAAGACATTCAAATGCAGGACCTCTTGAACTTCCTCCATCTTCATCTAAATCGTCTTTTTTTCCTTTCTTTTTATCTTTTCCTTTTCCATTATCTTTTTCATCTGTAGGCACAGCTTCCTCTTCTTTTGCTTGTTGCGCTTTTAATTCAGGAGATTGGTAATGTTTTTGAACTGGTAATCCATTAGAATAATCGGATTCTTTTGGAAATATAAAAGGAATACTCCAGGATTGAGGATCTACTTTTTTATCTACACAACTCGGATGAAAAATCTTGCCAACTCCCGATGTAGTATAACCTTGACTGATAAAATATTCTGGAAGAGTGATAATGTTTGGATTCATATCTCTCATTTTGGTTTTAAGGTCGCGAATTTTTGTAACATCAGGACGTAAACCGGTTAACAAACTAGCACGCGTTGGTCCGCAAACTGCTTGTTGGCAATAATTATTTAAAAATACAGTTCCCATTTTTGCTAAACGGTCAATATTTGGTGTTTTAACAATGGTGTTTCCATAACAACCTAAAACTGGTTTTAAGTCATCAACAGCGATGAAAAGCACATTAGGTTTTGATTTTTCTTGAGCAAATAAAGGCGATAATGATAGAATACCTAAAAGTGCGGATGCGATTAATTTTTTCATTAAAATTTATTATTTATTATTTGAGGTTATTATGATGTTTAGGACTAATTATTATTGAATAGGTTTAAAAAAATTAATTTAAAACCCATAATAGTGGGTATCTAACTGGTGTATTTCTTATTATTTCGGGAGTAGTAGAATTCGAGTTTAGCGATTTCCATAAATTAATATATTTAATGTTTTTAAAAGCCAACCCTCCAAAAAGCAAACTCGATTGTCGCACTGGCCATTCGTCCCAATACATTACATCCTGCTGGTAAGGCCAAAGCGATTTATTTTCAATGTACGGAAACATAAATTGCAACCCTAATTCAATATTTCTCCCATTTGGTGTGGTGTAGGTAAAAAGATTGTCCTTTTTAGTGGATAATATTTGACAAATACTTGACATTGCATCTAAATTAAACAAAGAATAACCATAGGGTTTCGTTCTTTTCAATTCCAATGGAAAACTTCCGTCTTTCTCCATTTGATTTGGTAAAAGAGTAGATTTGTAAAAATTTCTACAAAAAGCCATAGTTTTTTCATCCTTAATCAAAGCCGCAAAAGCCGCTACTTGCATGGTCCAACACACACTATGGTTGTTGCCATTATCTCTTTCGGATATTCCGTATTGATGAGTAGTTATCCAATTTAGATAATTAGAAAACCATAATTTTATAGTTTCTAAATCGGCTTTAGAAAGTGCTTTAGAATTTTCAATAGCATTAATTGCTTTGGTAACTTCTACTAAGTGAACGGTATCAATAATTCCTATTCCACGACCTGTTGCAACTCCTTTTATCGCTTGTGCATAAAGCAAATTAGGATTCATTTTAGTGTCTTGATTTATAAACCAAGCTTGTAAATGAAGAACTAATTGTTGTGCATATTTTTCGTCTTTTGTTAAAACATAGGCAGATGCTAAGGCACCAGAAATTTGGCTAAAACGAATTAAAGCTTCTCTATGAGCCGTAAAATTTGCGGGATTAGTAAAGCCATCTTTTCTTATATAAGGACCATCTGGATTTTTTTCATCGGGCCACCAATAATCGCCTTCCGAGTAAAAATCATGGTTGGTGCCTGCACTTCTAACACAAGAAGAATTGGTAACCGTTACTGGAGTTTCATTTAAATATAAAGCAGCATTTTTAAGTACACGACTTCTTTCCATTTCATTTAAATTAAATGCCATTTTAGGAGTAGAGCAACCAGTAAAAATAGTACTTGCCAACAAAAAAACACCAATAAAATTTATTTTTTTCATTTGAAAAGAGGTAAATAAACCTAACTTATTATTTTTTGAATTTTAAATATTCTCCTTTAAAATTTTGATTTAAAATATTAATTTCAATAGAATCTCCTATTGCATTTGGAATAACTTCAATTGCTGCTTTTCCGTTGGACATTTTAATAGACTCACTTCCAGTAGGGGTTCCTTGGTTTTTTAAAGTTTGTCCGCCAGACAAACATTGAAAATAAACTCGTTCTTCATAATCTAAACAGCGTAAGTTATTTTTATCTATAGCAATAGCTGTAACCAAATAATTTCCGTTTTTTAATTTTTCTGCTGATAATTTTAATCCATCGGCAGAACCGTTTTTAGTAAAACGATAATTGACATCAATAGTATCAGAAACTTTAGATCCGTCCTTGGAAATTCCAACAGCAACAAAGGTGTTTTTTCCTTCTGCAAAATTCACTTCCCATGTCAATCCACAGGCTGGATAAGCAGTTATATCTCTAACTTTAATCCCTAAAGAAACACCGTTTTGGAAGAATTCTACCTTAGGGCAATTACTAAATACATTCAAAATTCTTGGTGTGTTTTTTGGTCCTTGGCGCTCGGTCCAAGTATGGGATTCTATATAAGTAAATGGTTTTTCACTCCAATAACTTTTAAAAACATAATAAGCATCTTTAGGATTTCCGTTTCTATCTACTAACCCTTTTTGATTCATATACGGAATATCATCTTCTGGTCGCAAAGGGGTTGCAAAGTCTTTAAAAGACCATTGAAGGTTACCAACAAATGTTGGGTCGTTTTCGGAAATATGCAAATGCCAATCAAATAAATCCACAATATAATTTTCACTCCAATCTCCAATTTGGGCAATATTGGCAACTTTAGTTTGCACAATTGCTTCTTCCCAACCTTCCGATTTTATTTGGCCTTCACCATTGATTGGATTTTCAGAATGGCGCCCTACATGGCTATCACCACCGTATTCAGCATGTATAAAATGTTTGTAATCTAATTTATATTTGTCAATGGCTTTCTTATAACTTTTGAAACTACCAGAATACCATCCAGACCAAATTGAAGGAGAGAATACATCTACAATTTTAGAACCCTCTTCATATTTACGAATTACAGTTTTTCTAGTTGGATCTAATTTGTGGCTAATATCATTAAGTTCCGATAAAAACACATTCATTCTCTCGGTATTATCTCCGTCTTTAAAATCAGGCAACCAACTCATTTCATTACCTAATGACCAAAGAATAATAGAGGGGTGGTTATAATTTTGATGTATTATTTCAGCAAGCATATTTTTGGCATTGGTTTGCCAAACTTCATTTCCAATACCACCACGACACCATGGTAATTCATCCCAAACTAATAAACCAAGTTCGTCACACGCTTTATAAACCTCTGGATCTTGTGGATAATGTGCCAATCTAACAAAGTTTGCACCCATTTCTTTAATAGATTCCATATCTTTTCGCTGTTGCTCGTTAGACATTGCTGCTCCAACGCCTGCATGCTCTTCATGACGGTGTGTACCACGAATTAATACTCTTTTTCCGTTAAGAAAAAATGGACCATTGTCTTTAAATTCGAACCATCTAAAACCAACTTTATCTTGAATTTTATCTTTTTCAATTCCGTTTTCTAACAAGGAAACTGAAACGGTATATAAATTTGGTTTATTAATATCCCATAATTCCGGGTTTTTAATATTTTTAAAATCGATTGAAGTTGTTTCGCCAGAAAAATTCCCTTTTTGGGTTGCAATTAATTTCCCTTTCGGATTTGTTAGTTGTGCGAAGTAAGTAAATTGACCTTTATTTACACTATTTTTTACAGTGGCAATTAAGTTTAAAGTTGCCAGTTTTTCAGATACTTGAGGGGTAGTTATCTTGATGTTGTCTATGCTATTTTTAGACATGGTAAGTAACCAAACATCTCTTGTGATTCCACCATAAATTATGAAATCACTTTTTTGTGATGGAATTACTTCAATATTATAACTGTTATCAACACGAACCAAAACTTCGTTAGTTCCTTCGTTAATAAATTTAGTAATATCCAAAGTAAAGCCAATGTATCCGCCAATGTGTCCTCCAACATCTTTTCCGTTTACATATACTTTGGTGGTTATATTAGAACCTTCAAAGTATAATTTATATAGTTTATTAGAATCTATATTGGTTATAATAAGATTCTTTTTGTACCAACTAGCACTTCGTCTGTAACCGGGATCGTTGTCGGTAGCATCCAGACTGTTCCAACTATGGGGTAAATTTAAGGCAACCCAATTAGTTGCGTTTTTTACTTCGGATATATTTGGCGTTTCATTTTCTAAATAATTCCAATTACTATCAATATTAGTTTTAGTTCGTTCGATGCTTTCTGAATTTTGAGCATAAAATGAATTGAAACTAAATAAGGTAATTATAATTAGTAAATGAGAGTTGTAGCGAATGTTGAATTTCATAAATTATAGGGCTTGTTTTCTAATAATTGCTTCTAAAAAATAATAATCTGCATAGGTAATTGGTTGGTCAATTTCATCTTTTTTAGGCCAATTGCCTGTGCTGTGATCTAGTATGAAAGGGCCTTTCACCGATTCGTTTAATAAATAGTTATTGGTGCTTAGAGTATTTATAACTTTATTGGCATAATTTAAGTAGGATTTGTTTTTGGTAAACGAGTATAATTCTATTAATGCCGAAGCCATTACAGCTGATGAAGATGCATCTCTAGGAGAATTAGGAATACTAGTATCATTGAAATCCCAGTATGCAATTCCATCTAGAGGCATATTTTTATTATTAATATAATATTTTGCTGTTGCTTCTGCTTGTTTTAGGTATTCTTTGTTTTTTGTGTAACGATAAGCCATCGTAAAACCATAAACAGCCCATGATTGACCACGAGCCCAAGAAGATTGATCATTGAAACCTTGGTGCGTCCCTCTGCTTCTTACCACACCGGTAATTGTATCATAATCTACAACATGAAAACAGCTGTTGTCTTTTCTGAAATGATTTTTTAATGTGGTATTCGCATGTTGTATAGCGACGTCTCTAAAACTATTGTCACTAGATAATTTGGAGGCTTCAAACAATAATTCTAGATTGAGCATATTATCAATAATTACAGGAAAATCCCAGGATTCTTTATTGTGATCCCATGAACGAATAGCGCCTATTTTCGGATTAAAACGAGTAATTAGAGTTTGTGCACTTTTAATAATTATTGCTTTGTATTTTTCATTATTTTCAACAAGCATACCTTTACCAAAACTGCAATAGACTTTAAAACCCATATCATGAGTTTTGTTATTGAATTTTTCTTTTTCGATAAAGGCGTTCCATAAGACTGCTTTTTCTTTAAATCGAACATCGCTGGTTAATTGATAAATTTGCCATAGATTACCTGAAAAAAAACCACTAGTCCAATCTTTAGAAGGAACTGTTTTTACTTTTCCAGAAGCAACATTCATAGTTCTAGGAATTGCAATTGAATCTATAGGGAAATCTAAAAGTTTTAAAAACCTTGTGTTAATTTCTTTTTTTAGTAGTGGGGTATTGGGTTTATTTTGGGATTGGCAATTAAAATTGACTATCGTAAATAGTAATATAAAAAATAAAGAATTATATTTCTTCATAATTGAAATTTGAATAATTTGGTTAATAACATCCAAGGCTTAAAATCAAATTTTATAACAAAAAAAGATTCAGCATTAATAAACTCATGGAGATTATTAAAACAATCAAAATAGATTGGAAAAAATTAATTTTTATTTTTTTGGATTTCATTTCACAAAAATAGAAATAGTAAAGATTTCAAAAATCCAAAATAGGGTATTCAAAAATCCAAAAAATAAAAAATAGCACTGAAAACTTTAGACTTTAGAGTCGTCTGAGAATTTGTTTAGGTATTGCGAAGGAGTCTCGCCAAACTTCTTTTGGAAACATTTGCTAAAATATTTAGGATTATTGAATCCTACTTTATAGCTAATTTGAGAAATATTTATCTTGTTTTGTTCCAATAATTGCGCAGCTCTTTTCATGCGGATTTCATGAATAAATTCATTGGGTGTGAAATTGGTCCAAGCCTTTATTTTAGTAAAGAGCATGGTTCTACTTACACCAAGTTCCGAACAAAATAACGGAATATCAAATTGTTCATTGGATATGTTTTCTTCTACAATTTTAAAAGCTTTCTTTAACAATTGTTCATCTAATGATGAAACCGTAATTTCACTTGGAGCAAAATTATCTTCAGAAGAAAATTTAGTTTTTAATCGTTGTTTAGAAATAAGTAAATTTTTTATTCGTAATTTAAATTCAACCAAGTTAAATGGCTTACTAATATAATCATCAGCCCCACTTTCTAATCCTTCAATTTTATAAATCAAGGAAGATCTTGAAGTAAGTAATATTACAGGTATATGACTCGTTTTTATGTTTTCTTTAATTTTGGAGCACAATTCTGTACCAACCATTTCGGGCATAATTACATCACTTACAATAAGGTCAGGTAAAAATTTTAATGCCTTTTTAAGCCCGATAGCTCCATTTTCTGCAGTAATAACATTGTAATCTTCTTTAAGTAGATTTTTAATAAAGGATCGTAAAATTTTATGATCTTCTACTATTAAAACAGTTAATTTATCTTCGATATTTTCTAAATCATTTATGTCTTCTTCTTGAAGAATTTCAGCAGGATTTAATTGAGATGTATATTGTTCAAGATCATCGCTTATCTTAAAGTCTTTTAATATTTCTTTGTCTAATAGGTGGTTTCTTCCCAGTAGCATTTTTACTTTAAACACTACACCTTTGGTAGTTTTGTTTTCTACCGAAATGGTTCCTTTGTGAAGATTTATGATGTTTTTTACAATAGACAAACCAATGCCTGTTCCTTTATTATAATTAATTTGCTCATTGTTGTGTGCAGGAATTTCAAAAAATAAATCAAAAATTTTATCTACATGCTCTTTTGCAATACCAATACCCGTGTCTTCTACTTCAATAATTATTTGTTCTTCTTCTTTTCTAATTTTTATTGCAATTTCACCTCCTTTTGGGGTATATCGAAATGCATTGGATATTAAATTATAAAAAACACGTTCTAATTTAAATCGGTCAAAATAAACTAATATCTCTTCATTAGAAGATTCAAAAGTATATTTGTAATCTCCATCTTTTGCAAATTCTGTAAAGGATAAAAAGATTTCTTTTATGTATTTCACTATATTTCCTTCGGCAGTTTCTAAAATAAATTGATTGTTTTCAAATTTTCTAAAATCCATCAATCTATTAATTAATTTCAATAAATGATTGGCACTACTTTCTATAACAAGTAGTTTTTTATACATTGCATTAGGGCCATTATAGTTTAAAAGTATTTGTTGTAAAGGACCCAAAATTAGCGTCAAAGGAGTTCTAAATTCATGTGAAATATTAGTAAAAAATTGTAGTTTTGCACTATTATCCTCCTTGCTTCTTTCGCTTTCTCGGTATTCTATTAATAAATCTTGACGAAGTTTTTCTTTAGATTTTATTATCCAAATTAAACCATAAAGGGAAACACACAATAAAATTGTAAATAAAGATAGTGCCCACCAACTTTTCCATGGTACTGGTTCTACAACTATCTCTAAAGTTGTTGGCTTGGTATTCCAAACACCGTCATTATTAGCGCCTTTAACCTCAAAAACATAAGTGCCAGAATTTTGAATTGTAAATGTAGCTTCTGTATTGGAAGTGGTTATCCATTGGTTATCCAAACCTACTAATCTATATTTATATTTATTATTTGTAGGATTAATAAAATTAGGAATTGCAAAAGTTATAGTGAAATTAGCTTTATCATAACTTAATGTAAGTGAATTTGTAAATGCAATAGATTTTTCTAAAACATCATTATCATTAGCAACATTTATAGATTTGTTAGCAATTTTAAAATCCGTTAATATAACCTGAGGAGTATATTTATTAATTGGAAGTTTTTTAGTATCAAAATAAGTTATACCAGTTGGTCCACCGTAATAAAATTTATTATAACCTATTTGTAGAAATGCATTGTCGTTAAACTCGTTACTAATTAAACCATCTTTTTGATCGTAAATAAAACTGGATTTATTCAATAAATTATATTTTATAATACCATAATTGGAGCTTATCCATAAATTATTATTATCATCTTGAGAGATAGAATGAATTGCAGTTACATCAGAATCTTCTTTTTTAATATTTATTTTATTAAAATTAGTACCATCAAATTCATAAAGCCCTTTTGCCTTAGTGCCTATCCAAATTTTACCTTTTTTATCTTGAAATATAGACAATATGTCGTCTCCAGAAAGTAATTTATTATCAAAAAAGTAATGTTTTATGTGGTATGTATTATTGTCAAAATCATTTAAATTGATAACATTCAATCCGCTTTGGGTGCCTATCCATAAATTATCATTTATATCAATTAACAAAGTTCTAACTCTGTTATTGGTTAAAAAATTATCCGAATAATTGTCATTACCAATTATTTGATAGGTTTTATTTGTGCTATTATATCGTATCAATCCTTTTCCAAATGTTCCTAGCCAAAAAATGCCGTTATTTCTTCCTTTTTTTATGACATAAACACCTGATTCTTTTAGAATGTTTTTTAAATTAGGAGCTATTATTTGATTTACAAATCTTTTTGAATTGATGTCGTAAGCTGCCAAGCCTTCGGTAAAAGTTCCTATCCAAAGAATTCCTGTATTAGAAAGACACAAAGATTTTATATTATCTACAGAAACACCAATTGAAGTTAAGGAATTTATCTTTGTTGTAGTTGCTGTTTTACTGTCAAAAACGGTAATTCCACCTCCTTCTGTTCCAATATAAATATTTTTATTAGCATCGGAAGCTAACGAACTCACAACATCATAGCTTAATGCTGTTAACCCAGAATTTTGATTGAAATTATTGAAATTATTATTGGATTCATCCCAAAAACTAATTCCGTTATAATATGATCCAATCCATACCGAGCCTTTTTTATCTGTAAAAACAGATTTTATTTTTTCAAAACTTGTCTTTTTTTCAGGATTATTATACACTTTGCTAATAAATCCATTGGTTTGAATTGTACTAATTCCATTATACGATCCAACCCAAGCAACCCCTTTTTTGTCAAAATCTAACGATCTTACATCGGCGCCAATTTGGTTTTGAGTTACTGAAAATGGAAGTAATTTTTTAGTATTTGGATCTAACTTTAATAAACCATTTGCTTTTGTGGCTACCCACAAACTTCCTGAATTGTCTTCTTTAATGTCTTGAACGTAAACACTTTCATTATTTACATTATAATACTGCTTGAATGCAAACGAATTACCTTTTAGACTTATTAATTGGCATAATCCTTTAGTAGTTCCAACCCAAATTGTTCCTTTTTTAGTTTGAAAAATATTTACAACAAAGTTATTTGGTAGGCTGTAATTGTTTTTTGAATTATGAGAAACCGTTGTAAATTGTTGAGTAGTTTTATTAAAAATGGATATTCCTCCTGCGGTAGCTATCCAAATTTCATTATTAATTTCTTTAATATCCCAAATGGTGTTATTGGATAAGGTATTTTTACCATTACCATGAAAATAATGTTTAAAAATATTAGTACTGGGATTATAACAATTTAATCCGTTATAAGTTCCAACCCATATATTACCTGATTTATCACCCTCAATAGAAAGAATATCGTTATTACAAATAGATAAAGTATCTTTTGGATCATTACGAAAAACTTTAATACTACTTCCATCATATTTATTAAGTCCATCCCGAGTTGCAAACCACATTTGCCCTGGTAAATCTTGATAAATTGCAATAACAGAACTTTGGGAAAGTCCATTAGCAGTAGTAATATTTTTTAATCTGTAAAGGTTAGATTGGGAGAAAGCACTAACAGATAAAAAAATAAAAATAAAAGAGAATAGTAGGTTTTTCATATTTTATTTTTATGAAAAATAATTAGCTTATTTATTCACCTTGTGAAATTAATACATTAACCATTAATAAACAAACAAATTATTTGAAACGTTTTTTTAATTGATAATTATACAATGAAGGAATTTTCATCATAGAATCATTAACAAATTCAATATACGCGTCTGGACCATATTTTACAGTAAAATTCCTATTTCCATTTATTCCTATTATCCTTGCAAATGGACCTTCTTCCATACCGTTAAGTTCAATAGGCAAATTAAGATTATTACCTGAAACATCAACGGTAATATTCCAAAAAGTAGAATAAGCGCCGTGGGATGGTTTCCAATAACTAGCACCACCTCCAGCAAAAAGTGGGTACGTATTATCTGCATTGGCTTCAAAATGTACTTTGATATTGTCAAATAAATTTTGATGGTTGGCTCCAGCATGTTGGTCTAAATCGGGATCGGTGAAAATCTCACAATTTTCATATACATTTTTTGTAGAAAAAGTATTGAAACTTAATGGATGCACCGCTTTATTGTAAACCTTTAAATTTTCAACCAATACATTATGAACACCACCCATGGCAACTGTATAATGGGCAATATTTTTTCCTTCGGTAACAATATCTTTAATGGTAACATTGGCAATTTCTTCGGTTAAAATACCACTATCTGCATTGTTAATAATAACATCGTTTACCCAACTATTGAAAATTCGAGTTAGAAAAATTCCATTAAATCCTGGTTCTACATGGTGTGCAACACGAGGAGCATCTGGGAATGACATTCGTAAATGTTCAATACCCACTTCGGTTAAGTGGTTCCATTCTACTAATAAAGCTTGGTAATTTGGTTTAATATCAATAAGCAAAGGCGTTTTAATAGTAACTTTATTTTTAGAAATTGCTTCTATTTCAACTTGTTGACGAACAAGAGGCAAAGAAGGAAGCTTCCAATGGGAGGAACCGATTTTTACCTTTGATTTTTTATACAAAGCTTCAATTATTTCGCCATTTTCGCCATCTTTATTGAATAGATCCAATTCCACTACATCTCCAACTTTTAATCCGTTACTATCCGAAATATAAAATACCTTTTCACCTCTTTTTCCTTGCAAAACTTTTGCTAGAATATTCTGAGTAGCATCGTATTTATCTAAATAATATTTGACACGTTGTTTAGGAACTTGTGTCCAAATAAATCCTCCCGACCATGCAAATTGAGAAAAAGGTAAATCGATATTATTCTCTTTTTCTACTTGTCGTTTATCTGTGGTGGTTAAATATTCTCTTAATTCCGCTAATGATTCTTGATTTTTTATATACATAAGTGGTCGCGGACAAAAAATTTCGGTTCCTTCTTTTCCAGAACCTGCACCTCGTAAAACAAAATTACTACGTTCTACATATAAAATATCACTAAGTATTATTTTTCCTGCGGGCAACTTTAAAACAACATTTCCTTGAACTTCATTTGCCGCTTTAAATGCTTTTAGTAATGCCTTAGAATCATCTAAATCATCATTAGGAATAACTCCATAATCGGTAGCTAAAATAATTTTTTCTTTAATATCTGGGATATTACTCGTTCCAAAATGGTAGCCCGCATAACTAAAATCAGGTAAGAAATTTTGCGAAGAAGCTTCTTTGTCACTAATTATTTTTGGTGTTTCTTGTGCAAATGAAACGGCTACATTAATACAAATTGAAAATAAAACGCAACATTTTTTTATTGGTTTTAAAGGGTTTAATTTGGAGATTGAATTCATTTGTGATAGAATAAAAGTGAAATTATTAAAGGGCTATTTTTAAAAAAAACCTATTTCACAATGGTTGGAAAGTGAAATAGATTTTTAAAATAATTTGTTATTAATACTTATAAATCGGTAATCGGACTGTATTTAGGCACTAGTAATTTTATTACAGACCAAGCAATTAAATAGGCTACAGCACATAAAACAAACATTATAGTATAACCCGTTTGAACGTGTCCTAGTCCTTCGTAATAATCAAATAAATAACCACCTAATTTAGACACTAATACTCCTCCAATTCCGCCAGCCATTCCTCCAATTCCAATGATAGAACCAATTGCTTTTTTCGGAAACATGTCGGATACCGTAGTGAAAATATTGGCGGACCAGGCTTGGTGAGCAGATGCTCCTACTCCTATTAAAATAACAGGAATCCAAAAAGTAAAATGTCCTAGTGGTTGCGCTAATAAAACTACTAACGGGAATAAAGCAATGAAAAACATGGCTTTAAGTCGGCCATCATAAGCAGTATATCCTTTATTAATAAAATACATTGGAAACCATCCTCCAAAAATACTACCCACCATTGTCATACTATATAGTACAGCTAATGGAAGAACTATATCAGTTCCTTTCATATCAAATTGTGCCTCAAGGTATTTTGGTAACCAAAATAAAAAGAACCACCAAATTCCATCGGTCATGAATTTACCAAATACAAAAGCCCAAGTTTGCTTGTATCCTAATAATTTAAACCAAGCTACTTTTTCTTCTTTGGTGTTCAATACAACTTCAATTTCTTCATCTTCATTGATGTAATCGTATTCGGCTTTGGTCAATTTTTTTTGTTTGGATGGTATTTCATAAAAAATAAACCAAAAAATTACCCAAATAAAACCAATTACTCCTACTAAGATAAAAGCAAATTCCCAACCATATAATTCTGCAATAATAGGAACCGTTAAAGGTGCTAAAATTGCACCAACATTAGATCCTGAATTAAAAATTCCGGTGGCTAGAGAGCGTTCTTTTTTAGGGAAGTATTCTGCCACAGCCTTTATTGCTGCAGGGAAATTTCCTGATTCTCCAAAACCTAAAACGGCTCTAGATAACATAAATCCAGCAATAGAAACTGGTACTGCTCCTACTCCAATCCAAACCATAAAGGTTGAAAATGCTGTTCCAACAGGCAACGAATAGGCATGCATAATTGCGCCTAATGACCATACCGTTATTGCTAATATATATCCTTTTTTAGTTCCTAATTTATCAATTATTCTTCCTGCAAAAAGCATTGAAATAGCATAAATAAATTGAAATACTGCCGTTATATTTGCATAATCGCTATTAGACCAATTAAATTCTTCGGATAACTTGGGAGCTAATAAACTTAATACTTGACGGTCAAGATAATTTACAGTTGTTGCAAAGAAAAGCAAACCACAAATGGTCCATCTATATTTCCCTACGGATTGATTCATTTCTTTCATAATTAAGTTTAGGTTTGGTTTGGTTTTTTTTAGGTTTGGTTTGGTTTATTTGAATTGAATTTTATTTTTTGATATCAAAATAGGTATCGGCATTTTTATAACAAATTGCTTCCACCATAGTTCCTATGTTTTTAATATTATTAGGTAATTCTCCTTTTTCAATTTCGTCGCCAAGAACATTACATAAAATACGTCTAAAATATTCGTGTCTCGGAAAAGAAAGAAAACTTCTAGAATCCGTTACCATTCCAACAAATCGGCTTAATAAACCAAAGTTAGAAAGAACATCTAATTGTTTTTCCATGCCGTCTTTTTGGTCTAAGAACCACCATGCAGCACCATATTGCATTTTACCAGCTATTTTTCCATCATTAAAATTGGCTGCCATTGCAGCAAACATTTCGCTATCTCTTGGATTCAAATTATAAACAATGGTTTTGGTTAAACCGTCGCATTGGCTTAATCGTCCAAAAAACTTGCTCATGTTATCTGCCATATTCAAATCGCCAAGGGAATCAAATCCTTGATCGGGACCAATATCTTGTAGCATTTTGGCATTGTTATTTCTAATGGCTCCAACATGAAATTGTTGTGCCCAAGATTTGGCATTATTCATCAAAGCCAATTCAAATAAAACTGCCGATTTGTATTTATTGATTTCCAAAACAGAAACTACTTCCCCATTTAATGCTTTTTGAAATATAGAGTTTACTTCTGTAGAAGTATATTCCTCTCCATAGAAATTAGCATGACCGTGATCAGAAATACGACAACCCATTTCATGGAAGAAATCGTGACGTTCTTGAAGCGCTTTTATTAAACTTGGAAAATCGATAACTGGATAGCCAACGGTTTTTTCTAATTTTAGAATCCAATCTATAAAGGCTTGCCCTTTCTCCATTTCGGATGCTTTATCCGGACGGAAGGAAGGCAAAACGGCTATTTCAAAATTATCTTCTTTTATTTTTTTGTGGTACTGTAAATCATCCGTAGGATCATCGGTAGTTCCTACCACTTTTACATTCATTTTTCGAAGTAAATTTTTAACGCTGTATTCTGGTTTTTTTAATAATTCTGAAGCCTGATTGTAAATACTTTCAGCTGAATCTGCATCTAATAAAGTAGTGATTCCAAAATAATTTTTTAATTCCAAATGGGTCCAATGGTACAACGGATTTCGTAACGTATACGGAACTGTTTCTGCCCATTTGGTAAACTTTTCATAATCGGTTGCGTTGCCCGTAATGAACTTTTCATCCACGCCATTGGCACGCATGGCTCTGTATTTATAATGATCGCCATCAATCCAAATCTGTGCTAGATTTTCAAATTGTCTATCTTCTGCAATGTCTTTTGGTGATAAATGGCAGTGGTAATCAAAGATGGGTTGCTTTTTTGCATACTCGTGGTACAGTGTTCTAGCGGCATCACTATGCAGCAAAAAATCGTCCGTAATAAATATTTTATCCGACATAAATTAGTTTTAAAAAAGACTTTTTTCAATTCCCATTTCCAAACCACGTAACTCCGCAAGACCTCTTAAACGTCCAATTCCAGAATAACCTGGATTGGTTTTTTTATTCAAATCGTCTAGCATTTGATGCCCGTGATCTGGTCGCATTGGAATGATTCTTTTGGTTTCTTTTTGTTTTTTTAGTATCGATTTTACTACTTCATACATATCTACATCCCCCTCTAAATGGTTGGCTTCATAGAAATTTCCTTCGGCATCCCGTTGGGTACTTCTTAAATGAATAAAATTCATTTTATCGCCATGACGGTCTACAATTCCAGGCAAATCATTTTCGGCAATAACTCCATACGATCCCGTACACATTGTAAATCCGTTAGACGGAGAATCAATTGCATTTAGTAATTGTATCAAATCGGCCTCAGTGCTTACCACTCTTGGCAATCCTAAAATTGGATAAGGAGGATCGTCTGGATGTATAGCCATTAATACGCCAACACTCTCCGCAACTGGTATGATTTCTCTTAAGAAATAATATAAATTTTCTTTCAATCTAGTAGCATCAATGCCATCATAACCTTGAAGCACTTTTAAGAAATCTTCTACGGTATAGGATTCTTCAGCACCAGGTAAACCAGCTATTATGTTTTGTTGTAATTTTATTTTATCGGCATCGGTTAACTTTTCAAAAGTAGCTTTTGCTTTAGCTTTTTGTGCTTCTGTATAAGTAGTTTCTGCTCCGGGTCTTTTTAGAATAAATAATTCAAAAGCAGCAAACTCATTGATGTCAAATCGCAATGCTTTGGAACCATCGGGCATTTCATAAGATAAATCGGTTCTTGACCAATCTAAAACAGGCATGAAATTATAGCACACAATGTTAACGCCACATTCCGCTAAGTTTTTGATACTTTGCTTGTAGTTTTCTATATATTTTAAATAATCGCCCGATTGTTTTTTAATATCTTCATGAACCGGTATACTCTCTACAACCGAAAAAGTTAATCCTGCGGCTTCTACTTCATTTTTTCTTTTCATGATTTCGTCCACTTCCCACACTTGACCATTTTTAATATGGTGTAATGCAGTAACAATTCCTGTTGCCCCAGCTTGTCTAGCGTCAGATAATTTTACAGGATCATTAGGTCCGTACCATCTCCATGTTTGTTCCATAACTTATTGTATCTAATATTAGTACTATATTTTTATACTCCGCTAAAAGCGCTAAAACCTCCATCAATAGGAATAACCACTCCAGTTACAAATGAAGATGCTTCATCGCATAAATAAAGCGTGGTGCTAATTAAATCTTCTGGTTCTCCAAATCTTCCCATTGGGGTTTGATCAATAATGCTGTTTCCTCTTGGTGTTAATGCACCATCTGGAGTTGTTAATAAGGCACGGTTTTGATCGGTTAAGAAAAATCCAGGAGCCAAAGCATTCACACGAATTCCCACTTTTGAAAAATGAACTGCCAACCATTGTGTAAAGTTGGATACCGCGGCTTTTGCACCACTGTATGCTGGTATTTTAGTTAAAGGTGTAAAAGCATTCATTGAAGAAATATTTAAAATACTGCAACCTTTTTTGCCTATCATGTCTTTTGAAAAAACTTGCGTTGGCAATAAAGTTCCAATAAAATTTAAATTGAAAACAAACTTTATCCCTTCGGCATCCAAATCAAAAAAAGTTTTGAAACCTTCGGTGGTATTTAGTAAGTCCTCTTCCAATAAAAATGGATTGGATGTGGTTCCTAAGGGATGGTTTCCACCAGCACCGTTTACCAAAATATCACAAGTACCCAATTTATCATTAACTTCTTTTTTGGCTGCTTCTAAGGAATCTCTTTCTAACACATTGGCAGCAACGCCAATTGCTTTACCGCCTGCTGCATTAATTTCGTTAGCAATAGCATCTGCGGCTTCTTTTTTTAAGTCCAAAAGTGCTATTTGGTAGCCTTGTTTAGCCAATGCTTTTGCCAATGTACCGCACAAAACACCTCCTGCTCCTGTTATAACTACTGTTTTCATCTGTATATTTTATTTGTTTTTTAATGGAAGATGGAACGCCTAAAATCATGTGCCTATGTATTGGAAAAACTTCCGTCATGGGCGTTTCATTATTTAGTTTTTTATCGATTGAATTAAAGCCAAAACTGTTTTCGTTTCCGATTCTATGGTGGAATAATCTTTATCAGCCATCAATTGTTTACTGATTAATTTGCTTCCCATTCCTACAGCAGAAACTCCTGCTTTGAACCAGCCGCCAATATTTTCTTTAGTGGTATCCACACCACCTGTTGGCATGAACAATAACTTTGGAAAAATATCTTTAATTCCGCTAAGAAATTCTGGCCCTAGCATATTGCCAGGGAAAAGTTTTATAAAGTGAATTCCAGCATTTTCGGCTGTTATTATTTCGGTTGGCGTCATGCAACCTGGGCTGTATAAAACTCCTTTGCTTTTTAAAAATGCAGCAACTTCGGGAACAAATCCTGGGCTGATGAAAAAA
>CANGCT010000009.1 GCA_947452415.1 Flavobacteriaceae bacterium
AAGAAAGCAGGATTAACCCAATTGCAATTAGCAAATCTTGCAGGTGTAGGAAAGACAACAGTTTTTGATATTGAAAAAAATAAAACAACAGTTAGTTGGAATAATCTGTTAGCCGTCATTAAAATATTGAATATTGAAGTGCAATTTAAAAGTCCGATGGATAAATGATTATGAGAAAAGCAATTATTTTAGTTCATGATAAAAGGGCAGGGGTGTTGAGTGAAAATGACTCTAAAGGTTTTCAATTTCAATACGATACTACTTATGATGGGGAAGCAGTTTCTTTAACCATGCCAACTTCCTCTACGATTTACTCATTTGACAAATTCCCATCATTTTTTGAGGGCTTGTTACCAGAGGGTATTATGCTTGAGGGGCTTTTAAAAATTGGAAAAATTGATAAGAATGATTATTTCTCACAACTTATTGCAACTGGAAATGATTTAGTTGGAGCTGTAACAGTAAAAGAGTTGCAAGATGAATAGATGTCCAATAACCTACGATTTGTGTGGGACTGAAAAGTACAGTCTAAAAGGACTCCGAATGATTGCTCCAAAACTAACGGGTTTAAATGATATACCATTTTCCGCTGCTGAACAAAGACAAGAAGCCGCTAATAGAGCAAATAAATTGTCCATTCAAGGCGTACAACCTAAATTAAGCGCAGTTATTTCGGTTGTAAACCAACAATTTGAAATTGTAAATCAGTTTGGAAATTATATTATCAAACCTCAAAACGATATTTTTCCTGAACTTCCGCAGAATGAAGACGTAACAATGAAAATGGCAAAAGTTTACGGACTTGATGTGCCTCTTCATGGTTTGATTTATTCAAAAGATGGTAGTTTGTCCTATTTTATTAAAAGATTTGATAGATATAGCAAAGGGAAAAAATATGCAACAGAGGATTTTGCTCAATTGACTGGAAATTCCAGAGATACTAAGTACAATTACACAATGGAAAAATTAGTTAATGTAATTGATGAATATTGTACTTTTCCAGCCATAGAAAAAGCAGATTTTTTTAAGAGAATTTTATTTTGTTTTATAACAGGGAATGAAGACATGCACTTAAAGAATTTCTCAGTAATTACAAAGGCTGGAAAAACTACTTTGACTCCGGTATATGATTTTTTAAATTCCTCTATTTCCATTAAGAATCCCCAAGAAGAGTTAGCACTTTCACTTAAAGGAAAAAAAAGTAATTTTAAGTCAACAGAACTTTTAGATTATTATGCAAAAGAACGATTAGAACTAAATGATAAAACAATAGATTCTATTTTATTTGATATTAATAAAAGTGTTTCTAAATGGACTGAACTAATAGAAATTTCTTTTTTATCTGACCAAATGAAAGAAAAATATTTGAAGTTGATGAGTAATAGAATTGGTAGATTTTAATTTTAATAAGCATATAAAAAATAACCTCTAAATTTTACTTACACTCTTTATGGTATAGTACCTCCAATAGCATAATAGTTGGAAATCAATATGACTTTTTTCATTATTCAATAGATTTAATATTTTTATCATCAATTAATTTTTTTCCAATTCGAACCAATACTGCCAATGGTACTCCAAGAAGTAAAGCAAATGCTATGATATTTTCTATAGTTGCATAATAATAGGGTTCGTTAAAAACAAAAATATACAATTGGGTAAATCCAAGAATAATTAGTCCTGCTAAAAAGCCCAACCAGTAGTAAGTGAGTATTTTAATAGCAAAAACTAAATATATATTTTCAGTTTTTAAAGGTTTGTTAACTTGGCTTGCTATGAAAAGTAAAGTTCCAAATGGCAAACCACTTATCAATGGCGTTTTTAGGAGTATTTCTAAATCGATATACGAATAAAAAGTGTCAAAGAGCAATCCGTAAATATTAATAAATCCTAACATAATTAAGGATGCAATACAGCCATAGGCGTAAAACTTTAATATTGTTTTTAGGTTATTCATTTTAAATTATCAGGTTAAGTTTATTTAAATTAAATGGAGACATAAGGCTAATTTCTTTAGATTTTCCGAGATTTTATCTTGAAAAAACAAAGCAGTTTTCATTTGAGGTAACTCAATTGCCATTCGACCTTTGGTCAAACCAGTAGATTTATTATGAAATTCAAATTCTACATTAGAAACTAATTTTCCTTCTGCAATTATGAATTCCAATTCCCGATTATTACCAATAAAATGCACCATAGTGGTAGCCTCTAAACTATTGGTTTCTTTTATCCAACGAAAGGTTTCTTTGTTGATGAAATTGGAAGCTTTTAGTTTCATTGGGCGTATGAATTGGTTTAAGTTTTTATGTGCGATTGTTTCCCCAACAAAATGAGTTTTCGATTTGGTTAAAGCTTTAATTTCCACTGGATACATCTTGTCCAATTTGGTAATAATGTAAAAGCCGTTTTCATCTGCCCAAATGTGTTTGTTTCTTCGCATTACAACTACGTCGCCAAGTTCTGGTAGGTTTTTCATATATCTATTTAATTAAAGTTATTGCTTATGTTTATTAATAATGGCTGTCCTTTGGTAAGCGCTACCCGAAAAAAATTGAAATAACTTCCGGCTGCTAGTTTTTCTACAATATCAATTTCGGTAACTGTTTTGGGTAGGGCAGGGAAGAGTAAGGTAAATTGCAACACTTGTCCGCTTCTTTTAAAAAAATGTTTATTGGGCGCCATAGGAATATTGATCGCTTTAAGTAAACCGTATTTTTTATCCGAGCCGGAAGGTCTTATAAAGGCAGTGCTAATTATTTGTACCCAACCTCCATTAGGATAGTGCTTAGGAGAAATATAAGTAAAATCTATACGGGTGTAATGATCGTCAATGCTAATACTTTCAATCCCAATTTCATGCTCCGGTGTATATTCGGCGAATGGGGATTTAAAAACTAGCGTGTCATAATCCGTTAGTTTAAGTGCTTCTTCTTTAGTTTTTTGTGTTTCCATAATTAATAGTTTTTAAGTTTATGAAGCAAATTTAGAACCTCACTCCGCACCATTTGTACGGAGTTAAAAAAAGTTTAAAAAAATGCCCCACGATGGTGAGGCACTGATATAAAAAGAAATTAATCTTGAAGTTGAAGTACTTCTTTTACTTGGTTATAATCTTTCCAATCCGTATTTGGATTTGCCATTTTATTGGAAGCCGAGATTACTACAATTCTAAATACATTTGTTCCTGGTGTTACTGTATAACCTGATTGTGAAGTTAGATTTACTTCAACAGCACCAATATAAAATGCATAGTTAAAGAAATAGTGATTTTGAGGATTTGAAGATGGGAGTGCTTGCCATTCACTTCCAACTTGACAAAATACAGAAACCATGCCTTTGTCAACAATAGCTTGAGTAATAGCTTGAGAAGTTAATGTTGTACTCCAAGAAGTGCTTGTTCCTCCTCCATTTGTCCAATTACTTGGAGGAACTGAAACTGTAACTGATCCAATTACATTAGCATTCCCATTGGTTCCATTAGTACCATTTGCACCCGCAATTCCTGTAGCGCCAGCAGGTCCTATTGCTCCATCTTTAGAACAACTAACTGTCATGATTGCAGTAAGTAGGATTACTGCGGTTTTAAAAAATGTTTTTTTCATAATTATTTAATTTAGGGTTTTCTTACTCTTATGGCTTTTCAGTTCCGCCTCGTTTATTATAGTGGGTTCTGAACTCCACTTTTTTGTTATCTAATAAATTTAAATTCACCATCATTATTATAGATATAGGACATTCTATGGTAATCATAAACTATAGGAGCGTTCAACGCTTTTTTCATAAAGGCAATATAATTGTAAACAGTTCTTTCAGTCATGGAGAGTTTGGAAGCCAATTGCTTTGGACTTCCTGTCATCTCCTTATCAATGAGATTATCCAATTGTATGATTATTCTTATATCCAACTTTGCAATTTTAACACTTGCTACTGAAACTGAAATTCAGTAGGGTTATAATATTTTGCATATAAAATGAATTGATTTTAAGCTTATTAATTTTCAAATGATGTCATTTTTTTTGATTTCTTATTAAATTATGACGCAAAGATTTATTTTCATTCCGTAATATCTATACGGAATAAATATTTTTTATATATTTATAAAAATTTTTAGAAATGTCAATATCAAAATCGGCTTATAGAAGATATAAAGTGATTGATTCCGTGCTTCGTAACAAGAGTAGGAAGTATCCAAGTATTGAGGAAATTCAAACAGCATGTGAAAATGCTTTAGATTTAAAACCTTCTTTAGATACATTGGAAAAAGACTTTAGAAACATGAAAATGCCAGAACCTGATGGTTTTGATGCTCCAATTGCTTATTGCAGACAAAACAGAGGTTACCATTATAAAGACCCTAATTTTTCTATCAATGGAGTTAGTTTATCTTATAAAGATGTGGACAGTATTAAAGAAGCACTAGAGATACTTCAAAGTATTGGAAGTTCAAGAGTAAGTGAAAGTTTTAATTATGCCTTAAATAAAATATTAGTAAGTTATAAAGAAGAATTTCCTGATGGGAATTCCATGCGTAAGATAATAGAAACAGAATCCATATCCGGTTCTAGGGGATTTGAACATTTTGAAATTTTGTTTTTGGCTTGTAAAAACAAGACCCCTTTATCATTTACACATTATTCCTATCAGAAAAGAAGATTTAAGTCGGTAATAGTGCACCCGGTATTACTTAAAGAATTTGATAATTTTTGGTATTTGCTAGGATATTCAGAAGGCCATAATGCATTGCGAACCTTTGGTTTTGATAGGGTATACGAGCCCATGTTGTTGAATAGAAAATTTATTCCAACATCTGCAGATATTGTAAATAATTATTATAAAGATATTTATGGTGTTTATCCAATTGAAAACCAACCCAAACAAGAAATTGTAATTTTCACTTCTCCATTAGTATCCAATTATTTTGAGGCTTATCCTATACACGGAAGTCAAACAAGTAAAAAAAATGATCGTGGATGTGTGTTTAAACTTCAATTGGTTCCTTCTGTTGAATTGTTAAAACTATTTAGATCCTATGGTTCTGAATTAATTGTTTTGGAGCCCAAGTGGTTAATTAAAGAACTAAAAAATTAAGACATGAAAAAAAATAAAATTATTCTTTTCACGATAAACAAAAATGGTCATTCTATAGGTAATCCCGATTTGCTTCGTATAATATTAAGTCCAGATTATACAAAAATCGACTTTGGATATACTGCCAAAGAAAAATACATAAGTGGTGGATGGATACGAATGGAGAAAACTACTTTCATTGAAATAATAGAAACTGGAGAACGTTTGGTTTTGACTCAAGCTACCGGAATCCCTATAAGACCCGAGCACCACTATTTTGAATCTAAAAAAGATTGGCGCTATTTTTCGCTGTTCTTTCCAGCAATTCCCCAAACTAATTCCACTATAAACATTATTGAAATCGAAAACGGAACTAAAAATGATTTTAATTATTACAATATTTTACTTAAAATGGAAGATGGGGTGGAGGTGTTGTAGTAATGGTAAATTGTTGAGGAAATAATTTTATAAATATTTTTTTCTTCAATAGGTTACCTTTTTGTTTTTTCTTTATTAATAATAAAAACAAATATTTATGAATTATTAATTCTTCAAGATAATTACTCAAATATAATTGAAGATAGTTCAGTTGACTCGTATAATTATTTTGAGGATGAGGTTTAAAAAATAAAGTAGTGTTTAATTCTGCACTAATAACAAAAAAAAACAACGAAAAATGTAACTAAAAAAAATAAACCCTTGTAAATAAATAACTTACAAAGGTTTTTGTGGAGTCGCCGAGAATCGAACTCGGGTCCAAACAAGCAATCAAAGAGCTTTCTACACGCTTATTTTCTGATTGAGTTTTCGTTATTTTGCTAGGCCAAAAACAGCCACAAAATACTTATCTTCTTAATTTTTCGTAACAGCTCCGAAGCTTTACTGTTCTTAGGTTCATATTTACGATTCACCTATATCGACCGCCATAAACCAAAGCTTTCGAGGTGAATCCTGCTTTCCTACCTGGTAGGAGCGTGGCCAATCTTACTATAATTCAGATTATGCAGCAAGAGCGTAGTTTCCTTCGCCGTTTGTGTGTTTTGAAAATTGATATTTACGAGCCAAAATTCAATGCTCGACGTGCTTACTGTTCAATTCCACTTGCTGTCAAAACCAGTCGACCCCAAGTTTTGCTTAGTCTTCATGAAAAAACCGTGCTTGCAAATATACTAACAAATACAAATGCAATCCAATCTAAATTGGTTAAACTATTTTTAAAGTATTAAATAAAGATGAAGAAATAATTAAGTACTTTATTCTTCTTGTTCTTCTATAGTTTTAAAAGGATAATCTCCAAATAAAGGTGCTAATTGTTTTGTTTTATAAGTCTTGTGAGTATATTTATTAGAGATAACAAACATCGTAACTTTCTCTTTTTTCATATTGATGTAACAGGAAGTATTACCATGCCACCAGCCGTTATGGTAGTAAAAAGGTTCTCCTTCTTCAAATTCCAGCATCCGAATTCCCAAACCATAATTTCGTTTTCCTTTCTTTTCATTGCTATAACCATGGTAAACTTTTTTTAATAATTCCGGATTTAGATAAGATGGTGAGTATCGAGCCACATCAAATTTTAATAAATCCCTTGGAGTAGAGTAAATGTTTTTATCGCCATAAACTCCATCCAAATATTCTACAGCCAAATCCATATTACCTTTATAGGATAACGATACTTTACCTTTATGTTTAACCGTTTCATATACAAAAGTATGGGTCATGCCCAATGGTTTGAAAATCATTTCTTGCATAGCTTCTGGGTATTTTAATCCCGTAACTCTTTCAATAATTAATGCTAACATCGCATAATTTGTATTGCAATAGCCAAAACGAGTGTCTGTTTTCGATTCTAAAGGAATATGCTTATAGTTCATTACCGAAATAATGTCTTGATTGGTAAGTTCTTTTTTTCTGTCCCAATTACCATCGTCATAAGTGAAGTAAGCATAGTTTTTCATGCCACTTCGGTGGTTTAGCAAGGTTAAAACTGTAATATCTGGATAAGGAAAATCTGGTAAAAATTCGGTTACTTTTTGTTCTAATTTAATTTTTCCAGCATCTACTAACATCAAAACTGCTGTAGATGTAAGCACCTTACTTACCGAAGCAATATGCAACGGAGTATCTGCAGTAATTAGTTCTTTTTTGCTTCTATTAGCAAATCCGTTATAATTCTCATATAATATTTGACCATTTTGCGCCACTAAAAAACTTACATTATCCTCTTTATTCCATACTTTATGGAAGAATGAATCTATTCGTAACTTTTTATCTGCACAGTAACTTGGGGTTAGTTGGGGCATTTCATCTTGTAAAGAGTGCAATACAGGAAGGCCATTTTCATTAACTTTAACAGTGTTTTCAGTACTCTTATTTTTGTTGCAGCTAATAAAAACATTGCTAAGTGAAATAAGAAGTAGGCTATATAAAATAATTTTATTTTTCATTAAATTTGGGATAAGAAAGCAAATATAAGTAATACAATTCCCTGCCAAAATAGTTTTTGAGAAAGCTATTAACATGTTTTTCACAATCTTGGATTGCAAAATTGTAATTCTTTGTTTTTCAGTAAATAGTACTATTTGTGTATTTGTAATTATTATCTAAAATGTTTTGAAAACGATTTCGTTAATGGTATTTTTGCCACACAAACAAACAAGAACACCCTAAAATGAAATTTGGAATAGTAAAAGAAAGAAAAAACCCACCCGATAGAAGAGTAGTTTTCACCCCCGAAGAATTAGTTAGATTACAAGCCGAACATTTGGACGCCGTTGTTAAAGTAGAAGCATCGGATATTAGAGTTTTTACTGATGAACAATACACCAATTTAGGAATTGAAGTGGCAACGGATTTAACCGATTGTGATGTGCTTTTTGGAGTTAAAGAAATTCCAGTGGATGCATTAATTCCAAATAAAAAATATTTTTTCTTTTCCCATACCATAAAAAAACAGCCCTATAATAGAAAATTATTGCAAGCAGTTTTGGATAAAAATATCGAACTTTACGATCACGAAACAATTATAGATGCTAATAATAGACGACTAATTGGTTTTGGTAGATATGCAGGAATTGTTGGTGCTTACAATGGTTTTAGAGGTTTTGGAATCAAATATGATTTATTCAATTTACCTAAAGCAGAAACTTTAAAAAATCAAGAAGATTTAATTGTTCGATTAAAAAGACAAACATTTCCTAATCTTAAAATAGTAGTTACAGGTTTCGGAAAAGTAGGCATGGGAATTAAAGAAATGCTAGACGCCATGAAGATAAAGGAGGTTTCTATAGCCGATTTTTTAAATAAAAAATATTCATCTCCAGTCTATACTCAAATTGATGTTTTAGATTATAACAAACGTTTAAACGGAAAAGTTTTAGATAATAAAGATTTCTATCAAAATCCTCAAGAGTACACTTCCGATTTTGAGCGATTCACTAAAGTTGCCGATATTTATATGGCAGGTCATTTTCATGGAAATGGCGCTCCAGATATTTTAACCAACGAAATGCTAAAAGCAGCCGATTGCAAGATTAAAGTCGTTGCCGATATTTCTTGTGATGTTGATGGTCCAGTGGCTTGTACCCTTAAAGCATCTACTATTGCCGATCCTTTCTTTGGGTATTTGGCTTCCGAAAATAAAGAAGTTCCTTACACGCATCCAGGTTCTATATTAGTAATGTCCGTAGATAATTTGCCTTGCGAATTGCCTAAAGATGCCAGCGAAGGCTTTGGAGAAATGTTCATGCAACATGTTATTCCAGCATTTTTTAATGGCGATAAAGACGGTATTTTACAACGAGCCAAAATGACCGAAAATGGTAAACTAACCGAACGATTCACTTACCTACAAGATTATGTAGACGGAAAATAAAAATTCAATCCCGAGTAAAGTCGGGATTTTTTTATGGAAATTGTCAACAAGAAAACGTTTGCGTAAACTTTTTTTGTAGGTAATTTTAGTCTGCATTGTTTATAAATGTATTTTTATGAAAAATTGATTATTTATTAGTAATAATTCAATTTTAAATCTAATTAAAAACCCAAGTTTACTTAGCCCTTGGATCTCTTATTTTATTATGAAAAAACTACCCTTATTAGTGTTATTGTTTTGTGTCGCCATTGGTAATTCCCAAAACATTCTTTCGCCATCCCAAAAGGTAAGCCTTACTTTTAGTCTTTCCAAAGAGGGAAAACCAACCTATTCCGTAAATTATAAAAACCAATCCATTGTAAAGGAAAGTACTTTAGCAATTCTATTAAAAGAATTACCTGCTTTAGATGCTAATTTCCGCATCGACAGCATTGGTCAAAAGAAAGTGAACGAAACCTGGCAACCTGTTTTGGGAGAACTGTCCAATATAAAAAACAATTTCAACGAAATGACGGTTGCACTTTCACAAACGTCAACTAACAGAAAAATAAATATTATTTTCAGAGTTTTTGATGAAGGAGTGGCTTTTCGCTATGATTTTCCGAAGCAAAGAAACCTAGATTATTTTATCATTTCAGATGAAAAAACACAATTCAATTTAACTGGAAATCATAAAACTTTTTGGCTTCCTGGAGATTTTGATAGCCAAGAATATCCTTATACCGAATCGAAATTATCCGAAATAAACACCGATAATATTGATAAAAATAACGGAATTGGATTAAAATCTATTGCTGGAAAATTTGTTGTTCAATCGCCTTTGATGATGAAATCGGCAGAGGGAATTTATATCAATATTTTTGAAGCAGCAGTGGTAAATTATCCTGTAATGCATTTGGATTTAGTTCCTGAGGCTTTCCAACTTACCTCTCATTTAGTACCCAATGCCATTGGGGATAAAGCCTATTTGCAAACGCCTTGTGTTTCTCCATGGAGAACCATTATGGTAAGTGATGATGCCCGTGATATTGTGAGTTCTAAAATGATTTTGAACCTTAACGAACCTTGTAAAATTAAAGATGTATCGTTCATTAAACCAATGAAATTTGTAGGAGTTTGGTGGGAAATGCACGTGGGTAAATCTACTTGGGATTATGCAGGTTCTCAAAATGCACAAAATGCTGCGGATGGAAAGTTAAAACCATCTGGAAAACACGGTGCAACAACTGAAAATACTAAAAGATACATCGATTTTGCTGCCAAAAATGGTTTCAACGGAGTTCTTGTAGAAGGCTGGAACACCGGTTGGGAAGATTGGTTTGGAAACTGGAAAGAAAATGTTTTCGATTTTGTTACACCTTACCCAGATTATAATTTGAAAGAAGTAAACGATTACGCAAAATCCAAAGGAGTAAAAATGATTATGCACAACGAAACTTCGGCTTCGGTGGCTAATTACGAAAGACATTTGGATCGTGCTTTTAATTTGATGAAAGAATACGGTTACCCAGCAGTGAAGACGGGTTATGTAGGAAGAATAATTCCTCGTGGCGAATTTCATGATGGACAAACCATGGTAAATCATTACAATTTTGTAGCACAACGCGCAGCCGATTTCCAAATTATGGTAGATTCTCACGAAAGTTCACGACCAACAGGTTACAGCAGAACCTTTCCTAATTATGTTGCTGCCGAAGCCGCTCGTGGTAATGAATTTAATGCTTGGAGTGTTGGGAATCCGCCAATGCACGAAACTATTTTGCCTTTCACAAGATTATTAGGTGGCCCAATGGACTACACTCCTGGAATTTTTGAAATCAAAATGAGTTATTACGATAAAACCAAAACCGAGCAAGTGCATACCACTTTGGCAAAACAATTGGCTTTGTACCTAACCATGTATTCACCTGTGCAAATGGCAGCCGATTTACCAGAAAATTACGAGCGTTATCCAGATGCTTTTCAATTCATAAAAGACGTTGCTGTAGATTGGCAAGATTCTAAATATTTAGAGGCAGAACCAGGCGATTATTTGACGGTTGCAAGAAAAGAAAAAAATGGAGAACGTTGGTTTTTGGGGGCAATTACCGATGAAAATGCAAGAGATACCGAAATTAAATTGGATTTTCTTTCTCCTAATAAAAAATACAAAGCCATTGTATATCAGGATGGTACCGATTCCGATTGGAAAAATAATCCAAAAAGTTATGCAATAAAAACTATTCAAGTTACTTCTAAATCAAAAATTAAATTACATTTGGCTAACGGAGGGGGAACTGCTATTAGTTTTCAACCTATAAATTAACAAACCAAAACCAACCAAACTAAAAAATTATGAATTCAGAACAAACTAAAACTAATTGGGCGCAATTTATTCCGCTAGTAACCGTATTCTTCTTTTGGGGATTTGTTGCAGCAAGTAATGATATTTTAATTCCCGTTTTCAAAAAAGCATTCGATTTAACGCAAGGGCAAAGCCAATTGGTTTCGGTTGCATTTTATATCGCTTATACTGTAGGTTCTATAATTTACATGCTAATTTCACTAGCAATAGGAAAAGATTTAGTAAACAAAATTGGATACAAAAACGGATTGGCATTAGGATTAACTATTTCTGCTTTAGGAACTTTATTGTTTTATCCTGCAGCAAATATGCATTCGTTTCCTCTAATGTTATCAGGTTTGTTTACCGTTGCCTTAGGGTTTTCGTTACAACAAACAGTAGCCAACCCATTAGCAATTGCTTTAGGTCCAATAACTACAGGATCACAACGATTGACATTAGCAGGAGGAATTAATAATCTTGGAACTACCATCGGGCCACTTATTGTGAGTTTTGCCATTTTTGGATCGGCTGCTTCAGGGAATACCGAAATGAGTATTGAAAGCGTGAAAATTCCGTATTTAATATTGGGAGTTGCATTTTTACTTGTAGCAATATTGCTTAAAATGTCTTCTTTACCAGAACATCCTGCAACTATCGTAGAATCTGTTGATGATGAAAAAAATTCTAGAAGTTCGGCTTTGAAATACCCACAATTAATTTTGGGAATGATTGCTATATTTATTTATGTTGGGGTAGAAGTTTCTACAGCAAGTAATTTACCCGCTTACATGGAAAAAAGCCTTGGTTTTTTAACTAAAGATATTGCTCCTTATATTTCTTTATATTGGGCTAGTTTAATGATTGGTCGATGGACTGGAGCGGTAGAAGCCTTTACCGATAAAATGGATTTGCAAAAAATATTACGATTTGTGGCACCGTATTTAGCTTTTGGAGTATTCTTGATGGTTAATGCTATTGCAAAACACGATTTAGCACCTTTCTATATTTATGCTGTAATTATTTTAGTGTTAATTGCTGCAGATATGGCAAGTAAAGGAAATCCTGCACGAATGTTGTTAATATTCTCTGCATTAGGAATCCTCTCTTTGGGTATTGGTATGGCAACTAGCGGAATGGTTTCGGTATATGCTTTTATTAGCGTTGGTTTGTTCTGTAGTACGTTATGGCCATGTATTTTTACTTTGGCAGTAAGTGGCTTGGGAAAACACACTAGCCAAGGAAGTAGTTTCTTGATTATGATGATTATGGGTGGTGGAATTGTAAGCTGGTTACAAGGTACCGTTGCCGATTCAATAGGAATTCAATATAGTTACATAGTTGGAGTTCTTTGTTTTGCTTATCTAGCATTTTATGGTTGGAAAGTAAGTTCGATATTAAAAAGTCAGGGAATCGATTTTGATAAAAAAATTAGTGGAGGACATTAAAATAGTGTTCAGTGATCAATATTCGGTACTCAGTAATTAGTGTTCAGTGAACTTTTTTAAAAATATAACTCCGATTGAAATAGTAATTTCTTTCGGAGTTTTTTAGTCAAAGAGCAATTATTTTAAAACAGCAAAGTTTTTAAACATTTTTAAATAATTGGTTTATAATATATCTAAAGGTTGAAAATACCTCCAAAAGAAATAATTCGCTGTAAAAACATAAAATGCTGACTTGCTGTATCGTTAGTTACTGCAGTAGTTCGGATGTCATTCATATTGATATAACCTCCTTTAAGTTCCCCTTGAACAAAATAATGTTTGAAAACAGTTACATTAATTCCAACTTTAGCAGAAACACCAAATCCTGAAACATGAAAATCATCGTGTCTTTTGTAGCCTAATATTTGAGCATTTGTTTTTGGATATAAAAATCCGCCACCAACACCTTCGGTAAGATTAATTTGAATTTTATCGGTATTGGTAATTCCAAAAAGTTTAGAAAAATCATCTACACGTGAAATTTCAGAATTAATATAATTTAAACCATCGGTATGCTCAAATGTTAAAAATGGGAAAGGTGTTCCATGGTCATAATCAATGTAATTAGTTAAAAAATTAACGGGAGTGTTATTATAAACCCCATTGTACATGGATCCTGCATCACTTGATGGAAGATTTACATTTCCAGTTACATTTGCTATTTGATCTTGTCGCATAACATATTTCATGTGGTCTAAACCAAGAGAAATATTATAATGGTCGTTAATAAAATACCCCATACGGAAGTTCGTTTGCGGGATAGTCATTCTACTTGGGTTAACATAATCTACATGCCAACCTTTTGGTTTGTCGTCTGCAATAGCATTAGCAACCGTAAAATCATAATTATCTCCTTTGAAATGAATGTCCGATTTGGTATAACTATCTCTATTGCCTCCCCAAAAAAAGTAAAATTTTCCTTTATTATGTGCAGTGTATTTAACAGGATTTGGAGTTTCTTGTGCAGATACATTATATGCTAAAACTCCTAAAAATAGAACAGAAAGAATTCTTAATTTTGATAACATGGTAATAAAATTAAAATTGATTTATGGTTTTTCTAATGGCCACCAACTTGGTCATTAAATCTTCAAAATAGTCTAAGTGTAACATATTAGCACCATCACTTTTAGCATTTGCTGGGTCAAAATGGGTTTCAATAAAGATACCATCTACACCAACAGCAATTCCTGCTTTGGCAATGGTTTCAATCATATCTGGTCTTCCACCGGTAACACCAATCGTTTGGTTGGGTTGTTGTAACGAATGGGTAACATCTAGAACCGTAGTTGCATATTGTTGCATGGTTGGAATACCTCTGTAATCTACAATCATATCTTGGTATCCAAACATCGTCCCTCTATCGGTTACCATTACATTTTCATTATGGCAATCTAAAACTTTTTGAACGGCATGTTTCATACTTTCCGGACTCATAAATTGTCCTTTTTTTAAATTCACCGTTTTTCCAGTATTTGCAGCAGCAACCACTAAATCGGTTTGGCGCACTAAAAAAGCAGGAATTTGAAGAACATCTACATATTCGGCAGCCATCACAGCATCTTCATTGGTATGAATGTCGGTTACGGTTGGAACATAAAAAGTTTCAGAAATTTTTCTCAAAATTTTCAATGCTTTTTCATCTCCAATTCCAGAAAAACTGTCAATTCTAGAACGATTGGCTTTTTTGAATGAACCTTTAAAAACAAAAGGAATTTCCAATTTATCGGTAATGGTCATTAATTTTTCCGCTATACGAAAAGCCATTTCTTCACCTTCAATGGCGCAAGGTCCTGCTAGAAGGAAGAAGTTGCCACTTTCGGTATGCTTTATTTGGGGAATATGTGTTAAATTCATCTGTTGAAATTTTTTGCAAAGATAATAAGAAAAAACCTTCTAGTAGTTCCATTTAGAAGGTTTCTCTTTGTTAATTAAAAGTTATTCTTGAATGTATTTTTTTATTTTTAAACCTTTTGGGCAAAGTACTTTCCCTTTTTCATAAATGTTTACATACAAATTGAATTTTGTATCGCTTCCTTCCAAAGTAATTACATAAACCTCTAATGTTCCAGCGCCCATAACGCTTCTTTTAGAAGGGAAAGGACAACAATTGTCTATTTTAGTGTAATTTATTTTTTCGCCTTTAGGGCCTTCCAAAGCATTGAAAAAATAAACAATGTTCTTTGGTGAAAATTTCTCATTTTCAAATCCTAGATTGATAGGATAGTCTTTATCATAACCATATCTTCCATCCGAAGCATATTCGATAATCATAAATTGATTATTTCTCACAGGAGGTTTTATGGCAGTGTCATCCACATTTTGCAGTGTCGATTTTATGCTTCCGCAAGAAGTGAAAAAGGCTGTAAATAGTAATAGAATTAGTAGTTGAAAGGTTTTCATTATAATAAATAGAATTATTTTCATTCAAATATGTTAATTAATTATCAAAAATCAAACCACTCTCTCTATTTTTGTGAAAAATAATACGAAATGAATTTCTTATCTCAAACCTGGCATTGGTCTATTTCTGGTTTCCTAATCGGAATGGTAATGCTATGCTTATTATATTTTGGAAAAACTTTTGGAATGTCAACCAATCTTCGAAGTTTGTGTTCGTTAACCGGAATTGGCAAACGAGTTTCTTTTTTTAATTGGGACTGGAAATCACAACGTTGGAATTTAGTCGTGGTGCTTGGCGCGATGATGGGAGGCTATTTTGCAACCCATTTTTTATCCAATGCTACAAATGTTTCTATCAATCCAGATACCATTTTGAAATTACAAAAATTAGGAATTGACGCACCAAATGGCAAATTAATTCCAGATGCTATTTTTGGATTGGATGTTTTTCATTCGCCAAAAAAGATATTTCTTTTGGTTTTCGGGGGATTTCTTATTGGCTTTGGATCTCGATACGCCGGAGGATGCACCTCTGGTCACGCAATATCAGGCTTGAGTAATTTTCAATTGCCCTCTTTAAAAGCAGTGGTAGGATTTTTTATTGGAGGTTTAATTATGGTAAACTTTATTTTTCCCTTAATTTTTTAAAAAGACATAATGAATTTAATAAAATATTTAGTGGTAGGATTTGTATTTGGAGTAGTTTTAACCAAAACAGAAGCCGTTTCTTGGTACCGAATTTATGAAATGTTCCAGTTTGATTCGTTCCACATGTATGGAATAATTATGACTGCAATTGTTACGGGAGTTATTGGAATTCAAATAATTAAACGTTTTAGTGTTAAAGATATCAATGGACTGCCTATTGAAATTTTAGGTAAAGAACGTGGTACTTTTAGGTATTGGATGGGCGGATTAATTTTCGGATTTGGTTGGGCATTAGTTGGATCTTGTCCTGGACCAATTTTTATTTTAATTGGCGCAGGATTTATGACTGTAGGTTTTGTATTATTTGGGGCCTTATTCGGAACTTTTATTTATGGATTCTTCAAAGATAATTTGCCGCATTAATTTGGTTTTGTGTTACTTATGTTACATAAAATAGTATATTGTTGGCTTAACTTTGTTTATCAAAAATAAACAATTATGACAACAACTCTGTTTATACAAAATTTAAAATGTAATGGTTGTGCTAATACGATTACTACGAAGTTAAGTGATTTGGCTAATGTTTCTGGGGTATTGGTTGATGTAGAAAACGATTCGGTTACCTTTGATTATCAAGACGATTTGGCATTACACGAAGTGAAAGAAACCTTGAAAGAAAAAGGTTATCCCGAAGTAGGAGAAAAAAATCAATTGGGTACAAAAGCAAAATCATTTGTGAGTTGTGCTATTGGAAGAATGAATTAATATTGATAATTAATTCCTGTCTTGCTTATTCGAGACAGGAATTTTTTTCTTTGTTTTAAATTATGGTTTGGTTTAAAACAAGTAAAGATATATGTAATTTTTTTTCCAAATTTAGAAACTAATTCGGAAAGCCTAAACAACTAACTATATTAGAACATTTCATTATACTAGAATTGAAATCTTTTTTTTGTTCGGCTTCTTTTGTGAATAGGTTCGCCTACAAGTACCCATTTTTCCAATTTGGTTTTTTTTAGAACAGACGAGAAGCTAATTGAATTTTGTTTTGCAAATGATATTACCGTTACTCGATATCTAATTAAAATCAGAAAAACCTATATCACTTGTCTGCTTATAGCAATGGGTAAGGATCAATGTTGAATACGTTTTTAAACGGAGCTTAGTAGATTATAAAATATAATACAAAACTAAAGTTTCCTTTTAAATAATAGATTTACTACTCTTGAGGAATTATTTTACTACTCCTGACGGGCAAATTAAAACCGCTTCACATATTCTTGTACCGTAACTCCTGTAATGGATTTAAAAGCAATAATAAAAGTATTATAAGAAGAAAATCCAACTTTTAATGCAAGAGATTCTACCGTGTGATTTATAAGATAGCCATTTTCAAGTAATTTGGTAGCGTCGTTAATGCGAACAATTTTTTTTAAATCAGAAAAACTCTCGTTGCAGTGAAATTTTAAAATATAATGAATATGGCTGCTAGGAATATTTAATGCAGAACCAATATCTTCTATACTCAAATTGGGACTTCGAAAAGTAGTAGTATGAAAAGAAAGTTCTTCAATTTGGTGCAAATATACCGTCAGCAAAGGTTTCATTTTTCCTTCCAGTTTTTTATCCTTATTACTTGTAAGCGGTATTGAAGTACCTTCTATTTGCCATACAGTATTGAGTACTATTTTTTCGGTAGCATTATTTATTGTTTTATTTAAAAGGTCATAACCAAATAAAATTTCTGGACTCAAGATTATTTTTACAAAAATAGCTATCCAAACTAAAGCGGGCATCCAAAGGTTATTGTTGCCTAAATTTCCAATTTTAGGTGATAGTATTCCATTAACTAGTCTTATAATAAATATCAAAATAAATGAAAAATACAGAAACAGACACCAATTTTTTATCTGTTCATTTTGTTTTTGAATAACCTTAATTTGAGTTTTGCGACGCCAAACATGTTTATAGAGCATTATAAATCCAATTGTAGCATAAAAAACATAAAATAAAATGGCAAGAGCAAAAAAGAGCTTCAAATACAATTCTATCATACTAAATGGTGCAAAACGGTTTGAAATAAATATACCTCCTAATATTAGCGGTAATATAAAATGAAACAAATTAGATAATTCAAACTTTTTTTCATAGATAATGTTTTGAAAATAAAGATAATAACAGGGTATCAACATCACAAAGCTAACATCTATTATGGTTATTAATTTGCCGATATGTATTTCAGGATAGGATTCTGATAACCAATGAAATAAAAAACGTATGGCGACATTGGCAGTGATAATAATCAAGTATTTATTAATCAATGAATTCCCATTGCTTTTATTTTTTATTAAGATTAAAGCGGTACTTAAAAATCCTAATATGGAAGTAATTAATAATATAGTGTTACTTAACATAAAGCTAATTTTGTTTTAAATGAAGAGCATTTTTAAACCTAATTATAGTATTTAAAATCGAATTTCAAAATTACTATAATAATCATAAAAAAAATACAGCAACCATCTCAAAAAATGGATATGCTATCTCAATAATTGGAAAAATACGTATTCTAAGCACTTAAAACTTCATTTTTAGCTATATAATAGAACTTCTTTTTTTATAAAATATGTTTTGTTTTTGTTTTACTAATTGAGTTCACTAAAATCAATCTCATTATATGGACTTTTATATTTGCTCCTCAACTTCTACCATACCAAGAAACTAGTAAGAAGATAAAGTTCTACCAAAAAACGGAAATCCAATTTTAAAACAAGGAAAACCAAACGTAGCTATTGCGAATATTTTTAGTAAAATGTTCTTTTGCAGTCCAAATCTTAACTAATAAAAAAATAGATTAAAAAATGAAAACACGACGATTTATAGAATATGCACATAAATTAAGTAAAGTTCTTGCAGTCTTCCTTGTACTATTAACTTTTAAAGCACAAGCACAAGACAATGCTTTAAATTTTGATGGAGTGGATGATTTCGTAAACCTATCAAGAACCGTTGGAGATGACTTTACGATAGAATTTTGGATGAAAACCACGCAAACAGGCAATACCGGTACTATGTGGTATCAGGGAATGGGAATTGTTGATGCAGAGTTTGGCGGAACTGTGAATGATTTTGGTATATCATTAATAGGTAACAAAATTGCTTTTGGTGTAGGAAACCCAGATTATACTATTTTTTCAACCTCTTTAGTAAATACAGGTGCTTGGGTTCATGTAGCTGCCACCAGAAATAAATCTACAGGTCTAATGCAATTGTATATCAATGGAGTTTTGGAAGCTTCTTACACACACCCAAATACTAATTCATTAACTACTCCAAGTTATATGTATGTGGGCAAAGATTTCCCCAGTGGTACTTATTTTAAGGGAACATTAGACGAGGTGAGATTGTGGAGCGTAGTAAGAAGTTCTCAAGACATTAATAGCAATATGAATAATGAGTTGTCAGGTAACCCAACAGGTTTAGTAAACTATTTTAATTTTAACCAAGGAACTGCTAATGGAACAAATACAGGGGTAACTACCTTGAATGATTTATCGAGTAATTTAAAAAATGGTGCTTTATCTAATTTTTCTTTAACTGGTTCTCAATCTAACTGGATCAATGGATTTTCTTGGCCGAATACTTTTACTGGGCCGACAATTTCTTCTGTTACCGGAATTTCTTCTGTCACCGGAATTGCTTGCACAGGTAGTGACATTTCCATTAATGGTACTAATTTAGATACAGCTACTAAAGTTAGTATAAATGGTACGCCAGTATCTAGCTTTACGATTAATAGTAGCAATTCCATTACTGCCACTATAGCCCAAGGCACAACATCAGGACCTTTAGTAGTTAATACTTCTGCGGGTATAGCATCAGGTCAATCAATCACAATCAACACAATGACAGTAGCAGGAACCATTGCAAGTAATCAAACTATCAATGTTGGTTCAGTTGGAACAGGTACTGCAACTGTAGCAGGTGAAAGTAACACTAGTACTACTAATGCTTTTTATGAAATTTATAATAATTACAATGTCAGTCAGTCATTTACTCCAAGTATCAATACTACCTTATCAAGTGTGGCTATAAGTGTTTATAGAGTTTATTATCCTGGAACTTTTACCCTAAAAATATTAAATGGAAGCGGTATTACTGGTACAGTCCTATCCACTCAATCCGTTTCTATAACTTCTAGTGGTATAAATACCATTGTGCTACCTTCTAGCGTTAGCCTTATAAGTGGTAGTAACTATACTTTAATGTTATCTACCACTACTAGCGCTCATTCGGATATTTTACTTTACTACTCAACCAGTAATCCTTACGCAAATGGTGTAATGTATCAAAATGGTACTGCTGCTTCTAGTTATGATCTATATTTTAAATTAACTTATAGTGTTCCAAATGCAAATTGGAATAATCTTACACTTACCGGCAATATTGGTAGTGTACTTAATTGGCAGAAATCATCAGATATTAATTTTACCAATCCTACTACCATTGCTAATAATGGTACTACATTATACGCAGGGTTGATAGGTAATTTAAATACTACTACTTATTTTAAAGTAGTGGTACAAAGTGGCAGTTGTACAGTTTTAAAAACCAATACAGTAAGTATAATAGTAGTTAAAAAGACTCCAAGTATATATAATGTACCAATTGCAAGTGCAATTAATTATGGGCAATCATTGCAGAGTTCACAGTTGAGTGGCGGTGTAGCTAGTGTAGCAGGTACTTTTGCTTTTACCACGCCAAGTACGGCACCAAGTGCAGGTACTGCTAATCAAGATTACACTTTTACCCCAACAGATACCACTAATTATACTACAGTTACAGGTACAGTAAGTGTAACTGTAACCCAAGCTAATCCAAGCATATCTACTGCTCCTACAGCAAGTAATATAACTTATGGTCAAACATTGAATTTTTCTACTTTAAGTGGAGGTGTAGCAAGTGTAGCAGGTACTTTTGCTTTTACTACGCCAAGTACTTTACCAAGTGCAGGTACTGCTAATCAGGGCTATACTTTTACCCCTACAGATACCACTAATTATACTACAGTTACAGGTATGGTAAGTGTAACGGTAACCCAAGCTACTCCAAGCATATCTACTGCCCCTACGGCAAGTAGTATTGAATATGGTCAAACCTTGAATTTTTCTACTTTAAGTGGAGGTGTAGCAAGTGTAGACGGTACTTTTGCTTTTACTACGCCAAGTACTTTACCAAGTGCAGGTACTGCTAATCAAGATTATACTTTTACCCCAACAGATACCACTAATTATACTACAGTTACAGGTACAGTAAGTGTAACGGTAACACAAGCTACTCTAAGCATAACTACTGCTCCAACAGCAAGCAGTATTGAATATGGTCAAACCTTGGCTTCTTCTACTTTGAGTGGCGGTGTAGCTAGTGTGTCAGGTACTTTTGCTTTTACTACGCCAAGTACTTTACCAAGTGCAGGTACTGCTAATCAAGATTACACTTTTACCCCAACAGATACCACTAATTATACTACAGTTACAGGTATGGTAAGTGTAACGGTAACCCAAGCTACTCCAAGCATTACTACTCCCCCTAAGGCAAGTAGTATATGTTTAGGTAATTCTCTTGCATCTTCTACTTTAAGTAGCGGTTTAGCTAATGTGTCAGGTTCTTTTAGTTTTACTTCACCAAGTACCAATCCTAATGCAGGAACTACAAGCCAAGAATATACATTTACCCCGACCGACACAATCAATTATAATACTGTCACAGGCCTAGTAAGTGTTACTGTTAATTTAACTGCAGTTCCAACTACTACTTCTCAAACTTTCTGTACTTCAGGAACAATTGCTAATTTAGTAGCTACAGGAACTAATATACAATGGTATGATGTTGCTACTGATGGAAATGCTTTAACAAGTGGTACTGCTTTAGTAACAGGAACAACCTATTATGCTTCCCAAACGGTGGCTACTTGCGAAAGTACAAGAACGGCTGTGACGGTTACAGTAAATCCATTACCTGTTGGCTCGGCATCTGCTCAAGCCATCTGTAGCGGTTTAGCATCAAGTATTGCTCTTAACTCAACAATAACTGGAACTACCTTTACCTATACAGCAGCGCTTCTTTCAGGAACAGTAACCGGCTATAGCGAATGTAGCGCGGGATGCGGGACCTCAATAGCGCAAGTCCTTACTAATACAAGTATTACAAATACTGGAGTTGTACGTTATACAGTTACGCCAACATCTCCTTTGGGATGTGTAGGAGCCGCATTTACAGTAGATGTAACCGTAAATCCTTTACCAACGCCAGCCATCAGCGGCACACTTGCTTTCTGCGAAGGTGGTTCATCAATGCTTGATGCAGGTGCAGGATATGCTTCCTACAACTGGTCTACAGGCTCTACGACGCAAACTACCTCAGTAAGTAACGCCACTACTGTATATGTTACTGTAACCAATGCAGCGGGTTGTGCAACAATCACTAGTGCTGTGGTTGAGGTGTTACCAGCAATTACAATTACTGAGCATCCTGTTAGTACCTATATTTGTTCGGCTGTGGGTTCTACAGCTCTACTATCTGTAGCGACTAGTATATCCTCTTTGTCTAAAGCTTGGCAATATAGAGTAGTGACTACGGCCAATCCTAATCCGTCATGGATTACCATTACAAGTGCTAACGCAGGGGCTGTGTATTCAAGCTTTACTTTGGGAAATTTAGTGGTAACTAAAACAGCTACCTTGCCTGCTATTGGCACCCAATATAGAGTACTAGTTACTGATTCTTGTAATAGAAGTACTACTTCCAACCTTGCCATGCTATCGATAATAACTACTGTTAAAGCAGGTGCTATTACTGGTCCTGCCTCAGTATGTTTAGGAAGCGATATGAAATTAGTTGTTAGTGGTTATTCGGGGACTTCATTACAATGGCAGTCAGCTGCTAGTGCTACAGGTACTTTTGCAAACATTGCAGGAGCAACAAGCGATAGTTACACTATTTACGGAGCTACTGCAGATGTCAATAAGTCGTATAGAGTAATCGTGTTTAACTCATGTAATGCTACGAGTGCCACAACTGCTGTTAAAACTATAGTGGTAAATCCAACCACAGTAGCTGGAACTATTACGGGTGCTGGAACGGTTTGTACAGGAGGAGGTGCTACTTTGAAACTTGTATCTAATGTAGGTACCACTATCCAATGGAAATATTCTGTAGATGGTGTGAGTTATACTAATGTGCCAACTACTACACTTGGAACAGCAACTAGCTTTGCTACTACTTCAACCTCAGGGATAACAACTACTTATATCGTTACGAATGTTACGCAATCAACATGGTTTAAAGCAACCGTGAAAAGTGGACTTTGTAATACAGAAGAGGCGGCTCCAGTTCAAGTTATTGTGGGAACTACAGTGGCAGGGAATTTAAGCTTAACAGCTGGTTCTTCAAATACTATATGTTCAGGAACAGCTACTTCTCTAACTTTAAGTGGTTATATAGGAACAATTACTTGGCAAAAATCAGCAAATTATTACACTGCTATAACCCCTACTTTGACAGCAGTAACAGGAACTACCGCAACGATGTCAACTGGTGTTTTGACAAATACAACCACAGGAACTACTGTAGTAGTCTTTAGAGCAAATGTGACTTTAGGCACTTGTAGTACAGTATCTTCAATTGTATTCCCTGTAAACATACTTCCGGCTGCAAAAGGAGGAACAGTAGCGGTAAATAATACGACAGGATCAACGGTATGTTCAGGAGGCAGTAAAGAGTTGAAAGTAACTGGATATGTTGGTAGTATTCAATGGCAAAAATCAACGACTTCAGCTACTGCAACTGATTTTACCAATGTTAATGGTGCCACAACATCTACATACAATTTTGATGCTATAACCCAAAATACTTGGTTTAGAGTAGTAGCTAAAAATGGTGAATGTGTTGCAACAGCGCTTTCTAATGCTATAGCTATTACGGTAAGTACACCAGTTACAGTAGGAACCATAACTGCAGCAACAAATGATTTATGTCCTACCAACACAGGTACTACGTTAACCTTAGCGGGTTCTGTGGGTGCTATTTCATGGGCAAAATCAACTGATAACGGCAATACATGGACAACCGTAACAGGTACTACAGCTACCTTAGCAACTGGTGCTCTTCCAGTTACAACGACCTATAGAGCTAAATTAACTAGCGGATCTTGTGTTGATTATTCAACAATTGTTGTAACGGTAAAACCATCAACTATAGCTACTGTTTCAGCTACTGCTTCGACAATATGCTCAGGACTTACTACAAGAGTAACCGTTGTAAATTATGGTTCAGGAACCATTCAATGGCAAAAAGCAACTACGTTGACAGGAACTTATGCAAATGTTACCACGGGAACAGGAATAACATCTGCTACTTATGTAACACCGGCATTAACAGCTACTACATATTTTAGAGCTATTATTACCAATACTGATGGTTGTTCTTCAGGGACTACAGGAATTGGAGTAACGGTTAATCCTTTGGCAGTAGCAAAAACAATTACAGGATCTGTTACGGCTACTTCAGCTACTACAGCTATTTGTACTACTGCTTCCCAAACGCTAACAATAGGAGCTGGTTCTATCGGTGAAAATATTCAATGGCAATGGTCATCAACTAGTGCAGCAACGGGAACATGGACTAACATTACCAATGCAAATTCAACAACTTTAGCCGCTCAAAATTATGTACCTGTTATAGGAGCCGCAACTAGTGCAACTTATTTTAGATTTAAAATAACTAATAGTTGCTCTTCGGCAGTGTATTCAGCAGCGTATTCAGTATACTTTAAAAACTGTGCAATACTTAAAACAGTTGTTTTAAAAGAGGAATTTAATGTAATAGCTTATCCAAATCCATATACAGAAACTTTTAATTTGAGCTTAAAGACATCAAGTTCAGATAAGTTAGGTATTGTGGTTTATGATATGACAGGAAGACTAATCGAGAGAAGAGAAGTGAAACCTTCAGATATGGTGGAACAACAAATAGGAGATAGTTATCCAACTGGTGTTTACAACGTTGTTGTAACTCAAGGTGAAGAGGTGAGAACTTTGAGGGTTGTGAAACGATAGCTTTTTTTTGATTAATGAAATACCCCAAAAACTAAATTAGTATTTGGGGTATTTTTTTATTCTATTTCAGCACTTAATCCTGCTTCCAGTAATTGGGTGCAAAGTGGTTTTAATTCGTCAAACGAACCTGTTTTTACTGTACATCTTCCTTTATAATGCACTAAAATCGCACATTGTTCGGCTTGTTCTGAAGTGTGTTTACAAACTTTAATCAAGGTATCAATAACATGATCAAAAGTATTTACATCGTCGTTATAAAGCACAATTTCATGGTTGACGCCCAATTGTTCTTCTACTAAAACTTCTTCTTGAACTTTTTCAATGGTACTCATAAATCATCAAATATAAAGAAAACTACTAATTTACATATTTCAAAGAAACCCAATTGTTTCTTTCGAATTTTTTAACATAAGTTAATCCTTTTTCGGTGCAAGAGGCATCAATAACTGGGATGTCCTCATTGTAAAACCCACTCAATAAAAGTATTCCGCCTTTGTTTAAACAATCTGCATAGGCTTGCATATCGTTTAATAAAATATTTCTATTAATGTTAGCAATGATTAAATCATAACTTTTACCTTTAAGCATAGCTGCTTCTCCTTCATAAATGGTAATTTCATGGCAGTTATTACGTTCAGCATTTTCAATTGAATTCAAATAACACCAGTTGTCAATATCAATAGCGTCAATAGGTTTGGCACCTTTCATTTCGGCAAGAATTGCAAGAATTGCAGTTCCGCAGCCCATATCAAGGGTTTTCAATCCAGTTACATCTGTTTCTAACAAATGTTGAATCATCATGTGTGTAGTTTCGTGGTGTCCTGTACCGAAACTCATTTTAGGTTCAATAACAATATCAAATTCGGCTTCTGTTTTTGGATGGAATGGTGCGCGAACATGGCAATTTCCATCTACATCAATAGGCTCAAAATTCTTTTCCCATTCTTCATTCCAGTTCACTTGGTCTATTTCTTCTATAGAATGTGTAATAGTAAATTCTGGAGAAGTTAAAATGTAAATATCTTCTAATACATTATCAGTGCAAAGGTCTTTTTGGATGTAAGCCACAATTCCTAAATCGGTTTCAATAAAACTTTCAAAGGCTTTTTCTCCCAATTCAGCAATTAAAATTTCCGATCCCGATTCTTTGGGTGTAATGGTAAAATGATAGCCTAAATATATATTTGACATGTAATAATTTTTTGCAAAGGTAAGAATACAAAATCAAAAGTAAGGGTACTATAAAAAAAAACCTAGCTTTCGGCTAGGTTGGATACTTATTTCTTTGGTTGCTCACATTCATAAATAACCCTGTTATAGATGTCGTGAACATTTTCAAATTCCCTCATTATTTCTGCATCAGGGGCTTTGGATTTTATTAACTCGTTAAGTGATTTAGTATGGTTTTTCAATACTGTAAGTACCGATTCTAATCTTGGAGATCTTATTTCTTGTGGTATTGTAGTTATATCTAAAGCATCTACTTTGGTAACTAATTCTTGAGAATTAAGTTTTATTGGTTTGAAATCTCCCTCCTCTGATGGTTTAAAAGAATTAGACATCAATTCGTGAAAACTCCCTAATTGTTTCCAATTTTCAGTAACAGATTGCGCCAAAATAGTATTAATTGTCATAAATAATGCAATGGCCATTAATGATTTTAGTAATTTCATATTTTAATTTATTAATACTACAATGATACTAAATATTGTTAGTATAGAATAATATTGGAAAATAGTTTGTGTTTTTTTTTGAACAAATTAGTATTAATTGAAATGTTATTTATGAATTTAAGACAATCTTTATTAGTTAAATAAATAAATTTTACAATTCATTGGCTTCTTTTAAAACAAATAGTTCCAATTCTTCTGAAATTTTATAATTGGTTGTTTTTATCTTTTCTAAAAATGGTTTTACAAATGGGATAACTCCGTTTTGTTTAGCAATAATTAGTATTTCAAGAATTCCAATAAAATGCATATTGAATTTTTGAGCTATAATTATAGCATTAGGTTTTTCAAGAATTAAGATGCAATCTGGATTTTCTAAAGCTAAAGCCATTGCGCTTGATTCTTCTTTTGCTAGTTTAATTTCTAATATTTTTTGACGCATTTTATCCGTTACCGTTTCAATGGTAATCCAACAAGGCAATTTGCCTTTAAATTTTTTTGCGATTTCCTGGGTCGTATAGACTTGCCCGTAAAGTTTTTGTAAAATATCTAATGCTTCAATTTCAAATAGAATTCGGAGACAATTCACATCGGAAAGAATTATTTTATGCATTTGTTTTTTTGCTAGTAGGTTTAGTAATTAAACAATTATTTTATAAAAATATCTTTAATTACCGCAATGTTAGTTTATTAAAACTATAATAACTATTAATAAACGTTAACTTTTAATTTATAAGTTAATAGTTAAGTAAATTTTAAGATAATAAAATAGTAAAGTAGGTAACTATTTAAATAGTATAAAAGTAAGTAATTTTTTTTCTATTGGATTTAAGTGAAAAATGATTTCCTTATTCCAATTAAAACAAAAATTAATGAGGTGTAAATAATAAAAAATGGCACAATAAATTCAATCCATCCTGAGGGAAGCATTATGGCAATAATTAGCAATTGAAATCCTAATCCGTAAAGGGAAAGAAATGTCATGAACCAATTTGGGAATGTTTTTACTTTATAAGCTTCAGAATCTAAGAGGTGAATTATTTTATCAAATACACCATAAACTAGTGAATAAATTGAAAATAATACATCAACAGATTTTTGACTTTCTCCTGGCAAAGCTCTAGGCGATTTGTATTCAAATATCTTGCTTGTAGTATCTCCACCAACCGATTTTGTTCTTAAAATTACATAGTAATAATTGTATAAGGTTCCTTGTAATTGAATTCCGATGAAAGCTAGAAATGTTAACCAAATTGTAGTTTTAGAAACATAACAAATGGTCATCAGAAATAAAAAATTCAGAATAATATCAAACACACTATCTAAATATCTTCCTACATAAGAAGGTGTGTTTTTTAAACGTGCCAATTCGCCATCGGCAGCATCGATCCCTGATTTTAAAACTATAAAAAATCCAGCTAATAAATAGTGATTATTTAAAATACAATAAATAGCAATCAAACCAGTAATTCCAAAGAGAATAGTAACGTGAATAGGAGTGAAGCGAGTATTTTTAAGTTGATTAGCAAGAAATCTCCCAAAGAATCTTCCGTAATCGGATAGGTCTATAAATTTATCTTCTGCTGCAAGTTTAGACATTTAAAATTGGTAAAAAGAACTGTGACAATATAGTCGGATTGTCCACGATTGAAACCATGGATTATTAATTTATTTGGATAATCGATGTAATAAATAAGTCATTGTTGCCAATAAAAAGAATGCCATGGCTTGGTGTGTAACGCCCAACCACATAGGAACGCCATATAACAATGTTAGAACACCAAGTGTAAATTGAAAAAATACTAACAATACCAAAATATTTAATCCGTTTTTTTGTTCTTTAGAAAGCGTGTGTTTTTTACTTTTGAAAAACAAAAATAAAATTAAAGCTACTACTACATAAGCAATAGTTCGGTGTACAAATTGAACGCCACTTTTTCCTTCTGTAAATCGCAAAAGCCAAGAATCTTTTTCTACTAAAATACTTTCGTGAAAAAATTGTCCATCACTCATTAAAGGCCAATGGTTATGAATAAAACCAGCATCTAAACCAGCAACAAATCCTCCGTAAATTATTTGCAACAGCAAAAAAGCAAAGGTGATTCTGGCTATTTTTTTTAAGGGAATTATAACTTCGCGTTTAGCTGGATAAATTAAATCTAAAGCTACCCAAAGGGTATAAGCAAATGTAATAAAGGCAAAAGTTAAATGTAAAGAAAGGCGAAAATGACTCACATCGGGATTGTTTACCAAACCACTTTTTACCATAAACCAACCCAAAAATCCTTGAAAAGCACCCATTGCTAAAAGGATGCCGCATTTTTTTAAGGTTTCTGCATCTAATTTTTTCTTTATCAAAAAATATACAAATGGAATTATGAAAACCAATCCAATTATACGACCGATAAATCGGTGAAACCATTCCCAAAAATAAATAAATTTATAATCGGCAAGTTGAAAATTATTATGAATATTGACTAATTTGTATTCTGGAAATTGTTTGTAAGCTTCAAATGCCTGTTGCCACGTGGCTTCAGTTAACGGCGGAAAAGTGTCGGTTACCAAATGCCAATCGGTCATAGAAAGTCCGGAATTAGTTAGGCGCGTGATGCCACCAACTACCACCATTACAAATACTAAAAAACAACCAGATAAAAGCCAGATTATTACAGATTTATTTTGTTTCATTTTTATTTTATTGGAAAATTTTGGGGATTTTGTCTTGTGTCCCAGATGTCTAGAACCTTTATTTTGAATTCATTAATTTCAAAAATTAGATAATAATCTCGAACTAAAACAGCTCTGATATTTTCGGCATTTGTAGCAATAGATGCTTCTGGATTAATAGCAATTCTTTCTATTGTTTCAGAGAAATAAATATTAAGTTTTTTACTGTAAACTTTTGATTTGTTCCTAATATTCCAATATTCAAAAATAGAATTTCTAGTTTTCCTAGCAAATGAAGTCCAAATTATTTTTCTTGCTCTTGAAACCATTTTTCTAATTCTAATTGATCTTCTTCATGCGAAATAAAATCTCCATTCTCAATTTGTTTTAAAGAAATATCAATTCTAGCTTGCTGCCATTCATTTAGAATTAGAACTTTTTCAGTTTTAATATAAGTAGTTGGTGGTTCATTTACTTTATGAATTGTTTGTTGAATATTGTTTAAAACAGCTTCAATTTTCATCAAAGTTTCTAAATCATTCGTGTGAATAATTTTTGCTATCAATTCTAATTTTAGTTCTGCGATATTCATAAATCTAATTTTTTATAAAATTATATTTTTTTTCATTTAGAAGAAAAAAACAATAGTTAAACTTTCTGTAAGCCTAATTTCTCAGCCCGTTTCAAAACAAACTCATAAGCTGCATGGTATTCATTCGGGATTTTACCATCTAGAATTGCTTCTTTCACAGCTTCTTTTAGCATTCCAATTTCACGTGAAGGCTTTAAGTTAAAGAGCTCCATAATTTGTTCCCCTGAAATTGGTGGCTGAAATTGGCGCACATGATCGCGTGCTTCCACTTCAATTATTTTCTTACGGACAACATCAAAATTGTTGTGGTATTTCTTAAATTTTGCAGGATTTTTGGTCGTAATATCCGCCTCACATAACGTCATTAAATCATCTACATCTTCTCCTGCATCAAATACCAAACGACGAACTGCCGAATCGGTTACAATTTCTTGAGCCAAGACAATTGGTCTAGAACTCATCATTACCATTTTTTGCACAAACTTTAACTTGTTATTTAAAGGCATGTGCAAGCGTTCGAAGATTTTCTTTGCCATTTTTCCTCCTAAAAATTCATGACCATGAAAGGTCCAGCCTTGTTTTTTGGAGAATTTTTTGGTAGGTGCTTTTCCAATATCATGCAGTAAAGCCGACCAACGCAACCAAACATCATCTGTATTTGGACAGATATTATCCACCACTTCCAAGGTATGATAAAAGTTGTTTTTGTGGGTATGTCCTTCAATTTCTTCTACATTATTTAAAGCAGTAAGCTCGGGTAAAATAATATCTAAAAGACCAGTTTTGTATAAATGTAAAAATCCAATAGACGGTTTGTCTGTAGAAAGAATTTTGTTTAATTCCTCTACAATTCGTTCGCCAGAAATGATGTTAATACGTTCTTTATTGCGTTCAATTGCTGTTAACGATTCTGCTTCAATTTCAAAATTTAATTGGGTAGCAAATCGAATTCCTCTCAACATTCGTAAAGGATCATCCGAATAGGTGATATCTGGATTTAATGGAGTTCGTAGTAGTTTGTTTTCTAAATCTTCCAAACCATTAAATGGATCTACCAAATCTCCATAATTTCTTGTATTCAAAGAAAAAGCCAAAGAATTTATGGTGAAATCCCGACGATTTTGATCGTCTTCAAGAGTTCCGTTTTCTACAATAGGATTGCGACTGTCTTGGTTGTAACTTTCTTTTCGGGCACCTACAAATTCGACGTCAATTTCTTTGTAGCGCAACATTGCGGTTCCATAATTCTTAAAAACCTGAACTTTTGGATTGTTAGGGAGTAATTCAGATACTTTTAAAGCTAAATCAATCCCTGAACCTATAGCAACAATATCAATATCTTTTTTAAAATCGCGTTGCAATAAAAAATCGCGAACAAAACCGCCAATCACATAACTATCCACGTTAAGTTCTTGACTTGCTTGTGCAATGATTTTAAATATGGGGTTATCTAGTGCTTTAGTGTAGTTCATTTTTTTTGTTTAAGGTTTCAAGTTTAAGGTTTCAAGTTTACTAACCTTAAACTTGAAACCTTAAACTTGAAACTTTATTATTTTCGAATAATCTTAACTTGATTATTTAAAGATAATTTTATTATTGTAGATGGATTTTTACAAACTTTATCGTGATGCAAATTTACTACATAGTCTACACCTTTTATAATTTCAGGGGAAATTTCTTTAAAAGTTTTTGGTGCAAACATACCAGAAATATTGGCTGAAGTTGAAACTAAAGGTCGTTTCATGCGTTCCATCAGTTTGAAACAAAAAGGTTCTTTTACAATTCTTACGCCAAGAGTTTTATCTTCAGCTATTAAATTGGCAGCCACATTTCTTGGATTATCCAATATTAAGGTGGTTGCTTTTTGCTTCTCTAGTTCATCATCATTTGGATTCGATAAATCCCAAATTTCCCAGGCTAAATCCGGTATTTCCTTAAAAACATTGTACATCATTTTGTCACCATTCATTAGCACAATCATACTTTTAGAATCGGAACGCTGTTTTAAGGCGTAAATTTTGGCAACAGCCTCTTCATTAGTTGCATCGCAACCAATTCCCCATACGGTATCCGTTGGATAAAGAATAATTCCGCCATTTTTTATGACTTCGTAGGCATTGTGAACTTCGGTATTAATATCGCTCATCAGTAGTGTTTAATAAACTTTTTATGTGATCAAAATCTTTTTGAAGTAGAGATTCTCTGTTGATATTAAATTCTTTAATTTTCTTTTTTATCAAACCAAATAAGTATTTCTTTTTATTTTTACCTTTTAAAGCATAATTAATTTGCTCTTTATCAAAAGTTTTATTGGTAAAAAGGTGAATATTATTATTTTTATAATAATAATTTTTCCCAAATTTTTCTGCAATAATTTCCATTGATTTTCTTGAATAAAAAGCAATATGTTGACCGGTTTCTTGAGCAATATACCACCAATTTTCTGCTTCTGAATTAGATTCCGGGATTAATTCTGTTGAAAAAATTGCATTTTCAGAATAATTCAAAATGGTTTCAATTTCCTTTATCGGATTTTGTAAATGTTCTAATACCTCAAATGCTGTTACTAAATCAAACTTTTTTATTTCTATGTCAGTAATATCAAAATGTTTGGCAAATAGATTCTCGCAATAAACATCTTGTCTATAAAAATCATAACCTTTATCTCTCATTAATCTAACAAAATTGCCATAACCTCCAGCAAAATCAAGCATTATTGTAGCATCAATAAAACAACAATCAATAATTTTAGATATTTCGTCAACTAAAAAATTGTTTCTGTATAGCAACCCGATATCGAGGGATGTTATTGCACTACCATAAGCTTCTTTCAACCAAATAGGTTCATCGGTTTGTATAAAAGAACATGAGACACATTTATAATAATTTGATTTATATTTTTGCAAAATAATTTTGTCAAAAATTTTTTCTGAAACACCGTTGCATATTTTACAATTCATTATTTTTTAATTTTATATTATATCTTTGCTTCGAAGAGCTTTGCAAATTAATGCAAAATAAGTTAATTATTTATTGTAATGAGATTACTTTTAGAACCACAAATATTTAATAATCAAAAATTCGGTGGTATTTCAAGATATTACACTGAAATTTTTTCATTTTTATTAAATGAAAAAGGAGTTGAGTTTGATATTCCGCTTTATTATACAAATAATATATATTTTAACGAAAGTAATTTAATAAGCCCTACCCAAAAAAGAGTTCTATTTCTAGTCCGTTTTCTTACTTCTATGGGAATTAGTTTGAGAGGAAAAATCAATAAAAAAAATTATAATAAGTCAACTAGGGCCTTACGAAATAAAGATTATGATTTAGTTATTCCAACTTATTTTGACACCTATTTTTTAAATTTCATTGATAATAAACCGTTTGTATTGACTGTTTATGATATGATTCATGAATTATATCCGCAGTTTTTTGAGAATGGGGAGGAAATAATTAATAATAAAAAAATATTAATTCAAAAAGCTACCAAAATCATAGCCGTTTCTAATAATACAAAAAGTGATATATTAAAGTTTTACCCACACGTTGATTCCTCAACAATAGAAGTTATTTATCATGGTAATTCTATTGAAATAAACAATAATGTAAAATTGAATTTACCTGAAAAATATATTTTATTTGTAGGAATTAGATCATTTTATAAAAACTTCATTTTTTTTATAAACTCAATAAAAGAGCTGTTACTTTCGGATGAAAATTTATATGTTGTTTGTGCGGGAGGAGGTAAATTCAATGATGAAGAAATAATTTTCATTAATGAGTTAGGTTTGAATAATCAAGTTATTTATTATCATTTTAAGGAAGATGAATTAGGATTAATTTACAGTAATGCAAAGTGTTTTGTATTCCCTTCGGAATATGAAGGATTTGGAATACCCATTCTTGAAGCAATGTCTTGTGGTTGCCCAGTAATATTAACAAACAACAGTTCATTCCCTGAAGTTGCTGGTGAAGCGGGAATATTTTTTGAATTGAATGATGAGAACGATTTAAAAAACAAAGTTACTAGTGTGATTAATGATGAAACTCTTGCAAATTTGTATTCTCAAAAAGGAATGGAACATGTTAAAAAATTTACTTGGGAAATTGCAACGAAACAATGTATGGAAATATATACTAAAGCAATAAATTATTAATAAATGAACGAAATCATATATACTACAAAATCACCAGTTTTATTTTTAATTTTTAACAGACCAGATGTTACTTCTTTAGTTTTTGAAGAAATTAGAAAGGTTAAGCCTAATAAATTATATATTGCAGCAGATGGACCTCGAACTTTTGTTGAAGATGAAATAATTCTTTGTAATGAAACTAGAAAAATAATTTCTGCTATTGATTGGGATTGTGAAGTTAAAACTCTTTTTAGAGAAAATAATCTTGGTTGTAAATATGCAGTTTCGTCTGCAATAAATTGGTTTTTTGAACAAGAAGAAGAAGGAATAATATTGGAGGATGATTGCTTGCCTAACTATGATTTTTTTAGATTTTGTGATGAAATGCTACTTAAATATAGACTTGATAATAGAATAAGATTTATTACAGGAAGTAATTTTCAAAAGGGCACTAAGCATTCTAATAGTAGTTATTATTTTTCTAACTTAACACACGTTTGGGGTTGGGCTAGTTGGAGAACAGCTTGGAAAGATTATGATGTTGAATTAGAAAATTATAAAGAATTAGATCATTATAAACTATTTTTTGATATTTTTAATAATACTTTTATAGCTAATGATTGGAAAGAAATTATAGAAAAATTATATAATAATGAAATAAATACATGGGATTATCAATGGACGATTACCAATATGTTTAATAATGGATTGTCAATAATACCTAATGTTAATTTGATTTCAAATATTGGATTTGGAAACAATGCAACACATACCTTTAATAACAATGGGTTTGATACATTACCCTATGGAAAACTGGATGATGTATTAGTTCATCCAACCATTTTTTTGCCTTCAAAAGAGGCCGATTTATTTGTTTTAAAAACAGAGCATAATATTCAGTACAGAACTAAAAGAGCTAAAAAGGAACGAGTAAAAAAGTGGTTAAAATTTTGGAAAAAATAAATCTTAGTAATGAATAAATTATCTATAATAACAATAAATTATAACGATAAAAAAGGATTGATTAAAACTTTTGAAACCGTAAAAAATCAAACTTGTAATGAGTTTGAGTATATTGTAATTGACGGAGGTAGTACTGATGGAAGTTTTGATGAAATTGAACTTAATAAATCGTTTATTAATTATTCTATAAGTGAACCAGATAAAGGCATTTATAATGCTATGAACAAAGGCATCCATGTTGCAAAAGGGGATTATTTGTTGTTTTTAAATAGTGGCGACACTCTTTTTAGTAATAAAACAATAGAAAATGTTATAAAAAAACTAGATGGCACTAGGGATGTGTTTTATGGAAATGCTATTTTTATTAATGATTTAGTAGAAGAAATTGTTACTTATCCTGAAAAGCTAACCTTTCATTTTTTTACCTATAATAGTCTTTGTCATCAGGCAACATTTATAAAAAAATCCCTATTTGAATCAACTTTTTATTATAATGAAGATTTAAAAATAATTGCCGATTGGGAATTTATAATATATTCCGTTTGTATAAAAAATTGTTCCTATAAGCACATAGATGAATTTATATGTTATTATGATTTTGAAGGAATATCATCTAATTCAAATTCAAAAGAAGCCATTCAAAAAGAAACAGATTTAGTAATGAAGAAATATTTTTCTGCATTTATTGATGATTACAAAAATTTGGAAGATGTTGTTTCTAAAAGAGTTAGAAATATATTATATATAAAACAATTTCCTTTGGCTTGGAAAATTTTAAAAGGAGTATCAAATATTATTCTATTATTTTTACCTAAGAAAATATGAAAATTCTTTATTTCTATCCCGAAAATCCATTATTGTTATCACAAGGAAATCATGCTAGAGCTTTAGCACTTCTTCATTATTTTCAAGATAGAAATATTGAAGTGGATTTTGTTTCAGAAAATTTTAACGATAAAAATACGTTATTAAAAAACGAACAATTAATTAGTGAAAAATTAGTTGCAAATCATTTTTTTATTAGAAAATTCGAAAAGAATAAAAGCAAATTAAAATATTTTTTTAGATATTCTTTATTAAATAAAATATTTAGAAAGCTTAAAAGATTTAATAATGTGATGCCTGGCCAACAAAATGATTTTAATGAAATATTAAAGAAAAACTCTTATGATTTTATTGTAATATCTTATGCGTCTTGGGCATCTTTAATATATAAAAACAAACATTTGAAAAATGCTAAATTAGTTGTTGATACCCATGATTTTTTAACATCACAATTTAAAAATTCTAAGAATTTTAAATTAGGAAAATTCTTTTCAACTGAAATTAAATTATTGCAATTGTTTGACAAAATTATTGTGATTTCTACTGAAGAAAAATATTTATTTTCACAATTTTTGAATAATGAAGTTGAAATAATTTCTCATCCTTTAGTGAGTAATCATTTTCAAAGTATTAATAAAGAATATGATATTATTTATATTGCTAGTAATAATACGCACAATGTAACGGGTGTTAAATGGTTTTTTAATAATGTATATCCATTACTAAATAAATCTATGAAAATTATGGTTATTGGAGGGATATGCAAAGAAATTTCTGAATATGAAAATGTCACCAAAATTGATTTTGCAGCAAATCTATACAATTATTACACCAATTCTAAAATAGCAATTTGTCCTATGTTTTCTGGCACAGGATTGAAAATTAAAGTTATTGAAGCAATGTCTTTTGGATTACCAATTGTTTGTAACGAGAGAGCAGTAGATGGTCTTTTAAATAAAACAAATAATGGTTGCTTAGTTACGAATGATAAACAAGAGTTTGCTGATTATATTCATAAATTGTTAGTCGATGAGGATTTTTATTCAGAAATTTCCTTTCAATCAAAAAAGTATTTTACTGATAACAATGATATACAATCAACCTATAAAAGTATAGATAAAATATTTAATTTCAATTAATAAAAAAAATGGGAATAAATGTTAAAGATGTAGTTTCTGAATTCAAGAAATTTTGGTTAAAAAGAGTAAACAAGCCAAAATATTTTGAATATAAATTACAATTAAAAGATGAAAATATTATTCACCGGTTTGATGAAAATTTTCAAAATAATTTGAGATTAATTTCTAAAGTAATCTCAGAAAAAAAAGAAATTAATTTTAATCATTCAGGTCATTTAGGTGATTTAGTTTATGCGCTAGCTGTTATTAAAGAAATTTCAAAAATACACACTTGTAATTTATTCATTACTATTAATAAAACTATAGGTAGAAATTACCATAAACATCCTACAGGGAATGTTATGATTACAGAACGTTCTTATTTGATGATGGAACCTTTTCTTGTATCGCAATCTTATATAAATAATGTTACTATTTACAATAATAATCCAATTGATATTGATTTAGATTTGTTTAGAGATTTACCTTTTAAAATGGAATTTCATTCTATAAGATGGTATTATCATCTTGTTGGAATTCAGATTGATATGAGTTTGCCCTTCCTAGAAATGGGAGCACACCCAATGATTAAAGACAAAATAGTTATAGTTCGGACTTTCAGAGGAAGAAACCCAATAATTAATTATTCTTTTTTGAAAAAATATAATAATTTATTGTTTTTAGGTACTAAAGCAGAATATGAAGAATTTATTAAAGAAGTTCCCAATATTGAATTTTATGATGTTAAAGACTTTTTAGAAATGGCTCAAATAATTAAATCTTCAAAATTGTTTATATCCAATCAAACCTTCTCATTTGCTATTGCTGAAGGTTTAAAAGTGAATAGAATATTGGAAGCCAACCCGTTTCTTCCTGTTGTTTTTCCAATCGGTGGTGAAGGATATGATTTTTATTTTCAAGATCAATTCGAAAAATTATTTTCAAAACTTAATAGCTAAATATTAATCTAAGCGGATAACTTGCTTTGTTTTTAGTGATTTTGAAAGTGGTGCACCTGCCAAAAGAACTTTTAATAAATACCAATATTTTGGTTTGAAAATAGTACTGAAAACATAGTTTATTCTTAGATAATTCAATAAAAAATAAAACGAAAGGAATCCATAATGTTTCCGTATTATATATAATAAAGAAATTTTAAGTTCGGTTTTAATAGTTATATTTTGAGGAGTACTGGCACCGTGGTAATGAATATATTTGGCTTCGGGAATCAAGTAACACGACTTGCCCATTTTTGCTAAACGAATGCAAAGGTCTGTTTCTTCATAATATAAAAAGATATTGGTGTCAAATCCTCCAACGGTATTAAAATCCTCGGTTCGAACCAACATGAAGCTACCTTGAACATAGTTTACTTTGACTGGATTAGTATATTCTAATTTCCGTTTTGGATATTTATTTGGGTTTATTTTTTCTAGAAAATCACGCCCAAATATTTCTTTAGATAAGGAAGCGAAATGATCAAAAGCAACCATTTGTTTTCCTGTTTCAGAATAGGATTGGCCACCGACCATTGCAATGGAGTTGTCTTTTTCTATGGCAGTTTTTAATATAGATAAGCAGTCGTTTAAAAAAACAGTATCGTTATTTACAAAGGCAATATACTTGGCATTTGCAAAATGAAAACCTGACATGTTTCCACCACCAAAACCAGTGTTGATTTTACTTCGAACTAGTTGTAAATTAGTAAAAGGATGTGAATTGCAAAAGCGTTTTAAAGCTAAATAATCTTCTTTTTGCGAACAATTATCAACTACAATAATTTGATGATTAAGAGATGGATTTGTCTTAGAAATAATGCTATTAATGCATTCATGAGTAAGTTTACTCGAATTGTAATTAATAATAATTGAGGCTATATCAAACATTCGAATATTTTTTTAATCAATTTTTCTATTCAACATCCAAAGTTGTAGGTACCTTTTAAACACCGAAAAAGAGTGAATATACGCTAAAATAAATCCCTCTTTTCTATCTAATATTCCCAATCTAAAAAAATACTGCCATAAAAAACGGTAAATAGGTCTGAAAATAAGATGGTAAGCATTGGGTTTAACTTTTTTTCTATATAAATTTTCAGCTTGCAATTTGCTGTATAAATTTAGTTTATCATTGTAATTATCAAAATTTTTATAACTATGATGGTTTAGTGCATTTTTCAGAACGCTTATCATTCCGTTAGCTTTAACTTCTTCGTGGACTAAATTTCCATTGTATTTACAGAAGTTTTTATTAAAAAGGCGAATGGCTTTGTCATTTTGCCAACCACCAAATTGTATCTTCTTCCCCATAAAAAAGAAGTTCCTTTTTACGAAAAAAGCTACTTTTGAACCAGGATTTAAGACTGTATTATTAATTTCTTGTTCTAATTCTTTCGTGATAATTTCATCCAAATCAAAAAACACAATCCAATCATTTTTAGCTTGACTGATGGCAAAATTTCTTTGTTCTGAAAAGTTTGTAAATTTTCTTTCAATTACCTGAACACCTAATTTCTTAGCAATTTCAATCGTTTTGTCCGTGCTTTGTGAATCTACAAAAATAATTTCATCAACAAAAGACAAACTTTGCACATATCTTTCAACGTTTTCTTCCTCATTAAAAGTAATTGCTAGGGCGCTTATTTTAGGGATAATGGTATTTTGTGACATTTTATGGAATCAAAAAAAATACAAATATAATATTTTTAAATAACACTTTTAAATAATACATTAAATGTAGTCTAAATTGGCTTTTAAATAATAATATTTACTTAATATTATTGTTTAATAACCAAAGCTCTAAATACCGTTTAAAAACAAAAAATGAATTCACTTTAGCAGAAAGAAATCCTTCTTTTCCGTCTAAAATACCTAATCTATAAAAATATTGCCAAAGAAAACGATAGGTAGGCTTTATTATAAAATGATATAAATTAGGTTTTGTTTTCTTTTCATATAGTTTGGATGCTTGTAGTTTGCAATAAAAATTTAATTTTCTACAATAATGGTCGAAATTTTTATAGCTAAGATGATCTACAGAATGTGCTAAAATTCCGATTGTACCTTCTGTTTTTATTTCTTCGTGCACTAAATTTCCATTATAAATACAGAAGTTTTTGTTGAACAATCTAATGGCTTTATCGTGTTGGAATCCTCCATGTTTTAGATGTTTATTGAATAGAAAAAAGTTGCGTTTTACATAAAATGCAACATTTTCTCCGGGATTTGAAACTTTTTCTTGAATTTCAATCTGAATTTCTTCAGATATTATTTCATCCAAATCAAAGAAAATAATCCAATCATTCTTTGCTTGACTTATGGCATAATTTCGCTGACTAGAATAATCGTCAAATTTTCGTAGTAGGACTTTAGCACCCATTTCTTCTGCAATAGCAGTAGTCTTATCTGTACTTTGTGAATCAATAAAAATTATTTCATCCACAAAGGATAAGCTTTCTATGTATCTTTTAACGTTAGATTCTTCATTGAGTGTGATAGCTAATGCCGTTATTTTTGGCAATTTATTATTTTGAGGCATCGAAATTATATTACTTTTAGCGAAATTATTACTTTTACCATTCTATTATCCCAACTATTTGTTAACCTTGACTTAATTCCTATTAAAATATGTTAAAATTCCCTGTTCTGATGTATCATAACGTTTCAACAAACGAAAAGGAAAGTATTGGTTTAACAATTTCTGTTTCTAAATTGGAGCAGCAATTGCAGTATCTTGTTGATAATCAATATACAACTTATTTTGTTTCGGAAATCCTTGATAAGACTACAATTAATAAGAAAAGTTTAATGGTAACTTTTGATGATGTAACCGAAAATCAATTGCTTTTTGCACTTCCATTGCTTAAAAAATACGGAATAAAGGCTACTTTTTTTATTCCTTTTTCGTATGTTGGAAAAGCCGATTTATGGAATGAAGGAAGCGAAGGGATCATGACTATCGAGCAATTGAAATCATTAGATTCAGAAATTATTGAACTAGCACACCATTCATATTACCATCGAAAATATAGCACTCTAACTTCTTTAGAAATTCAAGACGATTTGGATAAAAGTTTCGAATTTATTTCTGCAAATGATTTAAAAGTAACTCCAGCAATAGCTTATCCGTATGGGAATTATCCTAAGAAAGGAAGTGCCAAAGAGGCTTTCTTTCAAATTTTACAAAAAAATAATATTCAAATGGCTTTCCGAATTGGGAATAGAGTAAATAAATTTCCGTTTAAAAATAAATTTGAAGTGCAACGAATTGACATCAAAGGGGAAGACAGTTTGTTTGCCTTTAAATGGAAATTGCGCTTAGGGAAACTACGGTTATTTTAAACCTTTATCAATCAAAATCATCTTCACATATCTGGAGAAAACACCATAAGCATCAATAGAAGCAACGGCTAGACCGGGAACGCCATCCATAAATCCTCTTCGGATAATATAGGTGTGGAAAAATCTATAAATAGGTTTGAAAACCAAATGAAAATAATTGGCAGATTTGTTTTTGTCTTTGGCCATTTTTGCTTGAAACCAAGCGTAAGAATCTTTCTTTTTGATGTAATGAAACAACCCTTTGTAGGTGTAATGAATCATGAAATTTTTTAATAAACCAACGGTTCCAGGATGGATTAATTTTTCGTGAACCAATCCTTCAAAATGAATATCGGTATTCATTACCAACCGAACTACTTTATTTTCAGTATGGTATAAAAAACGGTTCATGTAAAAATGTGGAAACTTAATCTTATAAGCATCGTGCTTAGGATTATTGATGGTTTCCAAAATTTCGAATTTCAATTTTTGGGTAACACGTTCGTCGGCATCAACAAATAAAATCCAGTTGGAAGTGGCATGTTTTATGGCTTCGTTTTTTTGATTGGAAAAATTATCAAACTTGCGTTGCAGTATTTCACAATTAAACTTTTCAGCAATTTCAACAGTGTTATCGGTACTAAATGAATCGATAAGAATAATCTGATTTGCAAACGAAACCGATTGCAAACAGTCCTGAATATAGTCTCTTTCGTTGTAAGCAGGTATTATTACTGTGATGGTTTGCATAGTCTAATTGTGGAGTTCAAACTTAAATAAAATATTTTATCTTTGCAATGCAATGAAGAAAGATATTTCAGTTATTATAAGCACATACAATTCGCCCGAATGGTTGAAAAAAGTGCTTTATGGATACAATACCCAAACCTATAGAAATTTTGAAGTGATCATTGCCGATGATGGTTCGGACGAAAGAACCAAAAACTGCATTGTTGAAATTCAAAAGGAAGTTTTTTTTCCTGTTATTCATGTATGGCATGAAGATAATGGTTTTCAAAAAACAATCATTCTCAACAAAGCCATCCTTGCCACTACTACCGATTATATTTTGATGACCGATGGCGATTGTATTCCTCGAGAAGATTTTATCGAACAACACATTAAGCAACGCGAAGAGGGTTATTTTTTATCTGGTGGATATTATAAATTACCCATGGATTTATCCGAAAATATTACAAAAGAAGAAATTTATTCGGGTAAATGTTTTGATATCAAATGGTTGAAAAACAACGGAATTAATTGTTCTTTTAAAAATAGTAAGTTTATTCCTAACGGATTGCGAAGTTCGTTATTAAACTCTATTACACCTACTACTGCTAGTTGGAACGGACATAATGCTTCGGGTTGGAAAAAAGATTTACTTGCTGTAAATGGCTTTGACGAACGCATGCAATATGGGGGAGAAGATCGTGAATTTGGGGAACGATTATTGAATCTTGGCATTCAAACCAAACAAATAAGATATTCCACTGTATGTATACACTTAGATCATGCTCGTGGTTATGTTAAACCCGAAATGATTGAAAAAAACTTACAAATCCGTAAAGAAACCAAAGATTTAAAATCCACTTGGACCGATTTTGGGATAGTGAAAAAGTAATTTTTGAATAGATTTTTTTTTACCATTAAGATGTTAAGGTTCATTAAGTAGTAACACCTTAATGAACCTTAAAATCTTAATGGTTTAATTTTTTATTGATAATTATGTTATTTTAAAAAACACACTTTAAGACTGATTTAAAAAATATTGAAAAAAGTAAATTTTTTAAATAGATTTTTTACCATTTAGATATTAAGTTTTATTAAGTAATTTCTGATTAATGAACCTTAATTCCTTAATGGTTTAATTTTTTTAAATATTAATTTTATTGTAAGTTATCTTTCAAAAAGGAATCTAGTTCAGGTAAAATCATTTCTGGAGTTAATTTCAAATACAATTCCCTCGGATTTCTCTCAATTTCTTTATTTTGCTCGTAAGACAATTCCGAAATGGCATTGGGTAAAAAATCCAATAAATGAACTGATTTATGGAATTTTCCATCTTCAAAACTACTCCAATCGTCCTTGTTGATGTATGGCGAGAATAGGGTGAAGGTTGGTTTGTTCAATGCTTTGGCGATATGAACTGTGCCTCCTTCATTAGAAACCAAAACTGCACATTGGTTCATCAATACTGCAAAATCCCGAATGCTTGGCGCATAAATATCCAAAATAATATTGGATTTATTTTGACATAAATTATAAATTTTATCGGCTTCTGCTTTCTGATTTGGAGCATAATTAAAAAGCAAATAACAATCGAAAGTACTAGCAATATGGTCAATAATTTGAGCAATATATTCATAAGGCATCGATTTTTGAGG
>CANGCT010000010.1 GCA_947452415.1 Flavobacteriaceae bacterium
ACTAATGGTTTTCTAATGGGTGCTTCGTAGTGAGACGACATAATCCTTTATCTTGTTTCTTAATAATTCTTTTTAACTAGGTATTTCTAACTTTTACGTGGTAGATAACGTTTGGTTTAGTACCAACATGTTCTAATAAATGATACATTCTTTCGTCTTCCAATAAATCGGCAACATTAGATTCTTTATCATTTACATCTCCAAATTTCATTGCTCCAGTAGAACAAGCATTGGAACAAGCAGTTTGGAATTCACCATCTTTTATTACTCTTCCGTCACGTTTAGCATCAAGTATAGTTTTTTGTGTCATTTGAATACACATAGAACATTTTTCCATTACTCCACGAGAACGAACGTTTACATCTGGATTGATAACCATACGCCCTAAATCATCATTCATATGATAATCAAATTCGCTGTTTTTGTTATACAAGAACCAGTTGAAACGACGTACTTTATAAGGACAGTTGTTAGCACAATAACGAGTACCAACACATCTGTTGTAAGCCATTTGATTTTGACCTTGACGCCCATGAGAGGTTGCCGCAACTGGACAAACTGTTTCACATGGTGCATGGTTACAATGTTGACACATTACTGGTTGGAAAGCTACTTGAGGATTGTCAGCAGGATGTTCCATACTTCCAAAACCTCCTAGAGAACCTTTTGCTCCAAATAATCCGTCGAAATTTTCTTTTTTCTCATTATCTCCTGCAAAAGTAGCTTCCGAAGAATAGTATCTATCAATACGCAACCAGTGCATATCACGACTTCGTCGCACTTCCGATTTACCTACAACAGGAACGTTGTTTTCTGCATGACAAGCAATAACACAAGCCCCACATCCAGTACAAGCATTTAAATCGATAGATAGGTTAAAATGATGTCCGATAGAACGATCAAAAGATTCCCATAAATCTACTTTAGAAGCTTCTACTTCTTTATGATCTAAAGAAACCATAGGAACTGGGTTCCATTCTTTAACTTCTTTAGTGTTAAAAATTTCAAGTGTAGTTTCTCTAACAATATCTCCTCTACCCATTAAAGTTTTTTGAGATTGTACACAAGCAAACTCGTGTTCCCCATCCCCTTTAGTTAGCGTAGCCGATTGAACGTTGTTAAAGTTATTATATAATGCGTAGGCATTTATACCAACTTGCATTTCTTCTTTTAAAGATGCTTTTTTACCATATCCAAGCGCTAAACCTAAAGTTCCTTTTGCTTGACCTGGTTGTACAATTACCGGAACGTTTTCTATTTTAACGCCATTAACTGTTAAAGTAGCATAACTTCCGTTAAGACCACCATTAGCAACTATTTTATTTTCTAAAAGTAATCTTGTAGCATCTGCTTGCGAAACAGTAACATAATTATCCCAAGAAACTCTTGTTATTGGATCTGGAAACTCTTGCAACCATGGATTGTTTGCTTGTTGTCCGTCTCCTAAACCAGTTTTGGTATATAATACTAATTCAAAATCTTTAGAAGGAGTTGCTTTTGCTAAAGTATTTGCAGCAGAAGTATAGTCTGCAGTACCTCCAGCAATTGCAGAAGATCCTGTAACTAATAAACCATCGTGCAACACTTTATTCCAAGTGCTTCCTAAAATAAAGGCCGCAGAAGTTCCTTTTACATAATCGTAATAAGTTCCTGTAACACCATTCCAAGTCATTAATGCTTCTTGAAATTGTTTGGTATTAAATAAAGGTCGGATAGTTGGTTGCACCAAAGAATAAGTTCCTTTAGTTAACGTATGATCGTTCCAAGATTCTAAATAGTGAGGAGCAGCAGCAGCAATTTTAACAACTTCTGCAGTTTCATCTTCTCTTAAAGAAAATGCTACCGAAGTTTTTACTTTTTTAAGACCGTCAACAAATGATTTACTGTTTGCTAAAGTATAAACCGGATTCACGCCACTCATAATTAATGTGTGAACTAAACCAGCATTCATATCTGAAACTAATTGTGCAACTTTTTCGTTAGATCCTTTACGGATTAATCTAGCACCTGCAGTTAATAACGCTTCACTTTTATTAACTTGATTAATTGCTATTACTAACAATTGAGCGTTTTTATCTTGAATTCCAGAAACTAAAAGTCCTTTGCTTCCAGCAGCTTTTAATTGGTTAGCCGCTTTAACAACTTCTGCTTCATTTTCTATCTTTCCTGTAGCAACGGATGAACCAGTAACTATGTTATATATTTTTACTAATGCTTGTTTTTGATTAGCAATAGACATTGGCACTCTTTTATCAGCAGCAGCTCCCGAAAGAGTCATGTTAGCTTCAAATTGAAAATGCTTAGACATTTTTCCTGCTTGTGGTACTCTTCCTTTAGCATAACCTGAATCGTAGCTTCCACCTTGCCAATCTCCTAAGAAATCTGCATCTAGTGAAACGATGGTATTTGCTTTTGAAAAATCATAATCTGCTAAAGCTCTTTCTCCGTAAACAGTTTCGAAAGCATCTAAAGCAGGGGATTCTGAAACTGCATCATATACAACGTGTTTTGCAGTAGGATTCTTAGCAATAAAATCAGCGATTAATTTTTCAGAAGAAGGACTTGCTAGAGTGTTAGTTAACAGAACGACTTGTTTACCTGTACTTTTAGCTTCCGTTAAACTAGCTTTAATGTTAGCATCTACTTCACTCCAAGAGGCAGATTTTGCATCTATTTTTGGAGATTTAAGACGCATACTATCATATAAAGACAATACTGAAGCGTGAACTCTTGCATTTGCAGCAAATTTAGCACCTTCAATAGTATTGTTTTCTATTTTAATTGGACGGCCTTCTCTAGTTTTTACTAAAAGATTTGCAAAATCAAAACCATCAAACATAGTAGTTGCATAAAAATCTGCAATACCAGGGATGATTGTATCTGGCTGAACCACATACGGAATTGATTTATGAACTGGACCTTCACAAGCGGCTAGCGATGCAGCAGCAGTTGTGAAACCAACGTACTTTAAGAAATCACGACGAGTAGTTGATGAAGAAGATAATGAATCGCTATTTGATAAAAAATCCGAAGTTGGAATTTCCTCAATAAATTCATTATTTCTAAGCGTCTCAACAATAGAACTATTTTCGTTTAGTTCCTCAACACTTTTCCAGTATTTTTTGTTAGATGACATCGTATATAAATATTAGCTTCTTAATTAATTTTAAATTGTTTAGAAGTTTATTGGTTTAAAAGTTTAGGAGCCTTTTGATAAATAAACATCTAAACTTTATAACCTTATAAACTTAATAATGGCATTTACCACATTCTAAACCTCCCATTTGTGCTGCAGTCAATTTGTCTACACCATATTTCTTAGAAAGTTCTTTATGAATTTTATCGTAATAAGCATTTCCTTCCATTTTAACTTCCGTTTCACGGTGACAATTAATGCACCACCCCATGGTTAAAGGAGCAAATTGTTTTTGTACCTCATAAGTCTGTACAGGTCCGTGGCATTTTTGACATTCAATTCCAGCAACAGTTACGTGTTGTGAGTGATTGAAATAAGCAAAGTCAGGTAAATTGTGAATTCTAACCCATTTAACTGGCTGTGTTTTTCCGGTATATTTACTACCATCCCATCCCACTGCAGTGTATAGTTTTTTGATTTCACCATCGTAAAATGCTTTAGTATGTCCATCAACAGTAGAAGTAGTATCGGAAACTTCTGCAATGTTTTTATGACAATTCATACATACATTTAAAGAAGGAATTCCTGCATTTTTACTTACTCGTGCTGCAGAGTGGCAATACTTGCAATTTATTTGGTTGTTTCCAGCGTGAATTCTATGAGAATAATGAATTGGCTGAATTGGAGAGTAATCTTGATCTACTCCTATTTGCATAAGGAAACCATAAACAAAGAAGGCACTACCTAAAAGGAATACAATTGCTGAAACCACCATTAAGAATTGGTTTTTAGCGAATGCTTTCCAAATTGGCATTGAAGCTTCTTTTTTTACAACTTCTATTCCATTAGCTTTTGCAATTTTAGATAAAACATTGTTTACTAAAAACAACATTACTACTAACATTAGCATTACTAAAGAAAGAGCACCAAGAATAACCGCATTAGAAATTCCACCTTCATCACTAGTTTTTGCACCAGGAACAGTTGCAGGTGTAGGTGCTGCTACTTGAACCTCATCCGTGTAGGCTAGAATATTATCAATATCTGCATTAGACAATTGAGGAAAACTAGTCATTACAGAAGGTTTATTTTCTTCCCATAATTTTACCGCATCTGCATTACCAGATTTTATTAAGGCAGAGCTGTTTTTAACCCATCCGTAAAACCAATCTTTTTTGTGACGACCTGTAACACCTCTAAGAGCTGGTCCAGTCATTTTCCTGTCTAAATTATGACAAGCTGCACAGTTTGAATTGAATAATTCTTTACCTTTTACCGCATCTGCTCCTCCTGTTGCTGGCGCAGCGGCATCGGCTTTTACGGCTGTAGCATCTGCTTTTACGACTGGCGCTACTGCTGTTTGAGCAAATGTTGACAAGGAGAATGTTAGCATTACTGCTAATCCAAATGAATAAATTCTGGAAATCGAATTATGGTTACCCACTTTTTTCATATTATAAATGATTATCGACTAAATTTAGGTAGAACTTTTCTGTTTTGTAAGAAATGCCTCTACACTTTTTTAAAACTTGAGCAAAAATACAATATATGAACTATTCTCAAAACCCTAAAATACCTTAATTATTAATTTATATTAATTCTAAATAAAAAAATACTCCCCTAGATTATTATATATATTACATTTGCATTAAAATCAAATCATTATGAAATTATTAACAAAAAAAACTTTCTTAAAAGCACTTTTTATTATTCTTGTATTTTCAAACTTTAACACATTATTCGCACAAGAAGTAACGGTAACCCAAGACCCTAAATTGGAGCAATTATTAAATGAAAAGAGAAAAGTAAATTCGTCAATAACAATAAACAACCAATATAAAATTCAAGTATTTAATGGCTCTAGCGAGGAGTCTAAAAAAACATTAATTCAATTTAAAAAAGAAAATAAAAACTATGATGCTACTATAGTTTTCAGCACTCCTATTTATAAGGTATGGGTAGGAAATTTCAAATCTAGAATTGAAGCCGAAAGAAATTTAAACAGCTTGAAGAAAAAATATCCCAACGCTATATTAATTAAGCCTAATAAATAAAAAGAAAAAAGTCCTTTTTGGACTTTTTTTATGCTTCTTTATTTGCTAATTGACCACAAGCGGCATCAATATCTTTTCCCCTACTTCTTCTCACTTTGGCTACAATATTGTTTTTAGTTAATTCTTGAATATATAAATTAATTGCTTCATCGGATGCTTGTTGGAATTCGCCATCATCAATAGGATTGTATTCAATTAAATTTACCTTACAAGGCACGTATTTACAGAATTTCACTAAAGCATCAACCGCTTCTTTGGTGTCGTTAATTCCACCCCAAACTACATATTCGTATGTGATTTTACTTTTTGTTTTTTTATACCAATATTCTAATGATTCCCTCAAGTCGGCTAACGGAAAATTCTTACTAAAAGGCATGATTTTAGCCCGAACTTCATCAATGCCCGAGTGTAAGGAAACTGCCAATTTAAATTTCACGGCATCATCGGCCATTTTCTTAATTATCTTTGGAATACCAGAGGTAGAAACGGTAATTCGTTTGGGTGACATCCCTAAACCTTCTTCAGAAGTAATTCTATCAATTGCTTTTATGACATTGTTGTAATTCATCAACGGTTCTCCCATTCCCATAAAAACGATATTGGAAAGCGGGCGGTTATGATACAATTTACTTTCGTTATCTATAGCGAGAACTTGATCATAAATTTCGCCAGGTTCTAGATTTCGCATTCGTTTTAATCGAGCAGTAGCACAAAAATTACAATCGAGGCTACAACCAACTTGCGAGGATACGCAGGCCGTAGTTCTAGTTTTAGTTGGAATTAAGACACTTTCTACCACCAATCCATCGTGAAGACGCACCGCATTTTTAACCGTTCCATCGGCGCTGCGTTGCATAGTATCTACTTTGATGTGGTTGATTACAAAATTAGCATATAGCATAGCCCGAGTTTCCTTAGAAACATTGGTCATGTCTTCAAAACTATGAGCGCCTTTGCTCCACAACCATTCATAAACTTGATTGCCGCGAAAAGGCTTATCGCCATTGGCAACAAAAAAATCTCGTAGTTGTTCTTTAGAAATAGCTCGAATGTCTTTTTTCTCTATCATTGTGCAAAGGTAAAAACAATTTAGTATTTTTGTATAAAACAATGTTATTATGGGCATCATAGAATTAAAAAATAAAATACACCAACAAATTGAGAATTCCAACGAGGAAGTTTTGATTCGTATTTCGGAAATTTTAGAAAAATATTCTACTGACACTATTGATTCTATTGCAATTATAAAAGAATTTTTAGAACTTAGTGAAAAGGAGTATGAAGAAGGTAAAACGGAAACATATTTGAATATTTTAAATGAAAGTAAATCAAAATATTTTAGTGAATGACCGTAATTTGGACCTCTATTGCTAAAAAGTCTTATGCTGAAAATATAGAATTTTTATTAAAAATTTGGAATTTAAAAATTGCACAAGATTTTATTCTAGAAGTTGAAAAAGTAATGGCACTTATTTCAAGTCAACCCACTATTTTTGAAAAATGCGAGTTTGATGAAAATTACCGAAAAGGATTTATTCACAAAAATGTTAGTTTTTATTATAAAATAAAGGCATCTGAAATAGTTGTATATCTTTTTTGGAATAACCTCCAAAATCCAAATAAAATAAAAAAAATCTTATCTAAGCCAAACTAACCATGCATTTCATATCCGAAGAATTAGAAGCCTACGTTGAACAACATTCACAAAACGAACCCGAATTGTTAGTGCAATTATTTAAAGAAACCCATCAAAAAATTCTTCAACCTAGAATGTTAAGCGGCCATTTTCAAGGGAGAGTTTTAAGTATGTTATCTAAAATAATACATCCTAAAAACATTCTGGAAATAGGAACTTATACTGGTTATGCGGCTTTATGCTTAGCAGAAGGTTTGCAAAAAGACGGAACTCTAGACACTATTGACATCAAAGAAGAATTGGTTTCTATCCAACAAAAATATTTCGATTTATCGCCATGGAAAAACAAAATCACCGCACATTTAGGAAATGCATCGGAGATTATTCCAACATTAAATAAAAAATACGACTTGGTTTTTATAGATGCCGATAAAGAAAACTACATCCATTATTTTAATATGATTGTTCCAATAATGAATACTGGTGGTATTATACTTTCGGACAATGTATTATGGAGTGGCAAAGTATTGGAAGAATTGAATCCGAAAGACACTAGCACAAAAGTACTATTAGAATACAATCAAATGGTGAAAAACGACCCTAGAGTGGAAACCGTTTTATTGCCAATTAGGGATGGATTAACGGTTTCAAGAGTTCTTTAATATTTATTAAAATACTTTTGATAAAAAAAATAAAAAACAATTCCAAAAGTTGCACCAAAGATATAGCCCGTTAGAATATCGGTTGGAAAATGAACTCCAAGATAAATTCGGCTGTATGCAAAAATTAAAGGATAAAGAAATATTAAGAAGGCATATTTGTAATATTTTTTCAGAATCAAATAGAGAAATAACATCGTTGCCATAGAATTGGAAGCGTGTCCTGAGAAAAAACTAAACGAATCGGACTGGTTTACAATTCGGATAATCCCATTAATTTCCGGATCGTTACAAGGTCGTAAACGATGGAAGGTAGATTTGAAAAATTCAACCGAAGTGTTGCAACATAATAAAATAAAGGCAATAAAAAGAACTATTGTTCCAAGATTTTTAGCACCTATTTTCTTATAAAGCAAATAAGCCAAAAGCAAGAAAAAGGGCGTCCAATAGACCTGTTTTGTAATTAGTAACCAAAGGCCATCGAAGGTTGGCGAACCCAATCCGTTCAAGAAAATAAGCACCTTTTTATCAAAAGTAATAATTTTTTCGAGCATTACATTTGGCGTTTAATTGGTCCGGTAACATCTTCAACCTCTTCTGTTATTTGAGAGATAGTAGTTTGCTGTTCTTCTAATATGTTTTTTCCGAAATCGGCAGAAGAAGATGCGACGGTACTTTTTACTTTATCTACTTCTTGAGTAAAATTACCTGTAATATTTTTTATAGAAGCATCAATATCATTAACATCGACACTTTTTTGTATTTCGTTTTTAATTTCATTAGTAGCATTTTTTAGGGTTGCTAAAATTTTAGCATATCCTCGCACTACGTCTGGTAAATTTTTAGAACCAAACAACAAAAAAGCCACAATTATTATGAAAAAGAACTCACCTCCAAACATGGTTATTTAATTTTATATAGCACTGCAAAGGTACAAAGTTCTTAATCAAATTTTGATTTTACTTCTTCTTTTGGCCAAGTATTATTTGTAACATCAATATCGGCAGTTTCCAACTTCGGATCCAATTGAATTTTCACAATTGCCTTTTGTGACGCAAAGGTTCTATTTACTTCCTTATCGTTCATTCTCCAAATTTGTGCTGGAAATTTTTGTGTTTCCGTCGTGCCATCCTCGTAAGTCAATTCTACTATAATTGGCATTACTAGTGCGCCTGGTTTATTAAACGTAACTTGATAAAAATATTTCGGTTCATTTAGTTTAGCACGCTCTTCGGCATTGAAATGCGAAGTAACATAGTCATTCAAAGCAGTATAATCGGTAATTTTAAAAGGCTTGTTTAATTCTTGCTTATAGTCTTCGCTATCTTCAGCAATCATATATACCATTGGCCCAGGATTGGTATCGCGACGTCTTTGTTTCTTCATGAATTCTGAAACTTCTTTAGAAGGCTCGTTGCTTACATAATATTTTTTCACTTCTTTAATCCCGATATCATTGGCATCGGTAGTATAAAACCAACCTCTCCAAAACCAATCCAAATCAACTGCCGAAGCATCTTCCATAGTTCTAAAGAAATCTTCTGGCGTTGGATGTTTAAATTTCCAACGATTGGCATAAGTTTTAAAAGCATAATCGAACAATTCATGTCCCATAATCGTTTCCCGAAGGATGTTCAAAGCCGCTGCTGGTTTTCCGTAAGCGTTATTTCCAAATTGGCGAATACTTTCGGAATTTGTCATGATAGGTTCCAATCCTTTTTGATCGCCACTCATGTAAGGCACAATATTTTTAGCAGGCCCGCGACGAAGAGGGAAATTAGGATCGAATGATTTTTCGGCTAAAAATTCCATGAAAGAGTTCAACCCTTCGTCCATCCATGTCCATTGGCGCTCATCCGAATTGATAATCATTGGAAAGAAATTATGTCCAACTTCATGACAAATCACACCCAACATTCCGTATTTGGTTTGGTCATTGTACTTTCCTTGTGCGTCGGGACGCCCAAAATTCCAGCAAATCATTGGATATTCCATACCTTGATCTCTAGCATTAATTGAAATTGCTTTTGGATAAGGATAATCAAAGGTATAACTGGAATAACTTTTTAAAGTATGAGCGATAATTCTAGTAGAATATTGCTCCCAAAGTGGGTTTCCTTCTTTAGGATATAGCGAAATTGCCATTGCCGTAGTGCTTCCCGTTTTGACCGCCATGGCATCGTAAATGAATTTTCTAGAAGTGGAAATTCCAAAATCACGAACATTATCTGCTTTGAATTTCCAGGTTTTTTTCTTGTCAGAAAATCCTTTTTCAGCTACTTCCGCCTCGGCTTGCGTTACCACAATTACAGGATTGTCAAATGCTTTTTCTGCTTGTGCATAACGCGCTAATTGTGCTGGAGTAAAGACTTCTGCTCTATTCAATAAAGTTCCGGTGGCTTCCAAAATATGATCTGCAGGAACAGTAATATTTACTTCAAAATTCCCGAAAGGCAAAGCAAATTCTCCCGAACCCCAAAATTGCATATTTTGCCATCCTTCCACATCATTATATACTGCCATTCTTGGATAAAACTGAGCAATGATGTATAAGTTATTTCCATCGGCATCAAAATGTTCGTAGCCCGAACGACCTCCATCCAAAGTATAATTATTGATATTGTACCACCATTTAATAGAAAAGGAAATCTTCTCTCCGTGTTTTAAAACTTTAGGCAATTCGATACGCATCATCGTTTGATTGATACTGTATTGCATTGGTTTTCCTAAGGCATCTTTCACAAATTCTATATTGAAACCACCGTCAAAATCGGCTTCTAAATATTTTCTAGAAAACCCTTGAGTACTAATTGCAGGATCGGTTATATTGCTTTCTACCAATGGCGAAAGCGACTGCCGCGACTGTTGATTTTGATCTAATTGTACCCAAAGATAATCTAATGCTTCTTTGGCATTATTGGTATAAGTTATGGTTTCTTGTCCGTAAAGTTTGGTGTTTTTATCGTCCAACTCCACATCCATTTTATAATCGGCTTGTTGCTGATAATATTCTGGCCCTGGTGCTCCAGAAGCAGTACGATACATATTGGGAGTTGCCAATAAATCATACATTTGCTGGAATTTATCCGGATTTTTTTCGCTTGGAATAGGCGATTTTTGGATTTCTTGTGCAGAAATTCCGATAGAAAAAATTAGAAAAAATAATTTACTGATTGGGGAACAATACTTCATACTTAATTTTTAAGAGCATAAAAGTAATTGTTTTTAATGAAAAATAATATTTTGCAATTATTTTAACACTCGTTTAAAATTATCGGATGTCAAAATTACACTTTGCTTTTCGCCTGTAATATTAGCTTGAATAATATTTTGTTGCTCGGAATTCCATTCGGTTAACGCACTATTTTCAATTTCTAAATTGGATATTTTTGAGACATCGGGAATTCTGAAATAACAAATTAGCACATTTGCCTCTACTTCTTTGCTTAAAAAAGTCATGGGTTTTACTACTCCATTTACTCTCAAGAAGAATCTTTCAGCAAAATATTTCTTCATGTTTACTTCGTCTTGAGCAGTTTCTTGAGCATTTCCTAAATTGGTTTTTACATGGAATTTTTTCTCCATAGCAGCATTGAAATCGTCTACAAAAATTCGGGAAGTAATTTGAATTCGTTTCTTTTGAGGCACATAATCTATTTGATAAATTGCCATGTAAAATTTATGAATTCCCATGGAAGAAAGGCTCACAAACAATAAAATAAAAACTAGAAATTTGATATATCTTAACACTACAAAAAACGGATTTGATTAACTAAAGTCCAAAAATAGGTTAATTTATTTATCCTTCAAAAGTTGATTGTATTTAACTGCAAGCTCATTCATAATAAAAGTTGCCATCGTTTTGTTTTTAGATTTCATTGCTTCAGCAAATTTTGCATCTTCTACTATATAATATTCAAATCCTTTAACGTAATCTTCGGGAATTTTTAGGGTTTGGGTGAAGTATTTAGATTCATACCAAGCCTCTATTTTATCTAATAAGGTTTCTTTTTTCTCAACTTCAATTTCTTTTTTAAGCATTTCAGTCCTGCCAGAAAGCCAGTTTAAAATTGGATCTACAGGCAAAATTCCTCCGCCAGAAGTTGCTGTAATTAATTTACGTTCTGCTGGGGTGTAGTGTTTGGTAAATGGAGAAATAATTCCCAAAGAAACTGCATTAATATTTTTGAATTCGTTAATTTTTACTTCATCTAAGAACCTTACTATTGGCTCCATTTTAACAAAGAAAAGATTATTAGTGAAATCACTTTCTTTTAATGCTACTTTTAATCCTTTAAATTGAACTGAAGAAAATAGTAAAGTATCGCCAACACTAGCATTTATAGAAAAATATCCTCCTTGTTCCGTTAATGTAGATTTTTCTGTTTTAAGGTTTATCAAATAAATTGCTTCCAAATCATTGTAACTTGCCGTTACTTTTCCATTTAGTCTTTTAGAAATAGAAGCTGTTTGCCCTTGAGCAAAAGTTACTAAAAAAAGTAAAAGAAAGTTAAATTTAATGGTTTTCAAAACAAAAGGTATTGTTAATTTCTTGGACAAAAGTATCCAAAAGTATTCCAAAAAAAAGGCCAACACAATTGTAAATCTATGTTAATTATTAATTCGTAAATTTGCCTTAAATTTAAATAACGAATGAAAAACCTAATTATAGCAAGTACCTCAACCCTTCATGGAGGTGACTATTTACAATATTTACTGCCTGTTTTAGAAAACCATTTTGCTAATTGTGAAACCATTATTTTTGTTCCGTATGCACGTCCTGGTGGAATTACCCCTGATGAATATACTCAAACGGTTCAAAAGGCATTTTCTAAAATCAATAAAAAAGTAGTTGGCTTGCATACTTTTGAAAATCCTGCAGAAGCTCTTGCAACTGCAGAAGGCATTTTTACTGGTGGCGGAAATACCTTTTTATTGGTAACGCAATTGTATCAAAACAAAGTTATGGAGGTTTTATCCAATGCTATTGCTAATGGAACTCCTTATTTAGGGACTAGCGCTGGTAGTAACATTACTGGAATATCGATGCAAACCACTAACGACATGCCTATTATTTACCCCCCAAGTTTTACAACGTTGGGAGCTGTTCCGTTTAATTTGAATCCGCATTATTTAGATCCCGATAGCCAAAGTAAGCACATGGGAGAAACTCGAGAAACCCGTATTAAGGAATTTCATGCCTTTAACGATATTCCAGTTTTAGGATTACGCGAAGGCAGTTGGCTAGAGGTAAAAGAAGACAAAATAATTTTAAAGGGGACGTTAACAGCAAGATGGTTTACTCAAAACGAAGCTGCTGTAGAGTTACACCCCGAAACTAATATTGGAAATTAAAAAGAATAAAAAAAACCCGAATCAGATGATTCGGGTTTTTGCAGAGCGGAAGACGAGGCTCGAACTCGCGACAACCAGCTTGGAAGGCTGGAGCTCTACCAACTGAGCTACTTCCGCATTGTGAGTGCAAATATAAAGGATTTGTTTCTTTGGATGCAAATTTTTTTTGAAATTTATTTTTTCAAACAATTATTTTGTAACTTTCAAGACTCTAAAAGATTTATTATTAATTTGTTACCAAATTTTTAGAGTAGTTGAAATATATGGAAGTTATAAAAAATATTAGTACAAAAGAAACTTTTTTAGTGCGTCAACCCGTATTAAGAAGTGGTAAACCAATAGAAAGTTGCCAATTTGAAGGTGATAATCTAAAAACTACTCTTCATTTCGGATTATTTATAGATGAAAAATTAATCGGAATCGTTTCTGTATATTCCAATAAAAACACTACTTTTATATCCCCAAATCAATTTCAAATAAGAGGAATGGCAATTTTACCAAAATTTCAAAAACGAGGTTTTGGTAAAAAATTAGTGAACCACTGCGAGGAATTCATCCAAAACCAAAAAGGCACTTTAATTTGGTTAAACGCACGCGAAAATGCTGTTTCTTTTTATGAAAAATTACATTATAAAAAAATTGGAGATCCTTTTGCTATTGCAGATATTGGGCTTCATTATTTAATGAAAAAAGAAATTGACGACCCTCATGAATAAAATTTACTTGCTATTACTTATCTTTATTTTATCTAGTTGTAAAAAAACAGGAGAAACTAATTTCTCTTCTGAAGCATCTATAATTGACTTTTCCCTATTTAATAAAAGCAAAACAAGTATCGATTCATCCTATATAATTAATTCTAAAGATACGATACTTATAGAATTTTACCGAAAGCATAAATTTGAAACCGTTTGGAATTCCAAATCCGATCGAGAGTGGATGCTAAATGAAATTGCCAACGCAGAAAATGAAGGATTGCAACCAGAAGATTATAATTACAAAAAACTTAATTCTTTGGAAGAAAATAGAGACAACCTGCCAGATTCTATTTTAACAAAATTCGACGTTATGCTTACTCAGAGTGTACAACTTTATATTAACCACCTCAGCAAAGGCAAGTTAGATCCAAAAATACTTTATACTAATTGGGATTTAAGAGAAAAAAAGGTTCCAACTAATGCTATATTAAGCAATGGATTAGACAATGGAAATATAGAAACTGCCATAGAAAATTGCAAACCCAAGCATTTAATTTATCAAAAATTAAAAGCAAGTTTAAAAATTTTAAGGCAATTTCCTAAAGAAACTACTATTGAGCTTGTAGATTTAAAGGAACGAATAGTTCCTAATAAGAAAAATAAATATCTGCCAACCATTAAAAAAAAATTAATGTATTGGGGAGATATGAAAGAGAAAGACACCCTTATCACTACTTTTTATGATGCAAAAACACAAGAAGCAATTAAGATTTTTCAAGCCAGACACGGCCTTAAACCCGATGCCGTTATTGGCAGAAGCACAATTGACGCTATAAATTATAGCCGAAACCAACGAATTGAACAAGTAATTGCTAACTTGGAACGTTGGAGATGGTTTGCCAATGATTTTGGAGCGCACTACTTATTAATAAACATTCCAGATTATACTATAGTGGCGGTAAAAAATAAGGATACTCTTCAATCACAACGTGTGGTTGTGGGAAAAGACTCGCGAAAAACACCAGTATTGGATTCTAAAATATCTAACATCAATTTAAATCCAAATTGGACCGTTCCGCCAACTATTTTAAAAGAAGACATTTATCCAGATGCCATTAAAGACCGAGGCGTTTTTAAGAAAAAAAGTTTGGTTATTTTAGATTCAAAAAATAATGAAATTAACCCTTGGAATTGGAAAATAGAGGATGCAAATAAATACAAATACGTTCAAAAACCCAGTAGAAATAACTCCCTAGGTTCTATGAAAATTAATTTTCCTAATCACTATTCGGTGTATTTACATGATACTAACCATCGTGACTTTTTTGCATTTTCTTTTCGGTCATTAAGTTCAGGTTGCGTTCGGCTAGAAAAACCACTTGAAATGGCATCGTATATTTTAAACGATACCGTTAAATGGTCACTTCAAAGAATAAAAGACACTACCGATATCTATTATTATCGGAAATTGCAAAGAAAAAAACAACAATTAATTGATTTGAAAAATGCCAAATTAATGGCCAAAAATCCAACTTTAATTATTGAAAATAAAACATTACCAAAACCCGAACTGAAAACTATTGTGCTTAAAGTTAATGAAGATATTCTAATTCATCAATTATATTGGACGGCTTGGGAAACCAAAGGCATACTCAATTTTAGAGAGGATATTTATTGTTTGGATGCCGATTTATACTCTAAATTAAGATATTAGTTTAGCACTAGCATTATTAATTTGGGTTGAATGGTAAATAAATAAGCACGATTTATTTTTTATCGTTTCAATTATTTTTTTGCTTTGCCCCATCGGAACAGCAGGACAGCCATGACTTTTACCTAGTCGGCTATGGTTTTTTAAGAAGTCTTCCGAAACATAATCGGCACCATGAATTACAATGGCTCGTTGTCTAGCATTATCGTTAACGCCTTTTTCTAAACCGTCTAGTTTTAAGGACAAACCATGCTTTCCTTGGTACACTTCTCCTGTTGCAAAAAATCCTAAGCTACTTTTATTGGATTCATTAATATTAGAAAATTGATTAGCAAAATTCTCGCCCGAATTCTTTCCGTGTGCGACCAAAGTATTGAGGATAATTTTATTTTGAACCATATCAATAATCCATAATCGCTTCACTCTAGAACTCAATCTAAAATCGATAATGGTAAGTAAATCCTTTTGAAAAAATCCTTTTTCCTTAAAAGAATAAAACCCTTTTAATGCCTCGGAAAAACTTTCCAACTGTGGTAACTGAAAATGATTGGCATTTAAATTATTATAGGCAGAAACAACCCTCTTAGAAGAAGATATCATTGCACTATTTTTGGGATGAATTTCTTTCCTGAAATTTGGAACAATAAAAAATAAACCTAATAAGGCGAGACCAAAAAATGTAAGTAATTTCATAATATTAAGTAGGTTAAGTAGATTTTTTAATTTTCACAAAGGTACCTTCTCAAAAAAGCAATGTCAAGTTAATTGTATAATATTTAACGATTAAATACGTTATTATTCGATAAATTACAGGTTTAAAGGAGGCTAATTTGGTTTATTTTAATTAAAAACTATGTTTTAATTGCATAAAAGAGCTTTGAGAATAAGGGTTTTAATTAAAAAAATATTTTATAAACTGTAACATTTAACTATTTTCATAGTCTATTGTATTTAAAGCCGAATTAACTTTGCCGATTGAAATTCAAATTATGTTGAAATTACCATCTACTCTTTCAATTTTCCTTTTATTAATAAGTTGCTTAGCCTATTCACAAACTCCTAAAAAAAGTTTGCATACCAAATTTTGTGACGAAAAAATTACAGTTGACGGCAAACTAAATGAAGGAATTTGGGCAAATGCTGAAATTGCAACCAATTTCACCATGACTTCACCTGATAATGGAAAGCCAGAATCTAAAGAACATAAAACAGAAGTTAAGGTTGTTTATGATAACGATGCTATTTACATAGGAGCCGTTTTATACGACAATGAACCAACTAAAATTAGAAAAGAATTAACCTCTAGAGACAATTGGGCTACTGCCGATATGTTTGCTGTTTATCTTAATGGTTATAACGACAGCCAACAAGAATCCCGATTTATTGTTAGTGCTGCTGGGGTGCAACTCGACTGCATTTACACCAACAATAATGGGGAAGATTATTCATGGAATGCCATCTGGGATAGTCATGTAGAAATTACCAACTACGGCTGGGTGGTTGAAATGAAAATCCCTTATGCTGCAGTTCGTTTTTCTTCAGATAAAAAACAAACTTGGGGATTGAATTTCTTTAGAGATGTGAGCCGTGACCGCCAGCAATTCAGTTGGAATTTAATTGACAATAAAATTAATAATGAAAGCGTTCAGGCCGGAGTTTTGGATGGTATTGAAAATATAGAAACCCCTACCCGATTGTTTTTAATTCCGTATTCTTCCTATTATGTAAATAGTTCAAAAGAACAAACTACTGGAAAACTCAAGGGTGGATTGGATATTAAATACGGCATAAACGATGCTTTTACTTTGGATGCTATTATGGTTCCAGATTTTGGACAAACTGTATTCGACAATGTAGTATTAAATCTTAGTCCGTTCGAGCAGCAATTTGGAGAAAACCGTCCTTTCTTTACCGAAGGAACCGACTTGTTTAATAAAGGTGGTGTTTTTTATTCCCGACGAATTGGTGGCGGGCCTTCTACTTCTGCTAATTTAGAAACTAATGAAGAATTCACAAAAAATCCAGCAACCGTTAACCTTTTAAACGCTTTGAAAATTTCTGGAAGAACCAAAAGCGGTTTGGGAATTGGAGTGTTAAATGCAGTTACTGATAAAACATTTGCCGAAATAAAAAACACGATTACAGGAGCAGAACGAAAAGAACTAGTAGAACCTTTAGCCAATTATAATGTGTTGGTTTTGAACCAACGTTTTAGAAAAAACTCCTCGATTTCCCTTGCAAACACTAACGTAACCCGAAATGGTGAGTTTCGGGATGCCAATGTTTCTGCTTTGGTTTTCGATTTGAATACTGAAAAAAACACCTACAATGTTTCTGGAGATTATAAATACAGTTATGTAAATGATTTTGGTGCTTCAGAAAACAAAAAAGGGCATGAAATGTCTATTAATTTAGCAGAAACAAGTGGTAAATTTAGATATTCAATAGGATCCGAATACTATTCTAAAGATTATGATCCGAACGATTTAGGTATTAATTACCAAACCCACTACCATGATTTATACTCAAACCAAAGTTACCGTATATTAAAACCAACCAAACACTATAATAGTTATTATGTTAGTTTAAATCAGTACCTAGAATTTGATAACCGAACCGACCGATTACAAAATGCAAATTTCAATTTAAGCATTAATTCCAATGATACGAAAAATGATTATTATGGATACGGATTTAGTGCACGGCCTGTTAAAATTTCGGATTTTTACGAGCCAAGATCCGATTTTGAAATGAAATACGTTCTGCAACCCGAATTTGTAAATCCGTGGTTTTATCTTTCAACCAATTACAACCGAAAATTTGCAGTCGATTTTAATCCGTCTTTTTCTATTATCAATGAGAAAAACAGATACAATCTTAATGCTTCGGTTACTCCAAGATACCGTTTTAGCGATAAATTCTCTTTGAGTTATTCGTTTTCCTATAATTACCAAAACAACAATGTAGGTTGGGTAGCATTTGACAATAACAGCAACACTATTTTTGCTAGAAGAAATAGAACCACTTACAGCAACACTTTACAAGGGAAATATTCTATAAATAATGTAATGAACTTCAATTTATCCGTGCGTCATTATTGGAGTTACGCCTTGAATAATAAATTCATGACCTTGCAAGATAACGGCATCCTAACCGATAATACGGTCTATACTACCAACCAAGACCGATATTATAATTCATGGAATCTCGATTTGTCTTATTCTTGGTGGTTTGCCCCTGGAAGTCAAATTTCTGTTTTGTACCGAAATAGTTCTACTTATTATCCCGATGCAGATTTTAGTCAAAATTATGCGCAAAATTTCAAGAGTGTGTTTCGTCCTGAAAGTTTAAACAATGTGCTTTCTATTAGCATTCGGTACTTTATTGATTACAACAGAGCAAAACGCTGGTTTTAAAACTAATATATTCGTAAAGACTAAAACGATTTCGTTATTTTTAGTTAAAATTACCTGCTACTTCCTAAATGCGATTTTGCAAATGAGTATCTTTGTAAAAATTTAAATCTCATGAACAAGAAAGTAATTTTAATGATTCTAGACGGATGGGGTAAATCGCCCGATCCAAAAGTATCTGCTATAGATAATGCCACTATTCCTTTTATAAATAGTTTATATACCAAATATCCTAGCGCCCAACTAAGAACTGATGGTTTGAATGTTGGTTTACCCGAAGGACAAATGGGAAATTCAGAAGTGGGACACATGAACTTGGGTGCCGGACGAATTGTGTACCAAGATTTGGCTAAAATAAATTTGGCGGTTCAAAACAAAACCATGAACCAAGAAAAGCCTCTTTTGGATGCTTTTCAATATGCCAAAGACCACAATAAAAAAGTACATTTTTTAGGATTAGTTTCTAATGGAGGTGTGCACTCACATACTTCCCATTTATACGGATTGTTGGATGCTGCCAAAGACTTTGGTTTGCAAAAAGTATTCGTACATGCCTTTACCGACGGTCGCGATGTAGACCCAAAATCGGCTGCTTTGGATATTGCCAATTTAGAAAATCACATGAAAGATTCTAATGCGAAAATTGCAACCCTAATTGGTCGTTATTACGCTATGGATCGCGATAAACGTTGGGAAAGAGTAAAATTGGCTTACGACTTATTGGTAGAAAACGAAGGGACTCCTTCTACCAATGCGGTAGAAAGTATCCAAAAAAGTTATACCGAAAATATAACCGATGAATTCTTGCAACCTATTGTTATGTTGGATGCCAATGGCGTGCCATTAGCAAAAATAGAAGAAGACGATGTAGTTATTTTCTTCAATTTCCGAACCGATAGAGGCCGGGAGTTGACCGAAGTGCTTTCGCAAAAAGATATGCACGAGTTCAACATGCACAAAATGAATTTGTATTATGTTACCATGACCAATTATGATGATACGTACCAAAACGTTCATGTAATTTATGATAAAGACAACCTTACCGAAACGCTAGGGGAAATTTTAGAAAAGGCTGGGAAAACCCAAATTCGTATTGCTGAAACCGAAAAATACCCACACGTTACCTTTTTCTTTTCTGGAGGAAGAGAGATTCCGTTTGTAGGAGAAACCCGAATTTTAAGAAATTCTCCAAAAGTAGCCACCTACGATTTACAACCCGAAATGAGTGCCTTTGAATTGAAAGATGCTTTAATTCCTGAACTTAAAAAAGGGGAAGTAGATTTTGTATGTCTTAATTTTGCCAATGGTGATATGGTTGGACATACTGGCGTAATGGCTGCTGCAATAAAAGCCTGCGAAGCGGTAGATGCTTGTGTAAAAGAAGTTATTGAGGCGGCTCTTGAAAACAATTACACTACAATAATCATTGCCGACCATGGAAATTGCGAAACGATGATTAACCCGGATGGTTCCCCAAATACGGCGCATACCACCAACCCTGTGCCAATTATTTTGGTAGACAAAGAATTGAAAACCATTCACGATGGCGTTCTTGGGGATATCGCTCCTACTATTTTAGAATTAATGGGAGTTGCTAAACCAGAAGTAATGACAAGACACTCGTTGTTGTAAAATATAAATAGCACAAAAAAAACTGGCAATTGCCAGTTTTTTTTATAAAGTAAATTTAACTAAATCTTGATAATTATTCCAAAATCGAAGTAGTTCTATTTGGTCATTTTCATATCTATAATAAAGAGTGATTTGTTTTAAAACAGGAACTTGGTAAATATTTTTATAGGAAGTTGACCTAAAGGAAACATTACTTTTAGCAAGTAAATCGATGAGTTCATCTACCTTATCCATAAAGTTGTAGACTTCGTTAAGTGTCCACTCTCTTTCTAAATATTCAATATTGTTCCAATAATCGATTTTCGCTATTTTCGACCAAGAAATCTTCATTAGGCTTTATCTATTATAAAGGTGCGGGAAACGTATTTTAGTTTCTTCCATTACAGAATTGTGAGGAGTAGTACCTTCTTTTCCTATAGATTTTAAGGCTTCGTCTATAGCATTTTTTTGTTCGTTTGACAATAAACAAACATCAGACACCATCATGGATTTAATTTGCTCGATAAGAGAATTATCTTGTAATTGATTAATCCAGTTGATTATATTTATCTTATCAGTTTGTAATTGTTGTGTTTCCATTCTTTTTTAATTTAAAACTACCTTCCGTTTTCACTAATATGCTGTAAACGAATACATCACAAAGTTATACAAAAAACATAAATAATACAATAGGATTTACTTCCCTATTTATGAGATTCCTACTGTAATGGAATTTATTCGTACTGTAGGAAGAACCTAAAGAATTATTTATCTTGTAACAATTTCATTAATTGGATTTGCTCTTTAAGAGACTGAATCGTTTCTTCGTATTGTTGAATTAATTTGTCTGGAATATTAATATGATTTATTCCAATATAGCCATCTTGTTTACAATTGTTAAAAACCTGCTTATCATCAAAACCCAATACTTCCATAGAACCAACACCTAATGCCTCCGAAATTTCATTTAACCTATTGATGGTTAATTGCGTTTCTCCCGATTCTATCTTGCTATACGCCCGAGTAGATAAACCCAACTTTTGCGCCACAAATTCTTGTGTAATATTCTTCAACTCTCTTATTTGTTTGATCTTTATTTCTGCTTGTTGTATCATGATAAAAGTTTTAATAGTTCAAAATTAGACGTTTTTATTCAATTAAAGAAATATTTAGAGATATTTTTTTTGGTAGTAAATTGTAATTTTGTAGGAATTTTACGTAATTACAAATATTTCCATACTAAATTTAATATAATTATTACTAAACAATGTCTATCATGAAAAAAACAATCATTTTTTTATCCATAATTTTTGCTTTTATAACATTATTCGGATGCTCTTCAAGTAATGATTCTAGTGAAAATTCTTCTACTACGACAGTCCCGATGACTCCAACAGGTTTAACAGGAACTTTGTTATCAGGATCCCAAATTAATTTGTCTTGGACGGATAACTCAATTGATTAAACAGGGTTTAAAATTGAACGAAAAACGGGAACAGGTACTTTTGAAATGGTGGGATATACATCGACTGGTATTGTTACTTTTAAAGATACTGGTTTAATTGTAAATACTCCATACACTTACAGAGTAAATTCCTATAATTCAAATGGAAACTCAATAACATATACTAATGAAATTACTTTAACCACAACGGTACCAACCGCATTGAATATTACAGGTCCAACAGTAACTGATGTAGATGGAAATGTATATCAAACAGTTACTAATGGTAATCAAAATTGGACGAAATCTAATCTAAATGTTTCTCATTATCGCAATGGAGATGTTATACCACAAGTAACAGATCCTTCAGTATGGTCAAATTTAACTACAGGTGCTTGGTGCTATTACGCTAATACCACATTAAATGGTACAACTTACGGAAAGCTATATAATTGGTATGCTGTAAATGACTCTAGAGGAATTTCCCCAATAGGCTATCATATTCCTTCTAACGAGGAATGGGATGTATTAACAAGTTTTTTATCCTCACTATTACCTAATGAAGCAGTTGGAGATAATATGAAAAAAAACACTTTGAATCATAGTGGTTTTACTGGAATTATGGGGGGATTTCGTGGTTATGCTGGCGAATTTTATAGTGTAGAAATTAATGGACAATGGTGGAGTAATTCAGAACTTAATCAAACAGCAGCTTAGTACTTTTTCCTAAACAGTAATTATTCAGGAACAGACATGAATTACTATAATAAAACATATGGTTTTTCTATTCGTTGTATTAAAGACTAAATTTATTACCCCGCTATCCGAAGTCTCCTGACTTCGGATCAATAAAACTTTAGCACGGATATGTGCCTATTATCCCCGCTATCCGAAGTCTCCTGACTTCGGATCAATAAAACGTTAGCACGGATATGTGCCTATTATCCGCACTATCGCAGTTTAAATCTTAGTAAAACTTTGTGCTTCTTGGAGTCCTTTGCGAAAGAGCTTTATACTGTAACACAAAGAGCCACAAAGCTTGCACAAAGTAACAGAAAGGTTTTACTTATTGAAATAACAGAAACCATCAAAAGTGATTTTGGTGGTTTTTTTATGTTTTGTTTGGGATTCTTCCTTCATCAGAAGGACAACTTGAAGCAGAAGTTTCTTAGAAATAGTGCCTCTATTCAATACCATTGCTAACTAGCACCCGCTATCCGAAGTCTCCTGACTTCGGATCAATAAAACCGCACGGTTATATACCCTCAACGAAAGCAGATATACTATTACTATTATGAGATTTATCCTACGTTGGATGCCAATGCTGGGGAGATATTGTTAAATTTTAGTTCATTGTATTGTTATTTTTAATGATTAATTTACTTTTGCATTAATAAACTAATTCAATTATGGCTATTGCAATCAAATCAATACCTGTTTTAAGAGACAAACCAGCACAAGTTTTTACTTCGGCAGTTGCTTTAAATACTGCAAAAAAATCTTCTGTAGATTTTTCTAAGCAATCCGTTGTTGCGTCTAAAATTTTAGCGAAAGCGAAAATATAATTATAAATTGGGCTTTCTTCTCGAAAAATGCACGCTAAAAATCTATAACAGCGAAGTCATTAATTCTTGTCTACCTTTTGATTGCGACAATACTGATTTAAACGATTTTTTCTGTAATTACGCCTTAAATTATTCCTCTGAATTATTGGGTAAAACCTATTGTTTTACTTTAGATGAAACTCCAGAAATTATTGTGTGTGCTTTCACTATTTCTAATGATAGTATAAAAACATTTCTTTTACCTAATGCACGAAAGAAAAAAGTGATTCAAAACATTCCGAGACAGAAACAAATGAAATCCTATCCTGCTGTTTTAATTGGAAGACTTGGGGTAAATAAAAACTACCGATTCCTAAAAGAGGAAACCGAAAGAACAGGCAAACAATTGATGGATTTTATTAAATCTTGGTTCATTGATGGTTCAAATAAAACTGGCTGCCGCTTTATTGTTGTGGATTCGTACAACGAATTTGGACCATTAAAATATTATTCTGACAATGAATTTATTCCTTTATTTAGTAGTGAAGAACAAGAAAAAGAGTTTACAGGAATAGATACTAATTCCAAATTAGAAACTCGTTTAATGTATTACGATTTAATTCTATTAAAGGGTTAATTTATTATACTTTTTCTAATTAAAATTGTGCTTATTATTAACAGAAGTAATGACAAGACATTCGTTGTTGTAGACTAGTGATTTCACAAAAGACAAAACCTGTCTAGCCCCGATTGCAGTGAAAATCCTTTTCAAACCTGTCAGGTTTTCGAAACCTGACAGGTTTGAAAAGATTGCAACGAAAAGCGGGAATTGCCTTTACTAAAATGCGCAAGCCATTCGCTTCAATTAAAAAATACCTAACAGGTTAAAAAAAACTATTAGGATATAGAACAAACTATCTTTTAGTTGGACGCTTTTTACCACCCCGTCCTTCGGACACCACTCCAAAGGAGGGGAATTGAGAACCTACATTTTATTGAATAATTCGTAGTATTCTTTTTCAATATTTTCTCGATGATCCGGATGGGAAATTCGAACCAACTCGGTGGCACGTTGGCGTAAGGTTTTTCCGTATAAATCGGCAATTCCGTACTCGGTGATAACGTAATGAATATGGGCTCTTGTGGTAACAACTCCAGCGCCTTGTTTCAAGAAAGGGACAATACGACTAACGCCTTTTTTGGTAGTGGATGGCAAGGCAATAATGGCTTTTCCGCCAGGACTTAAAGATGCACCACGTATAAAATCCATTTGACCACCAACGCCAGAATACATTTGTGGCCCGATAGAATCGGCACAAACTTGACCGGTAAGATCTACTTCTATAGCCGAATTTATAGCAACCATTTTCGGGTTTTTACGAATTCGAGCGGTATCGTTTACCATAGAAGATTCTTTCATTTCTATAAACGGATTGTCGCTTACAAAATCGTATAATCGTTTGGATCCCATTAAAAAAGTGGCTAAAACTCTTCCTCTTAAAGTGCCTTTATAGTTGCAATTGATGACATCTTTTTCGATTAAATCGATTACACCATCCGAAAACATTTCGGTGTGCAAGCCTAAATCTTTGTGGTTGGTTAATTTGCTCAAAGCAGCATTTGGAATAGATCCAATTCCCATTTGGAGGGTGCTTCTATCATCAATTAAGGAAGCGATGTAGGCGCCTATTTTTTCTTCTTCGGCAGTAAATGGCTCTGGTTCGTGACCATAAATTGGCCTATTTACATCCACCAAATAATCAATTTCATCTACGTGTAAAATTCCGTCTCCAAAGGTTCTTGGCATTTGTGGATTTACTTGTGCCACAACAATTTTGGCGTTTTCTATTGCTGCAACGGTGGCTTCTACAGAGACTCCTAAAGAGCAATATCCGTGACGATCAGGTGGTGAAACGTGAATGAAAGCAACATCAATTGGCAATACATTTTTACGAAACAAATGCGGCAATTCACTCAAGAAAACTGGAGTATAAGAACCATTTCCAGCCTTTAATGTATGGCGCACATTGGCTCCAATAAAAAAGGAATTCACATGAAAACTTTCGACCAAGGCGGGGTTGGCGTATCGTGCTTCTCCTTCTACATGAAGATGGCAAATTTCCACATTGCGCAATTCGGAGGCTCTTTCGGTTAATGCATTGGCTAATATAGTGGGTGCTGCTGCGGCGGCTTGAAGATAGACCCTATCTCCAGATTTTACAACTTTTACAGCATCTGCTGCGGTTACATATTTACTCATACCTAATAAATTTTATACAAAGCTAATTGCTAGTTATCAGTAAAAATATGACAAAACTCATACTTGGATAAAATTCCAAAAATAAAATCCCAAATTCCAATAACACTGCTGGAATACAATAACTAGTGTTATAAATTTTCTATAAAGTAAGGTCATATACTGAACACTTTTCACTATTTTTGCGCTCTCAAATAAAGATAATGATTATTCCAAAAACAAGAGAAGAAATAGAATTAATGCGCGAAAGTGCATTAATTGTTTCTAAAACATTAGGGGAAATAGCAAAAGTTATTAAGCCAGGTGTAACTACTTTATATTTAGATAAAATAGCCGAAGAGTGCATTAGAGATCACGGAGCAGTTCCGGGGTTTTTAGGTCTTTATGGCTTCCCGAATACGTTATGCGTGAGTCCAAATACGCAGGTAGTTCATGGGATTCCGAATAGCAAACCGCTAGAAGAAGGCGATGTTATTTCGGTTGATTGTGGCGCTTTGAAAAACGGCTTTTATGGCGACCATGCTTTTAGTTTTGAAATTGGTGAAGTTGCGCCAGAGGTAAAAAAACTGCTTCAGGTTACTAAAGAAAGTCTTTATGTGGGCATACGAGAATTCCGAATTGGGAATCGCGTGGAAGATGTAGGAAGTGCCATCCAGAAATATTGTGAAAGCCATGGTTACGGCGTTGTTCGCGAACTAGTGGGTCACGGATTAGGGAGAAAAATGCACGAAGATCCCGAAATGCCAAATTACGGAAAACGTGGTCGCGGCAAAATGTTTATTGAAGGAATGGTGGTTGCAATTGAACCTATGATCAACATGGGAACTAAGAATGTAAAACAACTAAAAGATGGTTGGACAATTCTTACTGCCGATGGCAAACCTAGCGCGCATTTTGAACACGATGTAGCCTTAATTGATGGTAAACCAGAAATTTTATCTACTTTTAAATATGTTTATGATGCTTTGGGCATTGTGAGTAATGAAGAAGATGAGTTTAGAAGACAACCGCTGAGTTAGGTAGTTGTTTCACAAAGATTCACCAAGTAAACACAGAGGCTCACAAAGTTATTATTCTAATTAGTTAAGAGTGGTTTCACTAAGGCACACTAGGTCTCCACAAAGATTCACAAAGTTTTTTTTATGAAAGAAGAAATCAAATTAATTGTTGATGAAGAATTAGAGGCTATTACATACAAAGTAATAGGTTTAGCAATTGAGGTTCACCGTCAGTTAGGACCAGGATTACTAGAATCTGCATACCAACAATGTTTGTATTATGAAATAAAAAACTGTGGATTAAAAGTTGAAAAAGAAATAACATTGCCGATAATTTATAAAGATTTAAAAATTGATCATGGATATCGAATGGATCTATTAGTTGAAAACAAATTAGTTTTAGAATTAAAAACCGTTGAAGGATTCACCGCCGTTCATTTTGCTCAAATTTTGACTTATTTAAAACTTGGAAATTACCCATTAGGATTGCTGTTGAATTACAATTCAACTATATTAAGAAACAATATTAAACGATTTATTAATACTCCTTTGTGAGACTAAGTGTCTCCTTTGTGAATCTTTGCGAAATTAAATGAAAAAAATATTCAAGTTTATTTTAAATACCATTCCGAGGCCGATATTAATTCGGTTGAGTATTGTGGTGCGACCTATATTAGCATTTCTATTAAAAGGAAGTCGTTTTACCGATCCAATTGACGGGAAAAGTTTTAGTATGTTTTTGCCTTATGGCTACGGAAACCAACGCAACAGCGTGCTTTCACCAAGTACCCTTTCGTTAGAAAGACACCGATTATTATGGTTGTATCTGCAAAATGAAACCGATTTTTTTACTTCAAAAGAAAAGAAAAAAGTATTGCATTTTGCTCCCGAACAAGAATTTTACAAACGTTTTAAAAAACAAACAAATATCGAGTATACTACAACCGATTTGCTTTCGCCATTGGCAGATGTAAAAGCAGATATTTGTGACTTGCCTTTTGAAGACAATGCCTACGACATTATTTTTTGCAACCACGTTTTAGAACATATTCCAGACGACACCAAAGCAATGCAAGAATTATATCGTGTATTAAAACCTGGTGGTATGGGGATATTTCAAATTCCGCAAGAGTTATCACGAGCAACTACTTTTTCAGACGATTCTATTGTCGACCAAAAAGAACGCGCTAAAATCTTCGGGCAATACGATCACGTTAGAGTTTATGGTAGAGACTATTTCGACAAACTAAGAAGCATCGGTTTCAAAGTTATTGAAGAAGATTATACAGCCAAACTTTCTCCAGAATTGGTAGAAAAATATTGTTTGGCGAAAGGAGAAATTATTCCGGTTTGTTTTAAGTAAAATTTAAACCACGCAATAATTGTAGATAATAATATTTACTATCTTTACATTTGATAATAAAATGTTTATGTTTAAAAAATATCTACTGCTTGCCATTTTAATTTTTACAGCAGCTACTGCATTCGCTCAAGAAAAAGTAGTTCAACCCCCCTATTTCATTAAAACAATTTCGTTTGTTCAAAACGGACAAAACGCAGTGCCTTTATTTTTATTAGGAGATGCGTTCCAACTGCAGTTTGACGACCTTCATGGATCGGAAGATAATTACTACTACAAAATAACCCATTGCGACTACGATTGGAAGCAATCCCAATTATCCGTTAACGAATATTTAGATGGATTTAATGAGCAAAGAATTCAAGAATATTCCAACTCGTTTAATGCTCTACAAATTTACTCCCATTACAAACTAACGCTTCCCAATAAATTAACACAGTTAAAAGTTAGCGGAAACTATATCATTAGCGTCCTAAACGATAGTAAAGAAGTAGTTTTTTCCAGAAAATTCATTATTTACGAAGATTTGGTTTCTGTGCCTATGCAGATTAAAAGAGCAAGAACCAATCCCGATTTGCCTTTTAAACACAATTTAGATTTTGCGGTACGATCTGGTGCAATTACGTTTCAAAGTCCGCTTACCAACATCAAAGTGATGTTGTTGCAAAACGGAAGACTGGACAACTCCATTACCAACATCAAACCAATGTACACTATTGGAAACGATTTAATTTACAAATACGATTCCGAGACCCAATTTTGGGCCGGTAACGAGTATCTTTTCTTTGAAAATAAAAACATCCGAGTCGCCACCAACAGCATAGCACATGTAGATTCCAATAGCGGCTTGTATAGTTGCTACCTCTATACCAATAATGCCCGAGCATCTCAACAATACACCTATTGGCCCGACATAAACGGTAATTTTTTAGTGAATAATTTAAATGCTGAAAACAGCGAAATTGAAGCAGATTACGCATGGATTTACTTCTCCCTTTCAGCACCAGCCTTTTATCAAAATAAAAACATTTACGTTACTGGAATGTTCAATAATTACGCCCTTACCGATGAAAACAAAATGGATTACAACGAAAAAAAGGGCATCTACGAAAAAGCAATGATGGTTAAACAAGGCTTTACCAATTATTGCTACACCGTTGCTGATAGTAAAGGAAAAATTGATAATGAAGATGCTATTGACGGAAATTTTTGGCAAACCGAAAACAACTACCACGCCATCATTTACTACCGCGAAAACAACCAACGTTACGACAGAGTTATCGGAAAAGGAATTGCAACCTCAACAGACATTATCAATTAATGCTTTTTTAACACATAAAATAATTGGTATTTCAATAATTTTGTAACTTTACAAAAAAGTTAGTTTTATGGTTACCCAAATAACAAGAGGCATAAAAATATCTGTAAATACTAGTTTTGAAGGCACTTACTTCAAAAACTACAAGATCCATTTTGCATTTTCTTATGAAATAACTATCGAAAATTACAGCAAAGATTCCGTGCAATTAATTTCGCGTCATTGGGAGATTTTCGACTCCCTAAACGAAATAGAAATGGTCGATGGCGAAGGTGTGATAGGCAAAAAACCAGTTTTAAAACCTGGCGAAACACACACCTATAGTTCCGGCTGCCTGCTTTCTTCCCCCCACGGCGCCATGAAAGGGTTCTTCAACATGATCAATTTCACCACCACCAAAAATTTTAGAGTAATCGTTCCCGCCTTTCGTTTGAGCGCACCTTATGCTTTAAATTAGAAGCTACTCCAGCTATTCATTACAAGTTTGCTAGTAAAAACCTTTTTTTCTAAGCCTAAAAACGAGCTCCCAGAGTCGCTGTTTTTAGCCAAGAAAAAATAGCTTTTTCCTTCGCAAAGCTTTCCATTTCTATCTGGGCTAAGCCTATCTCAAACAAAAGAGCCAACGCCAAAGTTTAATACTATTTGTTATCAAAAATTCAAAAAAACCTTTGTACTTTTGTTACATATTGATTTTTCCAATACTAAATTATCTAAGAGTCTAACATTCTAACAATCTATACTATGTCCAAAGGATTCTATCACGTACCAAAAGCGGTCAACGAACCCGTAAAATCGTACGCTCCAAATTCGCCAGAAAAAGCAGCAGTTTTAGCCGCTTACAAAAAAATGTGGAACGAAACTATCGATGTACCAATGTACATTGGTTCAGAACAGGTTCGTACAGGAAATACCCAAACCATGTCGGCACCACACGACCACCAACACATCGTTGGAACCTATCATGTAGCAGAAAAAAAACATATAGAAAGCGCCATTGCAGCAGCATTAGAAGCAAGAAAAACTTGGTCTCAAATGCCTTGGGAACATCGCGCAGCAATCTTCTTAAAAGCAGCCGAACTAATTGCAGGACCTTACAGAGCACGTATTAATGCTGCAACTATGATTGCGCAATCAAAGACTATTTTTCAAGCCGAAATAGATGCCTCTTGCGAGTTAATTGACTTCTTGCGTTACAACGTAGAATTCATGACGCAAATTTATAACGACCAACCAAAATCCATTTCGGATGTTTGGAACAAAGTAGAATACCGACCATTAGAAGGATTTATTTACGCAATTACTCCATTCAACTTTACTGCTATCGCTGCCAATTTACCTGCAAGCGCTGCATTAATGGGGAATACCGTAGTTTGGAAACCAAGTGATAGCCAAGTTTTCTCTGCCAAAATAATTATTGCTATTTTCAAAGAAGCCGGAGTTCCAGATGGCGTTATCAACGTAGTTTTTGGAGACCCCGTTATGATTACCGATACTATTTTAGAAAGTCCAGATTTTGCTGGAGTGCATTACACAGGTTCTACATTTGTTTTCAAAGAAATTTGGAAAAAAATTGGAAACAACATTCATACTTATAAAACGTATCCAAAAATTGTGGGAGAAACTGGAGGAAAAGATTTTATCGTAGCCCACCCCTCAGCCAATGTAAAACAAGTCGTTACTGGAATTACTCGTGGAGCTTTTGAATTTCAAGGACAAAAATGTTCCGCAGCATCCAGAGCCTATATCCCACAAAGTTTATGGCCAGCAGTTAAAGCACAATTAATTACCGATGTGAATTCCATGAAAATGGGATCTCCAGAAGATTTTGGCAATTTCATCACAGCCGTTATTCATGAAGGTTCGTTTAATAAATTAGCAAGTTTTATAGACCAAGCTAAAAAGGATGCTGATGCCGAAATTATCCTTGGTGGAAATTACGATAAATCGAAAGGATACTTTATTGAACCTACCGTTATTGTTACTACCAATCCTAAATATGCTACTATGGAAACTGAACTTTTTGGTCCAGTAATAACCATTTATGTTTATGAAGATGCTAAATGGCACGAAACTCTAAAATTGGTAGATGAAACTTCAGAATATGCATTAACTGGTGCCGTTTTCAGTCAAGATAGATATGCTATTGTAGAAGCGGCTACTGCGTTACAAAACGCTGCTGGAAACTTCTACATTAACGATAAACCAACAGGAGCCGTAGTAGGAATGCAACCATTTGGTGGTGCAAGAGCTTCAGGAACTAATGACAAAGCAGGCTCAATGCAAAATTTATTGCGTTGGGTTTCTCCTAGAACCATAAAAGAAACGATGATTACTCCAGAGGATTATAGATATCCGTTTTTGGGAGAATAATTGTAGGTACTAGTTACTAAATACGAAGTACAAAGACTTTACTTTTTTTAAAAGCTCATTCAGAAATGTTTGGGCTTTTTCTATAAATCATTGCTACAGATTAAAGAATTATAATGATTTTTTAATCTGTGACTGAGAATACCAGCATCCATTCGAATTTATTTTAACAAGTATTTCAAATTTTTCAATAAAAAAAGCCCTCAATTTCTTGAGAGCTTACTTTTTTAGTATTTACTTTTATATTTTAAAAGTCACTACCGGACGTTTAGCATGGTTTACTAAGTCTTCGCTAATGCTTCCGTTAAAGAAGTGGGAAAGACCTTTTCTTCCGTGCGTACTCATTCCTATAAGATCGGCATTAATGCTGTTAGCGAAATTTAAAATTCCTTTTTCAACATTAGTTTCATTATAGATATGAGTAACCACTTTATTAATTTCAAAACCTTTAATGAAATTACTCATAATTTCTTCTGCTATCGAAGTAGATTTGAAGTTGTTTGGCGTATTCACTGTTACAAGGTGTAATGTTGCGTCAAATTTATTGGCAAATTCTACTGCTTTTTGAAATGGTTTTTTTACTTCATCAGAAAAATCAGAAGCAAACACAAAATTATCTACAGAAAAATCACCTTCATCTTTTTTGATAATTAAAACAGGAACTTCTGAGTTACGAACTACTTTTTCAGCGTTAGATCCAATAAACATTTCTTTGTAACCGCTTGCTCCATGGGAACCCATTACAATTAAATCTACATTATTTAATTGACTAATTTTTAAAATTCCATCAAAAGTCATTTCAAATTGAATGATGTCCGACACTTTAAGACCGTCTAAGTAATCTTCTTCCATTAATTCTTCAAGCCTTCTAATTGCTGCATTTTTAAAAAACATAATTTCAGGAATGTCTTTTCCAGTTCCTACAGCATCACTACCTTGGTGTGGCAATTCAAGCATATGTAATAAAATGATTTCGCCATTGTTTTTTCTGGCAATTTGAGCTGCAACTTTAAGTGCATATTCAGCATTTTGTGAAAAGTCGGTTGGAATTAAAATTTTTTTCATGATTGTATAAAAGATAATATTTTGTTGTTTGTCTAATAATAGAGTATAAAGGTATGAAAAAAATATAAAAGCCAATGGGTTTTAATATAAAATATTTTTCTATATTTGCACCATTATTAAACAGAAATGGTATAATGAGGGAAGCAATGCTTCCCTCTTTTTATAAAATTATGACATTTAAAGAACAAGTAGTACTGCTTTTAAACAATAGTTTGTTAGAAAAACCAAGTGTTTTTTTAATAGATATTTCAATTTCAGATACTTATAAAATTGTTGTAACTTTGGATGGTGATAATGGTGTTAATCTTCAAGATTGTATTGATATAGCTAGAGCAATAGAAAATAATTTAGATCGTGAAGAACAAGATTTTGCTTTAGAAGTCGCCTCGGTTGGAGTAGGTTCTCCATTAAAGTTAACTAGACAATATATTAAAAATATTGGCAGAACGCTTATTGTGAATACAAATACCACCACTATAGAAGCAGAATTAATAGCGGCTGATGAAACTAAAATAGTACTTTCTTGGAAAGCAAGAGAACCTAAAAAAATAGGAAAAGGAAAAGAAACAGTTCAAAAAACTGAAGAAATACTTTACACAGATATAAAACAAGCAATTGTTACAGTAAATTTTAATTAATTATAGAATAGATGGAGAATATTGCATTAATCGACTCGTTCTCAGAGTTTAAAGACGATAAACTTATTGATAGAGTAACGCTTATGGCGATTTTAGAAGATGTTTTTAGAAACGCTTTAAAAAAGAAGTACGGTTCTGATGACAACTTTGATATTATCATAAATCCGGATAAGGGAGATATGGAAATTTGGAGAAGAAGAGTTATTGTAGCCGATGACGATTTAGATCTAGAAAATGAAGAAATAACCTTAACAGAAGCTAGAAAAATTGAAGCCGATTTTGAAATTGGTGAAGAAGTTTCCGAAGAGGTAAAACTTATTGATTTGGGCAGAAGAGCAATATTAGCTTTACGTCAAAACCTTATTTCTAAAATTCACGAACACGACAATACTAATCTTTACAAACAATTTAAAGATATTATTGGAGAAATTTATACTGCTGAAGTGCACCACGTACGTCCAAGAGTTGTAATTTTAGTAGATGATGACGGAAATGAAATTGTATTACCAAAAGAAAAACAAATTCCATCCGATTTTTTCCGTAAAGGAGATAACGTAAAAGGAATTATAGAAAGCGTAGAATTAAAAGGAAACAAGCCTCAAATTATTATGTCTAGAACCTCTGAAGTGTTCTTAGAAAAATTATTCGAACAAGAAATTCCAGAAGTTTTTGACGGCTTAATCATGATTAAAAAAGTAGTACGAATTCCTGGTGAAAAAGCAAAAGTAGCCGTAGATTCTTACGACGATAGAATTGACCCAGTAGGAGCATGTGTTGGTATGAAAGGATCTCGTATTCACGGAATTGTTCGTGAATTAGGAAACGAAAATATCGATGTAATTAACTTTACTACCAATGCATCCTTGTTAATTACAAGAGCATTAAGTCCTGCTAAAGTTTCTTCAGTTAAAATAAATGAAGAAACAAAACATGCTGAAGTTTACTTGAAACTAGAAGAAGTTTCTAAAGCTATTGGCCGTGGTGGACAAAACATTAAATTAGCAGGTTTATTAACTGGATACGAATTAGATGTTATTAGAGAAGGAAGCACTGTTGAAGACGACGATGTTGAATTAACAGAATTCTCTGATGAAATTGACGGATGGATCATTGATGAGTTTGCTAAAATTGGTTTAGACACTGCAAAAAGCATTCTAAAACAAGATGTTGCCGATTTAGCACGAAGAACCGATTTAGAAGAAGAAACCATACAAGAAGTAATGCGCATACTGAAAGAAGAGTTTGAAGACTAATTTTTCAACAAAATAAAAAAAGAAATTATAAAAGATTTTATGTCTGAAGAAAGAAATATTAGAATAAACAAAGTTTTAAGGGAATTAAATATTTCTTTAGAAAGAGCTGTCGATTATCTTAAGGATAAGGGTATCGCAATTGAAGCCAACCCAAATGCTAAGATATCCGACAAAGAGTTTGATATTCTACAAAATCAATTTGCCGGTGATAAGGGCAATAAAGAAGCGTCTAAAGGGGTTAGCGAAGAAATAAAGAAAGAAAAAGAAGCCCTTCGTCTAGAAAGAGAAAAAGAAATTGAAGACAAGAAACAAGAAGAAGAGCGTCAACGTCAAGAAGTAATCAAAGCTAAAACAATCGTTTCTGGTCCTAAACAAGTAGGAAAAATTGATTTAAACCCAAAAGCTCCCGTTGCTTCAAAGACCGAATCTATTAAAGTTCCAGAAATTGTTGCTCCAGAAGTTATGCCTTCAGAGCAAAAGAAAGCTACACCAAGCGGTAGTGAAACTAAACCAGCTCCAAAGAAAGAAACTCCTAGCAAAGTAAAAGTAGAGGAAACTCCAGCTGTTATTGACGAAACTCATACTACTCAATATCAAAATCTTACTGGACCAATATTAACCGGACAAAAAATTGATTTAGCCCAATTCAACAAGCCAAAAAAGAAAGTTGAAACTCCAAAAATTAATAGTGGAAGTAAGTTAGATCCAAATAAAAATAAACGTAAAAGAATCCCGCCTAAACCAGGAGAAGCAAGACCAGGAACTCCTGGAGCAACCGCTGGAGGTCCAAGACCACCAGGAACTGGAGGGAAATTTACTGCCAATAAACCAGGCGGTGGAGGTTTTGTTAAAGGTAACCGACCTGCTATTGTTCAAAAGGTAGAGCCTACAGAGGAAGAGGTTAAGAATCAAATTAAAGAAACGCTAGAAAGACTGCAAGGAAAAGGTTCTAAATCCAAAGCGGCCAAGTACAGAAGAGATAAAAGAGATACCCACCGTCAACGTTCTGACGATGAGCAAAGAGCTATTGATGAGGGAAGCAAAACGATCAAAGTGACCGAATTTGTTACTGTAGGTGAAGTTGCTACCATGATGGATGTGCCAATTACTAAAGTTATTGGAACGTGTATGTCACTTGGAATTATGGTTACCATGAACCAACGTTTGGATGCAGAAACCTTAACTATTGTTGCAGATGAATTTGGATATGAAGTAGAATTTATTACTACCGACCTAGAAGATTCTATGGAAGTGGTTGAAGAAAGAGAAGAAGATTTAGTTCCAAGAGCACCTATTGTAACCGTAATGGGTCACGTAGATCACGGTAAAACTTCGTTATTGGATAACATCCGTAAAGAAAATGTAATTGCAGGAGAATCTGGAGGGATCACCCAACATATTGGTGCTTATGCAGTACAATTAGATAACGGACAAAAAATTACCTTCTTAGATACCCCTGGTCACGAAGCGTTTACCGCTATGCGTGCCCGTGGAGCACAAGTTACCGATATTGCAATTATTGTGATTGCGGCAGATGATGACATCATGCCACAAACTAAAGAGGCAATATCTCACGCTCAAGCTGCTGGAGTGCCTATGATATTTGCTATCAATAAGGTAGATAAACCCCATGCTAATCCTGAGAAAATTAAAGAGAAATTAGCAGCTATGAACCTTCTTGTAGAAGATTGGGGTGGTAAATACCAATCTCATGATATTTCTGCAAAAACAGGAATGGGTGTTAAAGAACTTTTAGAAAAAGTTTTATTAGAAGCAGAAATTTTAGATTTAAAAGCAAATCCTAACAAACCTGCCGTTGGAACCGTTGTAGAAGCACAATTAGATAAAGGTAGAGGATATGTTTCTACTATATTAGTACAATCTGGAACTTTAAAAGTTGGAGATTATGTATTGGCTGGTAAAAACCACGGTAAAGTAAAAGCAATGTACGATGAAAGAGGAAATAGCGTGAAAGAAGCAGGTCCTTCTACTCCTATGTCCATCCTAGGAATTGACGGAGCACCAACTGCGGGAGACAAGTTCAACGTATTTGAAGACGAAAGAGAAGCAAAACAAATTGCTGCCAAACGTACGCAATTAATGAGAGAGCAATCGGTAAGAACCCAACGTCATATTACCTTGGCAGAAATTGGTCGTCGTATTGCACTTGGACAATTTAAAGAATTAAACATTATCCTTAAAGGTGACGTGGATGGTTCTGTAGAAGCCTTGTCTAACTCATTCACTAAATTATCTACCGAAGAAATACAAATTAATATCATCCATAAAGGAGTTGGAGCAATTACCGAAACAGACGTTATGTTGGCATCTGCTTCTGATGCGATCATTATCGGATTTAACGTGCGTCCTGCAGGAAATGCAAGACAACTTGCCGATAAAGAAGAAATTGATATCCGTAATTACTCAATCATCTACGATGCAATTGATGACTTGAAAGATGCAATGGAAGGAATGTTGTCTCCAGTAATGAAAGAAGAAGTTACAGGTACTGCCGAAATTAGAGAGACATTCAAAATCTCTAAAGTAGGAACTATTGCTGGATGTATGGTTACCGACGGTAAAATATTCAGAAACTCTAAAATACGTATTATTCGTGAAGGCGTGGTTGTATTTACAGGAGAACTTACAGCATTGAAACGATTTAAAGACGATGTAAAAGACGTTTCTAAAGGATACGATTGTGGTATTCAAATTAAAAATTACAACGACATAGAGCAGTTAGACATTATTGAAGCTTTCCAAGAAGTAGAAGTAAAGAAAAAACTGAAATAGTTTATAAGTTAAAAATCCCGATTAATCGGGATTTTTTTTGCACTACACCTTAAAAATGAATGGATTTAAAGTGCCAAATTCATCATCGAAACTTACTCACCATTAATTTCCTACCCACTAATCCTTTGCTTAAATAAGTATCTAAAAAGGTTTTTTGCTTTTCGGTTTGCTCCACAGCATCTAAAATCATTTTCTTTAAATTCGATAAATTCGAAGTATTTTCGGCACCCACAGAACCAATGTTGTAAACATCTATTTTGCACTTATTCATTTTATCCGATAACTCTTGCATGTTTTTTCGTAACATTTCATCCGATTGTGCTGGTTGGAATTTTTTAAATCGAAATCGTGAAAAATCATTCAACAATCCTATGGCTTCGTTATAATTTACAACTACCACATTTAATTTTTCGATGTTTTTGTTTGCCTTTAAAATTGTAAAATCTTTCTTTTTAAAACTATATTGGTCAACAATCAACTTATTCAACAAGCCGTTACTCTCTATTCGTTCTGCTGCTTCAAAGGCTCTATCGGCTTGCGACAAGGTGTCGTATCGATCTATTTGGGTTTGAAAATCACAAACTATTCTAGTTTTTTTAGGATCCACTTTTCCACCCATAAACTCTAAATTAGTAACGGGTGAAGAAAGAAATTGCCACAAATAATCGAATGGCATGTGAGAAAGAATGAAGTTGCTGGGTTCTGCCTTAAAAAAAGAATTATTAAGTTTCTTTACATACATCTGGTTTAAAACATAGCCGGAACCCCAAGTAGGATCAAATAATAACCATTTACCATCCAATTGCGAAGCACACCAAGAATGACCAAGCGTTGCAATTTTTCCATATTGTTTGGTATAACCTTCAATAATATAAGTCCTAACCCCAACTTTATTGGCTAAATCATTAAAAACCGCTGTATAGTGCATGCAAACTCCTTTTTTAGACTGTAAGGTTTTCTTTATTTTTATTTCCTCCGTTTGGTTTGGATCTTGATTAGACATGTTTGCCACATCATAACTAATAGTGGATGCAGTCCAAAAGAAAACAGCTCTAATTTTATCATTAGACGTATTAAAATTACTAGAAATATACGCTGCAATTTTAGTAGTAGAAGTGGTAAGACTATCTGGAATTTGCATCATTTTTTTATCCACAGCCTCGAACTGCCCATAACTCAAGCAGGAAAGAAATAGAAAAAGTAAACAATGGTTTTTCATAAACAAAAACTTTATATAAAAGAAAATTCCACTAATTTAAAAAAAATCAATGGAATTGGTTTAGTATTTAATTTATTATAAATTGGCTTGAACCGCTTTTACAATAGCTTCAAATTCTTCTTTGGTAAGCGAAACTTTATTTTGAAAACGCATTTCGTCCATTTCGTTTAACGGAATTAAATGCACATGCGTGTGAGGCACTTCAAGTCCAACCACTGCCATGCCAATTCGTTTGCACGGAACTGCCTTTTCTAGTGCTACTGCAATTTTTCTAGAAAACTGCATCAAACCAAGATATAGATCTTCTTCCATATCAAAAATCTTGTTGATTTCTTGCTTTGGAATACATAAAGTATGTCCTTTGGCATTGGGATTTACATCTAAAAAAGCCAAAAAGTTGTCGTCTTCGGCTATTTTATAACACGGAATTTCTCCGTTTACTATTTTGGTAAAAATACTAGACATTAATTAGTCTCTAGAAATTTCTAAAACTTCAAATTTCAATACGCCATTAGGAACCGTAATCTCGGCAACTTCGCCAACCGATTTTCCTAACAAACCTTTCCCAATAGGAGAAGTTACCGATATCTTTCCAGTTTTTAAATCGGCTTCGCTTTCGGCAACCAAGGTATAGGTCATTTCCATTCCGTTGGTTTGGTTTTTAATTTTTACATTAGATAACACCAAAACTTTAGAGGTATCCAAATGACTTTCGTCAATTAATCTAGCGTTAGAGTGTACTTCTTCTAGCTTTGCGATACGCATTTCCAGCATTCCTTGTGCTTCTTTGGCAGCATCGTACTCGGCATTTTCAGACAAATCGCCTTTATCTCTAGCTTCTGCGATATCGGCAGATGCTTTAGGGCGCATCACGCTTTTTAAGTAATCTAATTCTTCTTTTAATTTTTTCAGTCCTTCTGCGGTGTAATAAGATACAGTGCTCATAATTTTATTTCTTTATTTACTTCCAGTTTTAGCAGCTATGTTAAAAGGAAGTTATTATTTTGTAATTCGTATACTAAACTAATTTTCAAACGTTATCCTAAAAATAGAAAAAATCCCATCAAGACGGGATTTCTTTTTTCAAAGATAAATATTTTGTATATTAAATTCCTACTTTTGTATTGTAATAGCTTACAAAGTTAATTAAATTAATTTTTTAAACGAATCTTTTGATAATTTTTTTAATATGAAAAAAATACTTTTCCTTATTGTTCTTTCAGTATTTATTTTTGGATGCAGCAAAGATAAGTTTAGCAACAACAACCCTTTTTTGCCCAACTATAGTTTTTCTATGGATGTCAATAAAAATTTGCCAAGTTATAGTGGATTGAATTTTGCCGGAAATGCTGTTAAGGCCTACCCTGCCAATGGTCCATCTAGAGGGGTGATTATCTTTAATACTGGTGGCACCTATAACGCTTGGGATGGCGCTTGCCCTAACCAAGATTTATCTACGTGTTCCACCTTAACCATTAGCGGCTCCAATGCTAGCTGCCCTTGCGGAAGTGAAAATTACAATTTATTTACAGGACAAAGTGCAGGAAAACAATATCTTTTAAAACAATATCGAGTAGAAGTAAACGGCGATATTATTCGGGTTTATAATTAGTTTAAAATATTTTTATTCAATTGTTGTAAAATCAAGATTCTTATATTTTTCATACTAATTAGTTGTGCCTTTCGTTATTAAATAAAAAGGCGCTTATGAAAACCCCATTTTTAACTCCTTTATTATTTCTTTTATTTTCATTTACAACTAATTCATCGAGCAAGGAAATAATTTTATTTAAAAGCGAAAAAGGATGTATCTCTTTTAAGAAAGATTTTCTATTAGTTAATTTCGACACAGAATCTTATCTAAACAAAATTAGCTTTATTGAAATTTTGGTTTTTCTAGATAAGAAAATTTATTTGGGTTCTGTTAGTGAAGCAGAATTCAACGTAAAAAAAATAAATTTAATTGAAAAGTATCAAAAAGTAGTAAAAGAAAAATACAACTTTTACAATTACTCCAAAAAAATTCTTCGCGTAGAGAATAAAAGCGGGAGGTGCTATTTTTTCTATTATGACCAACTGGTGGAACTTGACTTTGGAACGTTAATGTCCGACGGCCGGTATTGTGTTGGAGGATACAAAGGCGAGTATCAAATTAAAGAAAAAAACATCATTGTAACCATGTATATGGATGGAGTTTATAAGTATGGAGAGAAAGTTTTTAAAGATAAAAATGATGCCATTATCTCCCGAAAAGACTTCGCCTCAGAAAACCAAAAAACGGCTTTGTAGTACATCTTGTTTTTCTGTAAATGGAATATTGCTAATTTACAACATCATAGAATAAGCAACAAATAATTTATAAAGTATTAGAAATAGAGGATTTTAAATAATTTAGCACGAGGATTGAAACAACTTTTTAATTAGAAACCCTTGTAAATACTGATACTTACAAGGGTTTTGTTGTGGTCCCACCTGGGCTCGAACCAGGGACCACCTGATTATGAGTGTGGAAATTTAAAAAATAACGATTGATAATCAAGTAGTTAAGTTTTTTAAAATAGGCATAATCATGCATTTTC
>CANGCT010000011.1 GCA_947452415.1 Flavobacteriaceae bacterium
CAAGAAGTAAAAATTCACGGAAATCAAGCGAAAGCCCTGCAACGTGTAATTTCTAAAATTGGAGTTTCTACCTTGATGACCAACATGACTACTGCAATTGGTTTTGCAACTTTCATGATTACAGGAAACGATTTGCTTTATGAATTTGGGTTGGTGACTTCTATAAATGTTATCACGGTTTACCTGCTTACTTTAGTGGTGGTGCCAATTGTGTACAGTTTTATGTCCATTCCAAAAGAAAAACATTTACACCATTTAACTAAAAATTACCTTTCCTCCATATTAAATTGGGTGGAAAATATTGTTCGTCATAAAAGAAAAACTATTTATATTATCTACGGATTATTGCTTGTTTTTAGTTTGATTGGAGTTTCTCAAATGAAAGTTTCTGGAAGTTTAATTGGTGAAATGCCTAAAGGCGCTTCCTTCTTTAAAGATATTCTATTTTTTGAAAAAGAATTCAACGGGGTACAACCGTTGGAAATTATGATTAACACCGGACATAAGAAAGGGGTTATGAAATCGTCTACCATCCGAAAAATGGACGAATTGCAAAAAACTATTGACAGTATTCCCGAGTTATCCAAGCCAGTTTCTATTGTAAACTTGGTGAAGTATTCTAAGCAAGCCTACTATAACGGGAATCCGGAATATTATGAATTGCCTACTTCCCAAGAGCAAGCATTCATTTTGAGTTATGCCAAAAATGCTACTAAAAATTCCAAAGAAAATTTAATGAAAAGTTATGTAGATTCTACTGGGCAATATGCCAGAATCACAACTTTCATGAAAGACATTGGAACCGAAGAAATGGCTAAAGTAGAAAAACGATTGAATACTAGAATTAATCAAATTTTTCCAAGTGCTAAATATAAAGTTACCCTTACGGGAAAAGCCTTAGTATTCCAAAAAGGAACAACTTATTTAGTAAACAACCTTATTGAATCTTTAATTTTTGCCATACTACTTATTGCTGGATTGATGACTTATATGTTCCGTTCTTGGAAGATGATTTTTGCATCGGTGGTAACCAATATATTGCCGTTGTGTATCACCTCTGGATTGATGGGGTATTTCGGAATTCCATTAAAACCTTCTACTATTCTAGTGTTTAGTATTGCCTTCGGAATTTCGGTAGACAATGCCATCCAATTTATGGCTAAATACCGCCATGATTTATTGCATAATAATGGCAAAATAAAAAAATCGGTAGTAAGTGCTTTGCACGAAACAGGCGTTAGCACCTTTTATACTTCTATGGTTTTAATCTTCGGATTTGCCATATTTACTCTTTCTAGTTTTAGCGGAACCATTGCCCTTGGTGGCTTGATTTCAGTAACGCTTACTTTTGCAATGTTTGCTAATTTATTAGTATTACCAGCATTAGTTTTAACAACTGCTAAATGGGGCGGCAAAAGAGATGCTAGTGAAAAGCCTGCTATAAACATTCTTCGATCTCATGTGGACGACGAGGAAGAGGGAGACGAAAACCAAGAAAAATAATTTATATTTGTAAAACGATTTAACTTGTTATTTTAAACAATCTAAAATCGAATTATTCAAAAATCTATATAATGAAACATACTAAAGTTAAAGATTTATTAAACAGCACTAAAACGCTACACGAAGTAAATGCAAAAGGTTGGGTTAGAACTTTTAGAAACAACCAATTTATTGCGTTGAATGATGGTTCTACAATTCATAATATTCAATGTGTAGTGGATTTTGAAAATACTGCCGAAGAAACTTTAAAAAGAATTACTACTGGCGCTGCAGTATCCGTTACTGGAGAATTAGTAGAAAGTAAAGGTGCTGGTCAGAAATATGAAATTCAAGTTTCTAAATTAGAAATTCTTGGTGATTGTGATGCTGAAAAATTTCCGATACAACCAAAAAACAAACCAAGTTTAGATTTTCTTCGTGAAAACGCACATTTACGTGCACGAACTAATATGTTCGGAGCGATAATGAGAGTGCGTTCGGTACTGTCTTTTGCAGTGCATAACTACTTTCAAGAAAAAGGATTTGTATATGTAAATACGCCAATCATCACAGGTTCGGATGCCGAAGGTGCTGGAGAAATGTTTAAAGTTACTGCTTTGCCATTTGACGAAACTCCAAAAACCGAAGATGGAAAAGTAAATTACAAAAAAGATTTCTTCGGGAAAGAAACCAACTTAACCGTTTCCGGACAATTGGAAGCCGAAACGTATGCTATGGCTTTAGGTCAAGTTTATACTTTCGGACCAACTTTTCGTGCTGAAAACTCCAATACTTCGCGCCATTTGGCCGAATTTTGGATGATAGAGCCCGAAGTTGCATTCAATGATTTGAACGACAATATGGATTTGGCAGAAGATTTTATTCAAAACGTAATTAAATACACGATGGATAAATGCCCAGACGATTTGAAATTCTTAGAAGGTCGTTTATTAGACGAAGAAAAAGCAAAACCACAAGCCGAACGCAGCGAAATGGCATTGCTAGAAAAATTAAATTTTGTTTTAGAAAACAACTTCAAACGCGTTTCTTATACCGAAGCCATCGATATTTTAAGAGATTGTACTCCTAATAAAAAGAAAAAATTCAATTATATTATTAACGAATGGGGTGCCGATTTACAAAGCGAACACGAACGTTATTTGGTAGAAAAACACTTTAAATGTCCGGTAATTTTATTTGATTATCCTGCAAATATCAAAGCATTCTACATGCGATTGAACGAAGACGGAAAAACCGTTCGTGCCATGGACATCCTTTTTCCTGGAATTGGAGAAATTGTTGGTGGATCGCAAAGAGAAGAGCGATTTGATGTTTTGGTTGAAAAAATGAAAGCCCTCGGAATAGACGAAGAAGAGCTCTGGTGGTATTTAGACACCCGAAGATTTGGTTCGGCAGTGCACTCTGGTTTCGGATTAGGATTTGAAAGATTAGTATTATTCGTAACCGGAATGACCAATATTAGAGATGTAATTCCTTTTCCAAGAACACCTATGAATGCAGAATTTTAATAATAGTTTAGAAGTTTAGAAAATTTAAAAGTTTAGTTCTACTATCTTCTAAACTTTCTAAACTCATAAACCTTCTAAACTCATAAAAATGTTAAAACAAAACTTACAATTTAAACTATCTCAAAAATTATCTCCACAACAAATCCAGTTGATGAAGCTAATTCAGTTACCTACATTAGCATTTGAGCAACGTTTGTTGGAAGAAATAAATGAGAATCCAGCTTTAGAAACCGGAAAAGACGAAGAAGAAGTTTACGAAAAAGACGAGTTCGACAACAATGACGAATACGAAGATTATGAAGGCAGCGACAATATAGAAGCCGACGACATAAACATAGACGAATATTTAAGCAACGACGAAACACCCGATTATAAATTACAAACCAATAATTACAGTGAAGATGAAGAAAGAGAAAATCCATTTGCATCGCCTGTAAGTTTTCACCAAGATTTAATCAACCAATTAAACACCTTTATACTAAACGATACCGACCGAGAAATTGCCGAATTTCTAGTAGGCAGCATAGACGATATGGGCTACATACGTAGAACTGTTCAAGATATTGTAGACGACATGGCGTTCACGCAAGGAATCTATACCGACGAAAAAAATGTAGAGCGCATGTTACACGTTATTCACGAACTAGAGCCTTCTGGCGTTGGCGCAAGAGATCTACAAGAATGTTTGTTACTGCAACTCAAGCACAAAACCCCAACCCAAGATATCGCTTTGGCAATGGATATTATTGAAAACCAATTTGAAGCCTTTACCAAAAAGCATTATGACAAGTTGCTTCAAAAATATGCTATTTCGCAAGAGCAGTTAAAAAAGACCATTCACGAAATAGAAAAACTAAATCCGAAGCCAGGAGGTTCCTTCACCGGAAACAATAAAGTTACCGAAAATATCGTTCCCGATTTTGCCATTCGCATCAACGATGGCGAACTAGAACTAACCCTAAACGGACGAAATGCTCCATCCTTGCATGTCTCTAAAGACTACCAAGAAATGATGCAAACCTATAAAGAATCACGAGATAAATCCAATTCCCAAAAAGATGCAGTGCAATTTATCAAACAAAAATTAGATTCTGCCAAATGGTTTATTGACGCCATAAAACAACGTCAAGAAACCCTTTATGTTACCATGAACGCCATTATGCACTTTCAACAAGAGTACTTTTTAGATGGCGAAGAAACCAGCCTAAAACCAATGATTCTTAAAGACATTGCCGATATGGTAGGACTAGATATTTCTACCGTATCACGTGTTGCCAACAGCAAATATGTAGAAACACCCTATGGCACCAAACTCATCAAAGAATTCTTCTCCGAAGCCATGAAAAATGACCAAGGCGAAGATGTTTCTACCTTAGAAATCAAAAAAATTCTGCAAAACGTAATCGAAGCCGAAGACAAGCATAAGCCACTTCCTGACGATCAACTTGCTGATATCTTAAAAGAAAAAGGCTACCCAATAGCCCGAAGAACCATTGCTAAATATAGAGAGCAACTGGATATTCCTGTAGCAAGAATGCGAAAAAAGATATAGTTTTTTCAGTAGCGAACAGCTTGCGCATTTTAGCAAAGGCAATTCCCGCTATCCGTTGCAATCTGTCATTGCGAGGCACGAAGCAATCCCATTCACCAATAGAATAGCGCAATGCCAGGATTTCCACTTCTATCGGGGCTAGATAGGTTATGTCTTTTGTGAAATTATTCTTTAAAATTGACTTCCATTTTATTGGATGTAAAAGTGCCTTGAAGGAAATTTTCATCACTAATAATTTTAGAAATTTCTTCTGGCGAAAGAGAATTTTTTCGATTGGATTTGTCTAAATACAACAATATTTCTATTTCAAATTTATCATTTTCATTAAGATAATATTCATTATCATCCATTTTAAAATATCGTTTTTTGTTCCAATTGGTTTGGATAGTGAAATTTTGAGTTTCATTAGGTTTAAGGACTACACTATTTTGCAATAAATTCTGGTTTTTAAAATCCACGAATCTGAAACAGATAAGGTGATGAAGAAGATAAAGGAATACAATTTTAACATAAACTGAAAGAATTACTTTTAACGAATTTAATAAAAAATTACAATACCATTAAGTTACATCCACGAATGTCTGAATTGTCAAATCTTCCCAAGACTTCAAATGTATTATTAGGATATTTCTTACCTAAATCTTGAGTAGCAATAAAGGAACACGAATTAATATTGGCTAAATCTATAACATTTATGCCGCCTGTTTTTCCAGTTGCAACATAGGTTAAGGCATCTTCAGTGTCACGAATTATAATGTTCATCCAGTTTGGACATTCAAAAATTCCGTTTCCTAAAGAATAAGCTTGCGATAATAATTCGGTCATTCCATATTCGGAATGGATGCTAGATACTCCGAAACCTTCGCAAAGAATTTCATGTAATTCTTCTCTTATAATTTCTTTCCGTTTACCTTTCATGCCGCCAGTTTCCATGATAATGGTATTTTTTAATTGAAATTTTTGTTTTTCAATTAAATCTAATAAAGCATAAGTTACTCCTATTAAAATTACATTTTGACCAGAATTGTCTAGTTCTGTTAGTTTTAAAATCAGTTCGTCGTAATTATTCAAATAAAAGCCACTGTTTTCATTGTTAGACAATTCCATTAAATCTTTAACCATATAAATTAAAGAGGAGCCACTGCGCTCTAAATAAGAAGGAAGTAAAGCCAAAACAACATAATCTTCTATGTTTCCGTAAAAATCTGAAAAAGCATTGCGATAACTATTTTCGTATAAAGTAACATCTGTAATTAAATGTTTACTAGTCAACATTCCAGTAGTGCCACTGCTAGTAAAAGTCTCTTGTACAAGATCCGAATTAGAAACTACTTCATGGCTTTTAAAAAACTGAATTGGCAAAAAAGGTATCTGCTCTAAACTTTTCACACTACCTTTTTCTACATTTAATAATTCGCAAAATTCCCGGTAAACGAGATTGTTCTCGTATTGGTAACGAAAAACTTTTAAAGCTATTTTTTCAAATTGCTTTGCATTGGAAATTGTGAAAATATCTTGTGAAGTAATCAAGGTTTTATTTTTTACAAAAGTAATAAAAATAAAAAAGCTCCAACGTGAATTGGAGCTTTCAAATATTTTTAAAAAGTATTAATTTTTAATAATTTTTCTGCTAGTTTTTGCAAAATCATTTTGTATCGTTACAAAATAAACTCCTGATGATAAAGACTGAGTATTAATAGCTTCATTACTATTTACTCTATTTGAGCTAAATAATTTACCGTCTGTAGAATAAATATTTACTGTAGCTCTAGAAGGCATTTCAATTGTTAAAAAATCTGAAATTACTGTTGCCATTTTTACTTGATTGTCAAAATCTTTTACTTCAGTAACAGACATTGTTGACTTATCATAAAACATTATATCATCAAAATAAATAATTCCACCATTTGCAGTTGGAGTACCATATGTTCTTAAACCTGCTCTTGCAACAGTTGCAGTAGCATTAGGCATTCCTTCTGCTGTGAAAAATTGCCATAAAGGAGAATCTGTAGAATAAGCTGACGCTTGCAAAGAATTTGTTCCTGTATCAGCAGTAGCTGTTCTAAACTGATTCCAATATTTAAATTGTGCATTTGGTGTATTATCTAAATACCATCCTGAAAACACATAAGTTACGCCCTGTGTAACAGGTATGTCTGTTGTTTGACTTATTGTTTTGTTAGCAGATGTTGCTGTTCCAGTAGGAGCTGGAGATGTTATTCCACAAGATGAAATTCCACCATGAACATTAATATCAGAACCTTGAGTAACCGTTGTAGAAGTTGGAATAAACCAGGAATCAGGAACTCCTGCTGTCCAAGTTTCAAAATCACTATTTGAAATTAAATTGGTTTGTGCATTGGTTGAAGCAGATATAGCAACTAATGACATTAAAATGTAAAGTTTTTTCATAATTTTTTTTATAAATTTTTAACAAAGGTAATCACTATTTTTTTAAAATGAAAATTTCAATGTAAAAAAATAGTTAATAATAAATCTTTAATTATCTGACAATTAATTTTCTAGTGGCACTAGTATCTCCTTCTTCAATTTTAATAAAATAAACTCCTGGAGATAGTGACGCAACATTTAATTCTTTAGAAGTCAAAATCGTTTGAAGAACTTTTTTTCCTAAAACATCAAAAATAGTAATTTGCTTATCGTCGTTAGATTTGGAAGTAATGTATATCTTTCCATTAGTCACAGGATTTGGATAAAAGTTCAATCCTTCAATAGTATTTTCCTGTACTCTGGGTTGTTGTTTTGACTCTTGTGCAGAAACACTTATAGTGGCCATACAAAGAAAGAAAAGTAATATATATGAGTAATTTTTTACCATAGCTTGTAATTCGTGATAGCAAATATATAAAATTATTTCAAATAGCATGCCAAATATCTTCTATTTTGTTATTATTTTTATGCAAATATCTTATTATAAACGTATTTCTATTTTTAGTAAATAAAAAACTGGCAGTTTATAGTATTTAAAAGCATTAATAAAGAACTATTTACTTTTACTTTATTTTAATTTAGAATACTTTTGTTTTAAAATTGTTACTTTAATGTTATGATATTGTTTTACACTTGATTTTTTCTATTGTTTTATGTTATCTTTACAATCGCGCCCGAACAACTTTTCCCTTTTATGAAAAAAAAAGAAATAAAAATATTATTAGTAGATGATGAGCAAGATATCCTTGAAATTGTGGGATATAATTTAGCTCAGGAAGGATACATTATTGTCACTGCTTCTAATGGAAAGGAGGCGATTGCAGTTGCCAAAAAAGAACGTCCACAATTGATAATTATGGATGTCATGATGCCCGAAATGGATGGAATGGAAGCCTGTGAAAACATCAGAAAAATTCCAGAATTAAGCAATACTATTATTACGTTTTTAACTGCTAGAAGTGAAGATTACTCGCAAGTTGCAGGTTTTGATGCAGGGGCAGATGACTATATTGCAAAACCAATAAAACCTAAATTATTAGTTAGTAAAGTTAAAGCACTTTTAAGAAGATTGAAGGAAGATACTTTTTCAAATGACAATTTAAATGTAGGCGGAATATTAATAAACCGCGAAGAATATAAAATAGTAATGGAAGGCCGTGAAATTGTGCTTCCAAGAAAAGAATTTGAATTATTTTATTTATTGGCTTCTAAACCTGGAAAAGTATTTAAAAGAGAGGAAATTCTTGATAAAGTATGGGGCAACGATGTTATAGTTGGCGGACGAACTATAGATGTTCACATTAGAAAATTACGCGAAAAAATTGGAGATGCTTTTTTCAAAACAATTAAAGGTGTCGGTTATAAATTTGAAGCTTAAATTTTGCTTACTTTTACATCAAATCAAGATTAGTTATTTAAATGTCATTAAGTTTTAAGAAAACCTATACTTTCGCTGTAGTTTCAACTCTATATATTACACTATTTTCAACCTCTTTAGTTGGAATTTTATTGTTTATATTTGGAACGTTTTCTTGGCAGTTTTGTGTCATTTTTTCTTTTTTTATTGCAATCTTTTCTTTTTTTGTCCTACAATATCGAGTAGAACATTTTATTTATAGAAGGGTTAAGAAAATCTACGACGATGTTTCCCTCTTAGATTCTACTACACTTACTTCCCAATCCATCACTACAGATATGGCAACTTTAACTAGAGAGGTTAAAAAATTTGCTACCGATAAAAAACTCGAAATTGAAAATCTAAAAGTTCGTGAAGAATACCGACGAGAATTTATGGGCAATGTTTCTCACGAATTAAAAACACCACTTTTTACTGTTCAAGGATATCTTTCCACCTTAATAGATGGAGCAATGAAGGATAAAGAACTTCGAAAAAAATATTTAGGAAGAGCTGAGAAAGGTGTGGAAAGGCTTATATATATAGTAGAAGATTTAGACATGATTTCTAAATTAGAAATGGGACAGTTAAATTTGGAATATTCGGAATTTAATTTATTAGAATTGATTCAGAATGTATTTGATTTATTAGAAATGAATGCCGATAAAAAGAACATTATTTTAATGTTTGATAGAAAATACAACAAAGCTATTAACGTTGTTGCAGATCAAGAAAAAATACAACAGACGCTTACCAATTTGATAATAAACTCTATTAAATACGGCAAAGAAAATGGCACAACAGAAGTAACAATTGAAGACTTGGTGAAAAACAAAATCATTGTTAGAATTCGAGACAATGGAGAAGGAATAGAAAAACAATATATTCCTAGGCTTTTTGAACGTTTCTTTAGGGTTGATAAAAGTGGTGCTAGAAGCGAAGGTGGTTCTGGCCTTGGACTTTCAATTGTAAAACACATTATTGAAGGTCACAATGAAAAAATATATGTAGAAAGCGAATTTGGAAAAGGATCTGAATTTTCATTCACTTTGGAAAAGGTTAAATAATTCTCTCCAATTGATCTCTGTATTTATTTTAGGAAAACCTTTATATAAACTTGCCGATCCTAAATATTCTATTTTAAATTTATGTTGTTTAGTACTAGCAATTAATCCTGCTATTTTAAGCTTATCCGCTAAATACTCTTGTTCAAATTGTCCTGGAGTGGGAATAAAAAAGGCTTTCTTTTCTAATTTTGCCAAATCCATAATAGTAGTATATCCTGACCTTGAAAGTACCATTTCACTTTCATTTATAGTTTTTTCTAACTGTTCGGTTTGCATATAATTATAGATTGTAACTTTTCCTATTTGCTCTATTTTTTGTTCTGCTTCTACATTCCCTTTAATAAATACTGCTTTCCTATCAAAAATTTGGAGTTTTTTTAGAATTTTTTCATCTAATATGCTTCTTTGTGGCTCTGGACCTGAAAGTAGGACCATTAATTCATATTTTATTGGAAGGATTTGTTTTTTCATTCGACTTAATAAGCCTATGTATTTTATATTAAGATCCGTTTTAACTAAATGGCCCAATTCACCAGATAAATTAGGGGAATTTTTTACATCAGGCACCCAGCATTCTTGAAATTTTCGAATAATAAAGGTGTGGATTTTACTCGAAAGCCAGGTAGTACTTCCTGACATAACCTTTAATTGGTGGGTAATATAAACTGAAGGAATACTTTTGCTATAAACTCCAAACCGATTGTCAGAAATAATTCCACTTAGCGAATATTCTTGAACCCAATTTTGCACTATCTTTTTCTCTTTACGAATTGCGGATACAATTTTTAAACTATTAAAAATTAATTTCCATTTAAACTGACAAGGGTTTTTGGGATATTCGATACAATAGGAAGGCAGTTCAAGGGAAGTTAAATGTGGAAACTCTTTTTTTAACAATAATAAAGAAGGCCCATCAGATGCTATTATTGGAGTAAATCCATTTTTTTCTAACTCCTGAATAATAAGAATACATCGTGTGGCATGCCCTAGTCCCCAGTTTAAGGGAGCTACAAGGATGTTTTTAGGTAAATTATTTCTAGTCATTTGGGCGTAACTATTTAATTATCAATACAAATATAATAAAAAAATATCAACTAATATTTTCTTAATTTTACCAAAACATTAATTTTTAGTCGTGGGAAGCAAAAACAAGTTAAAAAGATTTAGGGAAAACGAAACATTCGAGAATGTTTTTCAACCTACAAGAGAAGAAGTAGTAAGCAATAATTTTCCGCTTCTAGGCAAGTGGAATAATGATTTCTTTAAAAACAACAATCCAATAATCATAGAATTAGGATGTGGTAAAGGCGAATACTCAGTTGGTCTAGCATCTCTTTTCCCAGATAAAAATTTTGTAGGAATTGATATAAAAGGAGCTCGTTTTTGGCGTGGCGCTAAAACTGCAGTTGACGAAGGAATGCACAATGTGGCATTCATTAGAACTCAAATTGAGCTAGTCAATCATATTTTTTCCGATGGCGAGGTAGATGAAATATGGATCACTTTTCCGGATCCACAAATAAAATACAAACGCACCAAACACCGCATGACTAATTCGGAATTTTTGCAACTGTATAAAAAAATATTGAAACCTGAAGGTGTAGTAAACTTAAAAACCGATAGCGAATTTATGCACGGTTACACCCTAGGATTGTTGCATGGTGAAGGGCACGAAGTTTTGTATGCCAATCATAATGTATATAAAAATGAAGGGGCGCCCAGCGAAGTTACGGGCATCCAAACATTTTATGAAAAACAATATTTAGAAATAAATAAATCAATTACGTATATTCGTTTTAAAATTAAATAAATGAAGTTTTTTCTTCCTTTTTTCTTTGGATATTTAGCAGCCGTTGTAGGGGTTATTCCGCCAGGGCTAATTAATCTGACAGCTGCCAAAGTAAGCCTTGTTGAAGGAAAAAAAAGGGCAATGGTCTTTGTTTTTGGCGCCTTGATAATTATATTTCTTCAAACCTATGTTTCGGTAATTTTTGCTCAATATATAAATCATCACAACGAAATAGTTATTTTACTCCGAGAAATAGGACTACTAATTTTCATAGCATTATCCATTTATTTCTTAAAATTTGCCAGGAAACCTACTATTGGCAATGAAGAAAATGATGTTGTGAAAAGTAAACGAAGTAGATTCTTTGTAGGTATGTTTGTTTCAGCAATTAATTTTTTTCCAATTCCATATTATGTACTGATAAGTATGACCATGGTATCTTATGGTATTTTTACTTTTGAAACTTTACCAGAATATAGTTTTGTCTTAGGTGCAGTTTTAGGCTCTAGTACCATCTTTTACCTGTATGTAGTTTTCTTTAATAAAATGAAATCAAAAACCAGTTATTTTATCAATAATATGAATAAAATGATTGGAACCATTACCGGAATTGTAGCATTATTTACCTTTTTTAATCTTGTAAAAAACTACTTTTAATGGAAGAAAATTTCTTTGAAAGGGTGTATACAATTGCCAAACAAATTCCTATAGGCCGAGTAACTTCTTATGGTGCAATTGCCAGAGCGTTAGGCACTGCACGCTCTGCAAGAATGGTAGGTTGGGCAATGAATGCTTCCCACAATAGAGACGATGTTCCTGCACATCGAGTGGTTAACAGAAAAGGATTGCTTTCTGGTAAACACCATTTTGAAGGCACAAACCTCATGCAGCAACTTTTAGAAAATGAAGGAATTCAAGTAGTTGATAATCAAATTATGGATTTTGATAAGGTTTATTGGGAACCTAAGATTACGGTATAATTAGATTATATTGACTATGAAAAAAGCATTTTATTTAAATTTACGAAGTTACACTTTCATTATTTCGGCTTCTTTATGAGCCAAATGTTCTTCAATTTTTTTTATAAAAGCATCGGTTAATTTTTGAATATCATCTTCGGCTTTTTTGCATAAATCTTCGGAGGTTCCATCTTTTTCTAATTTTTTAATATCTGAATTAGCATCTTTTCTATGGTTACGAATTCCAATTTTAGCATCTTCGGATTCTTGTTTGGCTTGTTTTACCAAATCTCTTCTTCGTTCTTCAGTTAATGGTGGCACACTAATAATTACAATGTCACCATTATTCATAGGATTGAAACCAAGATTTGCAATCATAATTGCTTTTTCTATTGGGTGCAACATGCTTTTTTCATACGGCTGTATGGTAATTGTTCTAGCATCTGGCACGGTAACGTTTGCAATTTGAGAAAGTGGTGTTTGTGACCCATAATAATCAACAAAAACACTACCTAACATTTGTGGAGATGCTTTTCCTGCACGAATGTTTAAAAAAGATTTTTCTAAGTGGTCTACAGAACCTGTCATGGCTTCTTTAGTGCCATCAATTATAAATTCAATTTCTTCCATTTTTTTATACGTTTCTTATTAGGTTTATAGTTTGCAGCACAATGAACAACAAATAATAAACCATTAACTAAATATTTACTACTGTTCCTACGTTTTCTCCTTCACATATTTTCAAAAGATTTCCTCTTTTATTCATGTCAAAAACTACGATAGGTAATTTATTTTCTTGACTTAAGGTAAATGCGGTAGTATCCATAACATTCAATCCTTTTTTCAATACCTCTTCAAAAGAAATATAATCGAATTTGGTTGCAGTTGTATCTTTTTCAGGATCTGCAGAATAAATTCCGTCAACTCGAGTTCCTTTTAAAATAACATCTGCATGTACTTCTACGCCACGTAAAACGGCAGCGGTATCGGTTGTGAAATAAGGATTTCCTGTTCCAGCTCCAAAGATTACTACTCTTCCTTTTTCAAGATGACGTACTGCTCTTCTTTTAATATAAGGTTCTGCAATTGCTTCAATTTTCAAGGCAGTTTGTAATCTCGTTAAAATTCCTTTGTCCTCTAGAGCACCTTGCAAAGCCATTCCGTTAATCACGGTAGCAAGCATACCCATATAATCACCCTGCACTCTATCCATTCCATTACTAGCACCAGCAACTCCTCTAAAAATATTTCCACCTCCAATAACGATTGCAACTTCAATACCTTTGTCATGAATTTGCTTAATTTCATCTGCATATTCGGCAAGAATTTTAGGATCAATTCCATATTGCCTTTCGCCCATTAATGCTTCACCACTTAATTTTAGAAGAATTCTTTTGTATTTCATTGCAGTTTTTGGTATTTTAAAAAGTTATTTTAAAACTCTTTCGGGGTTGTATTTATTAATTTACATTGCAAATATAAACATTTCCTTTTTTTATTTATAGCCAAATTGTCAAGTTGTGTAACATTTCTTACCGAGTGATTTTTTTTGGAATCGTATATTTGCCTAACAAACAAATAAACCTACATGAATTCAATACTAAATAAAAGCATTGCCAAAGGCAAATCCTATCAAGAATATAGGATTTTCACTGCAAAACTATCTCAAGACGGACAATCTTCTGGCGAAAATCCAACCCCAGATTATGTAAACTATACCAAATTGAATGAGTCGCGTATGCATCGATTGGATAAAACCTTGGAATTGGTTGACGATGTGAAATTGTATTTAGAAAATTTACCCAAAGAATATATTTGGTTAATTCTTGCAGAAAGTTGGTGTGGTGATGCTGCGCAAATTTTACCCGTTATAAATAAAATGGCAGAAGTTTCGAATAAAATTGATTTAAAAATTGCTCTTCGAGATGAGAATGAAGATTTGATGAATTTATTTCTAACCGATGGTTCCAAGTCTATCCCTAAATTGATTATTATAAATAAAGAAACAGGATCAGTTATAGGTAATTTCGGCCCAAGACCAGCACCTGCTAAACAATTACTACTAGATTATAAAGCAGCTCACGGAGTTGTGGATGAAGCTGCAAAAATTGAATTGCAAAAATGGTATTTAGCGGATAAAGGAGTTGCTATTCAGCGGGAGATTGTTGCGTTGCATTGATAAGTGTTAAAATGTTCTAATTGCAATTCCTAAACTAATACTGTAAACAGCTGTTTTAAAATAATTATTGAAATCATAACCTGAAATTTCTGCGAAAATTATTGTGTCTTCATCATTTTCTATTCCGATGCTGTATTTTTGATAATTCCCAACAAGATTTCCTCTTCCAAGTGCAATTCCTTTTCCATACCCTGCTTGAAGAGTTAATCGTGTTCCGTTTCCAAAACCAGGACTCAATCTTAAATTTCCAAATAAGGGTACAGCGACTAGTTTTTGATTTATATTCCAATCAATACCTGTATGAAGACCAATACCAATCCATTTATTTTGTTGAATTCCAAAGCCAAACTTACTAGACAATCCATTAGGTAAAAACCAAGTTGTGTTTTTAGACCCATCTGCAAAAGTTTCACCACGATTAACATTTGCGGCTAACGGAATTGAAACATCAAATTGCAGAAAAGTAGGCTTAATTTTTGTTTTTTTAATCTGATCAGAATCTTTAATTTCTTGTGAGAATCCAGAAAAACAGGATGATAAAAGCAGTAATATAAAAAATTTATGATTCATAAGATATTGTTTTTTCTATAAGTATAGAGCTTAGTACTTCTTTTCAACGTTTATTAATTGAAACGCAATTTATATTTTTACTTTCCTCACTAGCCTTATGATTCTTGGTAATCTGCTTCCATGAAAAGCTCTTAGAACTTCTATTCTATTTGCACGAATTCTATAAATTATTAGTTAGGAACCTAAAATGATATTTATATATATCTTGGTTCTGGTTTCCAAATGTCGGCATTCAGGATGATGAAAGTATTGGGTTTCTAAATTTCGAACTCTATTAAATCTTCATAAAAATATAAAGCCGTCTTCTCACCAAAAAACAACTTCTCCATATTCAAAAATATCTTAAATGTCATTAAAATAAAAATCTGATTGAACTACCGCTTTCTTTCTAACCTCCATTTTTGAAACTTTTCATCGAATTCTTTTTCTGTCAAAAATTCACCTTTCTCCGCTTCTTTTATCAAAGAAACAAAGTCTTCTTGTAACATCGGTTTACCTGGGGTGGCTAAGTTATTTGGTTTTTCTTTTGCAGTTTTCATAATAACCTAAATTTAAACTTATTATAGAAGTAAGAAAAAAAAGAAATTAAAAAAATCTGGATGATTATTTAATATAGATATTAAAAATTATTATCTCACAATCCCTTCTTCTGGAACAAACTCAACTGCTTTTGCAATCTTTTTCCCTTTTAATTTGCCATTTGCTGCAATAAGTCGGTCTTTTACTGCATCATACATCTTTTTATATTCTTTAATGTCTGACGCATAATATTGGGTGCTTTTAGCAAAAGTTAAACTATCTATTTTGTATTTATTTTTAATAAATTCGGTTGGTTTTACGTAATTCTGAACCGAGGAGTTTTGCGTTCTTGCAGCTTCTAAAATAGCTAAATCATAAATAATATCCTCCATTTTATCTTTTTCAATAAGATTTTTTGGTTTTGGAATACTTTCTTCTTTGCAACTAGTAGTTACAAAAATTAGAGTGGTGAAAAGTAAAATAAATTTTTTCATAGTATTAATTATCTATCAAAAAGCAATCTTTGTGCTGCTTTTAACTCTTTAACTTTGGCATTTTCATAAACTAATTGGCCGTTTACAAAAGTATGGGAAATTCTAGATTTGAAATTTGTTCCTTCAAATGGTGACCATCCACATTGGTACAAAATATTATCTTTACTAACACTCCAAGGTTTAGATGGGTTTACAATTGCCAAATCAGCATAATATCCTTCTTTGATAAAACCTCGTTTTTCAATTTTAAAGACAATCGCTGGATTGTGACACATTTTTTGAACTATTTTCTCTACCGAAATTTTTCCTTGGTGGTAGGCTTCAAATAGTGCAACAACAGCATGCTGCACAAGTGGTCCACCCGAAGGGGCATTGGAATATTTTTGTGATTTTTCTTCTAAAGTGTGCGGTGCATGATCGGTGGCGATAACATCAATAGTATCGTTTAACAACGCTTTCCATAAAGCATCTCTATCGGCAGCCGTTTTTACAGCAGGATTCCATTTAATGAAATTTCCTTTAGTAGCATAATCTTCATTGGTAAACCACAGGTGGTGTATGCAAACTTCAGCAGTAATTTGTTTTTCGGCCAACGGAATTTTATTTGAAAAAAGTTCCATTTCTTTGGCAGTAGAAAGATGAAAAACATGTAATCTTGCACCTGTTTTTTTGGCAAGTGCAATCGCTTTGGAAGAAGATATATAACATGCCTCTTCACTTCGAATTAAATGATGCATTGTTACTGGAATATCGTCTCCAAATTCGGCTTTATATTTTTCTAAATTGGCTTTAATTGTTTCTTCATCTTCACAATGAACAGCAATTAGCATTTTAGTGCTAGTGAATATTTTTTCTAAAGTTTCTTCATTATCCACCAACATATTTCCAGTTGAGGAACCTAAAAATAATTTTATCCCTGCAACATTTTTTGGATTGGTTTTTAAAATTTCCTCCAAATTATCATTAGTACCTCCCATCATAAAGGAATAATTGGCATAAGAACTTTGGGAAGCTATTTCATATTTTTGCTCCAGCAATTCTTGAGTAATTGCATTAGGAACCGTATTGGGTTGTTCTATAAACGAAGTAATTCCGCCAGCAACAGCAGCTCTACTTTCAGAAGCAATGGTGCCTTTGTGGGTTAATCCTGGCTCGCGAAAATGTACTTGATCATCAATAGCACCTGGAATTAAATAATTTCCTTCAGCATCAATAACTTTACAATTGGAACTTTTATGGCTAATATTTTTGGCAATCTCTTTAATAAATTCGCCTTCAATTAAAACATCCCCTTCAAAAATTCTTCCTTCGTTTACAATCTTCGCATTCTTTATTAAAACGGTATTCATCATTTATTCTGCTTAGTTCAAAGCTTTATTTTACTAAAACAATGGAACATTTATTTATAGTTTATTAAACATTTTTTTTATCCGTAAAGATAAAACTCCAATTATGGCTTCTTTAATAATAGAACCACTCATTTTAGATTCTCCTTTAGTCCTATCGGTAAAGATAACAGGCACTTCTTGTAGGTTGAAATGTTTAGAAAATGCTCTGTATTTCATTTCAATTTGAAAAGCATAACCAATAAACTTTATTTTATCTAAATTGATACTTTCCAACACTTTTCTGTTGTAGCAAATAAATCCTGCAGTGGCATCCATAATTTTCATCCCAGTAATCATTCTTACATAAACGGAAGCAAAATAGGATAATAAGACCCTGCTTAAAGGCCAATTTACCACATTAACCCCTGTTACATATCGAGATCCTATAGCTAAATCGGCACCTCCAAAATAGCAAGCATCATATAAACGTTCTAAATCGATAGGGTTGTGGGAAAAATCGGCATCCATTTCAAAAACAAATTCATAATTTCGAGCTAAAGCCCATTTAAATCCATGAACATAAGCAGTGCCTAGACCTGCTTTTTTTTCTCGTTGCTCTAAAAACAAATTATCTGAAAATTCTCTTTGAATTTCCTTGATTTTTTCTGCAGTATTATCAGGAGAATTATCATCTACGATAAGTATATGAAAAGGTTTATGTAAAGAAAAAACTGCTCTCACAATATTTTCTATATTTTCAATTTCGTTATAAGTTGGAATAATTACAAGACCAGAATTCATAATTAAAGTAAAATAGTTTGTGCAAAAATACTCAATTTATACTACCCAATCTCTTAATAAAATAATAATAGTATTAGTAACAAATAAAATTTAGTAATTTTGCAACAAATGATAGCACTACAATTACATCCAAGAATTATAGAAAACAAAGACTGGGCTACACTTGTTTTTGTATTTTCTATTGCATTTGTTGTAATTGCAAAATCTGCTTTTGAATCGCGATTTAACGATTTTATAAGATTGATTGTTTCAGATAAATATACCAAAATTTATAAAGAAAGTTCTCATTTGATGAGTGGATTTAACCTATTACTTGTAATAGTCAACCTAATATCACTTTCTTTTTTCATCCAATTAATAACCTTTCATTTAGGTTTGGGAGAGAAAACAGATTGGATCCTGTTTATTCGAAGTTTTACTTTGCTAACAGTTTTTATTCTTTCCAAATTCTTAATAGAAAAAATAATTGCTACCGTTTTTGGAATTGAAGAGATCATTGAACAGTTCAATTTGCAAAAAGTTACGTTCCGAACCTACATTGGGCTTTTACTTCTTCCTGTTTCAATCTTTCTTTATTATAGCAATTGCATTACATATTCAACAATACTGGCTATTATTATTATTTTATTAACAGTTAATTTACTTACTTATTTTATTTCTTTAAAAAATTATCAAAATATAATATTTAGTAAGTTCTTTTATTTTATTTTGTATCTTTGCGCACTTGAAATAGCTCCTTATTATTTCATATACTATTTGATTACAAAAAATTAGAGCATAATATGTCAAACTTGAAAGTAAGAACAATTTTGGTTTCACAACCAGAACCAAAAATAGAGAATTCCCCTTATTTTGATTTACAACAAAAGCATAAGGTAAAAATAGATTTTCGCTCTTTTATTCATGTAGAAGGCGTAAGTGCAAAAGATGTAAGAGCTCAAAAAATAGACCTTAATAATTTTACGGCTATTATTTTAACCAGTAAGAATGCTGTAGATCATTTTTTTAAAGTTGCCGAGGAAATGCGTTACAAAGTTCCGGAAGACTTAAGGTATTTTTGTCAATCGGAAGCAATTGCATTTTATTTGCAAAAATATGTAGTTTATAGAAAACGTAAGATTTATGTTGGACAAAAAGATTTTGCTGATATGGCACCTCTTTTCAAAAAATATAAAGACGAAAAGTTTTTATTACCTGCATCGGATCAGTTAAATGCAGATGCACCGACTACCTTAAACAATTTAAAAATTGATTGGACTCCTGCAGTTTTTTATAAAACTGTAATGAGTGACTTATCGGATTTAGCTAATGTATATTATGATGTTTTAGCATTCTTTAGCCCTACTGGAATTAAATCTTTGTTTAAAAACTTTCCTGATTTTAAACAAAACGACACTCGAATTGCTGTTTTTGGAAGTACTACTCAAAAAGAAGCTTTAGAACATGGATTACGAATTGACATACTTGCACCAACTCCAGAAACACCTTCTATGACTATGGCTTTAGAAAGGTATGTTGCAGAAGCCAACAAAGGAAAATAAAAAGTTAGAAATTGAAAAGAAAGAGGCTGTTTCACAAATTGTGAAACAGCCTCTTTCTTTTCAATGAATTATTTGGAACATTATTTTCAATATTCATTTATTAATTTCATAATATTATGCTACTTTTTTTACCTATGGAGCTACAAGTGCTAGACTTTGTACTTTAATAGGTACTACAAACATTAGGTTACCCAATTGAAATACTTTTTTAATTAGCCCCTATTCTATTAATCCTTATAAAATTAATTATTTAGACTAGTAACAATAGTGTTTCCTTTTTTCAAAACAATTGTAGTAGGTGAAAAATTGGATTGCTCTAAAAGAAAAGCTTTTTGTTCTGGTTCTATTTCATTTTCAATCTTGATTTTTCTATCAAATAAAAAACTCTTATCTTCATTCATAGTGATTACAATTTTTATAGAAATAGTACCTGCGTCTATTTTATATTTATTACAAACGCCTCTTAAATATATAGAAGTGCAACTTGCTAATGCACTATTTAATAAATCAAAAGGTGTTGGAGCTAAATTTTGTCCTTCATGATCTAAAGGTTCGTCTGCTTCAATTTGAAATTCTCTAACGGTAGATACTGTAAATAAATTAGGAGCTTTGTTAATTGTTTTTATTAAACTAATGTGTGGTTTTATATTCATATTTTTAATTTTTAAGTTGTTGACAATCCACCATCTACTGACAATATTGTCCCATTAATATAATTTGCTTCTTCGCTTGAAAGAAATAAAATAGCATTTGCAATTTGATCTACTTCTCCTCTTTTTCCTAATGGAATTTGAGGCATATAGTCAGAAAGTTTTTGTTGTTGCTCTATGGTAGGACTTGCCACATTCATAAAATTTGTTTTTATACTACCTGGACTTACCGCATTTACTCTTATCTTGTTTTCAATTAGTTCTCGCGCAAATACTTTTTTAAACGTTTAAACTGCTGATTTTAAGACTGATAACACAGCTGTTAAAGGTATACTTATTGGCTAAAAAGAACTGTGCAATATAATATTTCCTGCTTTTTTGGTATAGAAACCATCACTTTGTGAACTTGTAAAAGAGACTGGTTTTTCTTTTTCATTAATAGGTGAAGCAAATTGCTACTAATGAAGCTCCTGTAAGTATTCCTGCTTTTGTAAGGAATGATCTTCTGTTTAATTCATTTGTCATGTTTTAATTTTTTTAAGCTTCATTATATATAAATGTGAAATTCTTTTTAACATCAGAAGCTATTGTATTACTTACCGGGCAAGTCTTTGCTGCTTGTTCTATAATTGCTTTATGTTCTTCTAAAATTGGGCTGTTTAATGTTATGATAATATCAAATTCTGTAACTTTTGTATGTTGATTATTCATTGTGAGATTAATCACCGAACTTATATTTGAAATATCAATTCTATTTTTTTTACTGGTGTGAGCTATATAAGAAACGATACAACTACCTAGAGCGGTAGATAATAAATCTACAGGATCAAATAATCCTACTTTAGTTTGTATAGGTGTTTGTGAAATTGGAGATTCTGTAGATGCAGTTGAATTTCCTATATATTTTGTATGTATTTTGGACATTGTAATGTGATTTAAAGTACTTTATAAATTTTAATTTCAGGATTTGCTTTTAGTAAAGGTTTTTAATTCCGTAAAAACACACTTATTATTTGTTACTTATTAATTGATTTAATTTTAGTCCCAATCCAATTCCTATATTCCATCTGCCATCTGCCATAGCTGTTTTAGTAGTGTAATAAAAAGGAATTTGAACTGCTATAGATTTGTATGTATAAGTCATACCTATTCCGAGACTTGGAGTCACTAATGCATTTTTCGTAATTCCATTATCTTCTTTAAATCGAAGAGATGGTAAAACTCCAATCATCAAATCAAAAGAGCCTTTTTGTATTTTTACACCCGGTCCGGTAAAATTTAAATAGATGCCATTGTCCACATATCCTCCTACAATTGTTCCACTTAATATAAATGTATTCACCTCCGTCTTTTGTGATAGCAAATTGTTACTATTTAAAAGAAAAACAATTATGAATCCTATTAATTTCATTGGTTTCATTAGTTTCATTAGTTTCATTGGTTTGAAAAATAGAGTAGAATTTGACATATATTCTACTCTATAATAAATTTATTTTTTCAAAGCCTCTCTCAAAGCTTCAGCCAAAGGAGCTGCTGATGCTGGACTTTGACCGGTCATTAAAGCGCCGTCAACTACTACATTAGGTGCCCAGTTGGCTACACTTTTGTAGTTGGCACCTCTTAATTGTAGGTCTTGCTCCAGTGAAAATGGCAAATGAATATCCAATTCAATTTCTGCATCTTCTGAATCTTTAAATCCTGTAAGATTTTTACCTTTTACTAAAAATTCTCCGCTAGATAGTTTCACGTCTCTTAAGATAGCTGGCGCATGACACACCATGGCAACTGGTCTGTTGCTTTCATAAAAATCTGCAACTAATTTTAAGATGTACGAATCGCTTACTAAATCGTGCATTAATCCGTATCCTCCAGGTAAAAACACTGCATTGAATTGGTTGTAATCAATATGTCTCACTTTTCTAGTGGTTTCTGCGGCAAACATAGCTACTGGATCATTAAAAAATCGATCAGTATATTCCGTAGTAAACGGGGCTTTCATACTTAATAAATCGATTGGTGCTTTACCGCCATTTGGAGAAGCTAGGACCACTTCATATCCTGCTTCTGTAAGGATATAATATGGTGCTGCTAGTTCTGTAAACCAAGTACCTGTTTGTTTTCCACTGATTGATAATTCATCTATTGATGACATTACTAATAATACTCTTTTTTGTTTGTTGTTCTTGTGCATGATTTTATTTTTTAAATTGGTATGCTCCTAAGACGATTTTTTATTAAAAAGATGCAAAAAAATATATTTTATTTTTAAAAAATAATATTAGAAACTCTATTTGCTTAGTTTATAACGCATTGTAATTGACTTAAGAATTAATTTAGTGTGATATTATTTTTTTTGAATTATTTTTCTAACAATCTCTTTTGCAGTTCTTACAGCTCCTTCCATATAGCCAGGATTAGATGACGATGTTTCTGCCCCAATAAAATATAATTTATCTTGAAATTGAGGTACTACTATTTCTTTATTCCCATTGTTTTGATGGGCATATATTCCTTGATTAACTTTAAAACCAGAAGAAATAAATTGTTCCATACTCCATATTGTGTCTTCATAATTAATAACTGCTGCTGCATCATTTCCAAACAATCTAATCATATCGCTAATAACTATTTCTTTTCTTTGTTCTTTTGTCATATTAAATTGATCGGCTCTTAGAGACATAAAGCCTACTAGACCATATGCATTATTTTCTCCATTTACATGATCTTGAATTTCTCTAACTAAACCTACATTGCTAATAGCTAGTCCTGCATATCCTTTTTCTCTCCAAAAAGGTTGTTTATATTCTAATGAAAATTTCACAGAATCTGCCATCCAAGTATGGGTTTTTTGTCTTATTAAATTGCTTTTTGAAGGCAATTCTGGCAAGAAATTTATTGTGGATTCCAATAATCTTGGAGGTAGCGCTGTTATTACATTTCTCGCTTCAAATATCTTTTCATCTTTTGTAGTTATTTTAATATATTCATCTTTATCCTCAACTTTAACAACTACTGTATTTAACTCGATGTTCTCTAAATCCACATAATTTGATAATGATGTGATAATTTGTGAAGTACCACCTATTACTTTATGATATATTTGTCCACCTGTCATTTGATTTGCATCAAATATTTGAGGTTTTTGTGCTGCTTTTACTTCATAGAGGGCTTTACCAGAAGCAAATTGTGGATATAAAATTAATCCTAATTCAAATAGTAAGGATTTTAAATTTGGATCATTAAAGATCCAAGTTGCACCCATTTCTAAAGCCATATTAGTATCAGTTATTGCCGTTTTTATTCTACCTCCTAAATAATTATTGGCCTCTAATACTTGTACTGTGAAACTGTTTTTCTTCAAAATATAAGCCGCTGTTAAGCCCGAAAGTCCCCCTCCTATTATTATTACATCTTTCATCTCTAATCTAGATAAAAAAAGAAGCTTCACTTTTTATTATTTGGAAGCTTCTTTTAATTTATTTGAAATTTATTAATAAACTTATTTTTTTAATCTATCTCTCAAAGTTTCCGCTAATGGTGCAGCTGATGCTGGACTTTGTCCAGTCATAAGAGCTCCATCTACTACCACATTAGGCGCCCAGTTAGTTACACTTTTGTAGTTGGCACCTCTTCCTTTAAGTTCTTGTTCTAAAGAATATAATAAATGTCTATCCAATTCTATTTCAGCATCCTCAGAGTCTTTAAAACCTGTAAGGTTTAATCCTTTTACTAAATATTGACCGTTTGTTAATTTAACATCTCTTAAAATTGCAGGAGCATGACATACCATAGCAATTGGTCTATTACTTTCATAAAAATCACGTATTAGTTTAAGTAAAAACTGATCAGATGCCAAATCTATCATTAATCCATAACCACCTGGTACAAACACAGCATTAAAGGTACTATAATCTATGTTTCTTAACTTTCTTGTAGTTCTTGCAGCAAATAACGCTACTGGATCTTTCAAAAATTTATCAGTGAACGGCGTGGTAAAAGGTGCTTTAAAACTCAACAAATCGATTGGTGCTTCACCACCATTAGGCGAGGCTAAAACCACTTCATAGCCTGCTTCGGTAAGAATGTAATATGGTGCAGCCAACTCAGCAAACCAAGTACCAGATTGATGTCCACTTATACCTATATCATCAAGTGATGACATAACTAACAAAACTCTTTTTTGTTTATTTAATTTGTAAGACGTGTTTTGTGCATTGGCTAAAAAGCCAAATCCTAATAATAATAAGAATGCTACTGTTTTTAATAAATTTTTCATTTTTCTATTATTTTAATTTTAAAAATTATTTTACACTAAGACTAGAAAATTTAAAAAAGATGCTAAAAAAGTTGAACAATTTTTAAAAATTTATTTCCCACAAGCTATTTTATTTATTTACAACATCTTACATACAACTTTTAATTATCTTTTAATTTTAATATTAGAAAAAATACATTTAATTTTTATAAAATTATTTACTTTGGCTAAGAATTATAATTTACCTACTTTAATAATTACTTTTTTATATTATTTTAAAAATAAAAAAATAAGCTTACTTATTTATTTAGCGGGATTGCATTTATTTTTGTGACACTATTTTCACTAATTTATATTTTACTGTAGGGCAGTCATCAACACAGCTAACATTGCCATAATCAATATCGTATATATTTACAATAATTTCATATTTCTTTCCTTTTTCGTAATTAAATCCTTGGATACCTTCACAAAGCAAAGTCCATTGTTTATTTTTTTTATTATATTTTATGAATAATCCATTATGCCTAAAAAAAGTTCCAGCACAATTATATTCTGTTTGATTTGGAGATACAAATAATGTTTTTTGAGATCTTAGCTTTTCTATTGGATATTTTTTTTTATCTATTGTAAGAAACTCAGCAGGAACAATCGTTGAGACACTATCAGAAACTTGGTTTTTAACAACCTGTTTTTTCTCTGTTTTCTGTTTTTTACTTAAAATTGGTTTCTTATTTTGAGCATAAGAATAACTACAAATTAGTATACAGAACAGAAGTTTTTTTGTAATTTTTAAAAATTTCATATTTTATAATGTTAAATTTTATATTTACTTCTATTGGATGCCAATATATAAAGAAAGTATTTTTTTATTAAAAAAAAACATACAATTAATTCTTGTTTTCTATCCTAGATTGCTCTTCTTTGAGAAGTGTGCATTCTGGTTTTATGTCGAAAGAAACCATTTCTCCGTTAGTATCAAAAACAACAGCACAACATTCTAAAAATTGTTCTTTTAATTTAACACGACCTCTTTGAATTCGTGATTTAGTATTTGGTAAAGTTAGATTTAACTTTTCTGCAATTGTTTTTTGGTCAATATTTTCAAGATCATACATGAATAATGGTTTTGCGTATTCTTCTGGCAAAAGCTTTAATAGTACCTTGATGTATTCAGAAGCCTCACCAATAGAAGAATTTTCAATATCGTCTTCCTTTACATCAAATTCTAATGGGACGCTTTTATTATCTTTCTTATAATAATCAATGATTGCATTTTGAGTTATCTTATAAAGCCAGGATTTTAAGTGTAAAACCGTTTTCCCTTTTGAACAAAACTGATAACTTTTTAACAGAACATCTTGCAAAATGTCTTTTGAATCATCTCTATCATTTACTCTTTTTTGGATATACCCAAGCAATGAGGACTTATAATCCTCCCATATTTCAAATATATTACAGTCTTCCATATTATTAATTATTGTTATGTTTAACCATATTATTTACTAAAAAAGTTTACAATATTAATTTATTTAAATTCACGAAAAATTTTGAATAAACATATTAACTTTATGCAAATTTCTAAAAAAAAATATTTACTTTTAGACTATATAGAAATAAAAATTATCACTTTTTTTATTAGATCTTTATGTGTCTTTACTTTTACAACATTATTTTCATCTAAAAAACATTGAATTACTTAATGTAATAAAACTCCCCTAATCATACAAAATCACAAAATTCGTATAAGTTTAAAACTTTTAATAAACGCTAATATTATAAAACCAAAAAGTCTGGCATTTCTGCCTAACTATTTCCATTTAGTTTGTTTGTATATTATAATTTAGGTCCTGCTTGAACTAGCTTTTCGCCTTCAGAATTATCGGTATATTGAACGAAATTTTTAATGAATCGTCCTGCTAAATCTGTTGCTTTGGTGTTCCATTCGGCAACATCTATATAGGTATCTCTTGGATCTAAAATTGCAGGATTTACATCATGCAAAGCAGTTGGAACTATAAAATCAAAAACTGGAATTGTTTTAGTTGCTGCTTTTTCAATAGAGCCATCTAATATAGCATCGATAATCGCACGGGTATCTTTTATAGAAATACGTTTTCCTGTTCCGTTCCAGCCCGTGTTAACCATATAGGCAGTAGCGTGGTGTTCTTCCATTTTCTTAACTAATTCTTGTCCATATTGTGTTGGATGTAAAGAAAGAAATGCTTTCCCAAAACAAGCCGAAAAAGTTGGCTCTGGCTGGGTTACTCCTCTTTCGGTTCCTGCTAATTTAGCCGTAAATCCGGAAAGGAAATAATATTTAGTTTGTTCAGGAGTTAATTTAGAAACTGGAGGCATTACTCCAAAAGCATCTGCAGTTAAAAAGATAACTTTTGTAGCATGACCCGCTTTAGAAACTGGTTTTACAATATTGTGAATGTGGTTTATTGGGTAGGAAACTCTTGTGTTTTGAGTAACCGAACCGTCTTTAAAATCAATTTTCCCGTTGGCATCTACCGTAACGTTTTCTAATAAAGCGTCTTTAGTAATTGCGCCATAAATATCGGGTTCGTTTTCTTTACTTAAATCGATGGTTTTAGCATAACAGCCTCCTTCAAAATTAAATACTCCATCGTTATCCCATCCGTGTTCATCATCTCCAATTAATTCTCGTTTTGGATCAGTAGATAAAGTAGTTTTCCCGGTTCCAGATAATCCGAAGAAAATAGCAACATCCCCATCTGCCCCTTTATTGGCTGAACAGTGCATAGAGGCCATACCTTGTAAAGGCAAGTAGTAGTTCATCATAGAGAACAATCCTTTTTTCATTTCACCACCATACCAAGTACCTCCAATTAATTGGATTTTTTCAGTAAGGTTAAAAGCAACATATACTTCCGAATTTAATCCGTAATTTTTATAATCTTTAAAACTTGTTTTGGATCCATTCATTACAACAAAATCAGGCTCTCCAAAATTTTCTAATTCTTCTTCTGATGGACGAATGAACATATTTTTTACAAAATGCGCTTGCCAAGCCACTTCCATGATAAAACGAACTTTTAGTCGGCTATTCGCATTAGCACCACAAAAAGCGTCTATAACAAACAATCGTTTTCCAGAAAGTTGTTCGGCAGTAGTTTCTTTCAAAACATTCCAAGTAGTTTGTGAAATTGGCTTGTTATCGTTAACTGCTTTTTCAGAATTCCACCAAACTGTATTTTCGGTGATGCGGTCCTTAACAATATATTTATCTTTTGGAGAACGACCAGTAAACTCACCAGTCATTACATTTACGGCTCCAAGTTCTGTCAACTGACCTCTTTCATAGCCTTTTAAGTCTGGATTTAATTCTTCTTTGTATAAAAATTCAAAAGAAGGATTGTGGATAATTTCTTTGGGGTTTTGGATTCCATATTTTTTTAACGAAATCGATTTCGTAAACGAAGCGTAGTTGTCCATAAAAATTTCTTGTATTGCAATTAGTAATTAGAATGCAAAGGTAAAAATTTATTATTACAACGTTATAGTTAATAAGTTAATTATATTTTTTTCTTTAAAAAATTTACCATTAGCAAACTCCAGGCAATAATTAATAGCAATCCTCCTAATGGAGTTACGAAACCTATACCCTTGAAATTGAATGTGTTCAAGCAATCGGTAGCCAATAAATAAATAGATCCTGAAAAAAAAATCACTCCAAATATGGTTAAAACTAAGATAGTTTTCTTGACTTTAGTATTCAAGTGGTTATTTAATCCTAAAAATAATAAGAATAAAGCATGATACATTTGGTATTTTACTCCTGTTTCAAAAGTGGTTAATTGCTCTACCGTTAAAACCTGCTTCAAGGCGTGTGCTCCAAAAGCACCTAAAACTATAGAGGTCATTCCGAAAAAAGCAGCGGTAGAAATTATTTTGTTATTCATTTTTGGATAGTATATAATTTTCAACAAATTTATCAGTTATCTATCAATTGAGAAAGGACTTTTATATTTTCTTTTAGATAAAATAGTTTTAAAACTTTTATATTTGCATTTAAATTTTTTTTTATGAAAAAAGCACTATTTACTCTAACTCTAATTTTGATTTTTTGTTCTTTTGAATCAGAAACAAATCTTGGAATTCCTTCAGGAGAAAAATTAATATTTGTCGGCTCCTATAACATGAGTGGACTAATGACCCAATTAGCCCAAGTCACTCTTTCAACTGAAATGTTGAACACCTCCAAAAATTCGTATTTGCACCTTAATTGCGAATTAGCAACTTATGCAAAATGGGATAAATTCTTCAAAATTAGAGATACCTACGAATCGTATGTAGATCCAATAACATTGAAACCTAGTCTATACAAACGAAGCATTGACGAAGGTGGCTGGACTAAAAAAGAAAAATACACTTTTAAAGGCAATTCGGTAACGAGTACTTCTAAAAGAAAAAACAGTCCCGAAACTACAAAAACCTTTACCGTTGGAGGATCCACACAAGACGTAGTTTCCTTAATGTACAAATTAAGAACTATGGATATTGACAAAATGAAAACAGGACAATCGCAATCATTTGTTGCTATATTTGATGAAAAACAAATCCCGGTAACCGTAAAATTACTTGGAACCGAAACTGTTTCTGCAGGAAATTTAGGTTCTAAAAACTGCTATAAACTTTCTATTGGAGCCAAAACCGACGTCTTAAAAGGAAAAGATAAAAACCTTATTTACTTAACTGCCGATGCTAAAAAAGTACCGGTTTTAATGAAATTTAGCATCCCAGTTGGCACTGGCCAATTAACATTAACCTCAGCATCCGGAATATAATCATGAGAAAAACTTTATTAATTATTGCCATAATTCTAACCATAGTTAGCATTATATTTTCGGTTTTGCCTTTGGATACTCTTGCCCTTGCTCCTATCTTATTGGCATTGCTATTTATTTTCTTAGCCTTTAAAAAATCCGATGTTACACAACGAAAATTCACCAAGATACTTTTCATCATTACCTATGTATGCGCGTTAGTAGTTATTGGAAAAACTTTTCTTATAAAAGATAAAGTTGAAGTTGATACTAAATTTGAACAACAAAAAATAGAATCTAAAAAAGAAGACATTAAAGATCTAGAAGATTTAGAGTAATTTTATCAAAAATTTCCAAAGCCCATTTCTTATTGCATGGGCTTTTTTGTTTTTGTCAAAAAAGAGCGTCAAATCATTACAAATCCCTAAATTTGTATTCCATTTATAAACAAATTATGAGAAACATACTAATAATAGGTGCTGGCCGCTCGGCATCCTCCCTTATACAATACCTTTTAAATAAATCTACGCAAGAAAATCTGCACCTTACCATTGCCGATATTTCATTAGAATTAGCACAACGAAAAACCAACAACCATCCTAATGCTACAGCAATTGCTTTAGATATTACTAATGAATCACAACGACATACCGAAATTGCTAAAGCAGATATTGTAATATCTATGCTTCCAGCACATTTGCATATTGAAGTTGCCAAAGACTGCATTACTTACAAAAAACACATGGTTACTGCGTCTTATGTTTCGGATGCTATGCAAGAATTAGATGCTGCTGCTAAAGAAAACGGACTAATTTTCATGAACGAAATTGGTCTAGATCCAGGTATAGACCACATGAGCGCCATGAAAGTAATTGAAGAAATACGAGAAAAAGGCGGCAAAATAATACTGTTCGAATCTTTTTGTGGCGGACTAGTAGCACCCGAAAGCGACAATAATCTTTGGAACTACAAATTCACTTGGGCTCCAAGAAACGTAGTTCTTGCAGGTCAAGGTGGTGCCGCAAAATTCATTCAAGAAGGAAAATACAAATACATCCCCTACACCAAATTATTTAGAAGAACCGAATTTTTAATGGTAGAAGGTTACGGAAAATTTGAAGGTTACGCCAACAGAGATTCCTTAAAATACCGCAGCGTTTATGGCCTAGACGAGGCCCTAACTTTATATCGAGGAACTATCCGAAGAGTTGGTTTTTCTAAGGCTTGGAACATGTTCGTGCAACTCGGCATGACCGACGACACCTATGCTATGGAGAACTCCGAAAACATGAGTTTCCGCGAATTCACCAATTCTTTTTTGCCCTACCATCCTACCGATTCTGTTGAGATTAAAACCCGCATGGCGCTAAATATAGAGCAAGACGATATCATGTGGGACAAACTTTTAGAACTCGATTTATTCAATTCCAATAAAATCGTTGGACTAAAAAACGCAACTCCTGCCCAAATTTTAGAGCGCATCCTTAACGATAGTTGGACCTTACAACCCAAAGACAAAGACATGATTGTTATGTACCATAAATTTGGCTACGAAATACAAGGACAACAATACCAAATCGATTCCAAAATGGTGTGCATTGGCGACGACCAAACCTATACCGCCATGGCTAAAACTGTGGGGCTTCCCGTTGCAATTGCCACCTTACAAATCCTTAACGGAAACATTAAAAGCCCAGGCGTGCAACTGCCAATTCGCAAAGAAGTTTACGAGCCTATTTTAAAGGAACTAGAAGAGTTCGGCGTGGTATTCAAAGAAACCGCAATGCCTTATATTGGCTACAATCCCGATAAATTAGTGACTTCCAATTAAGGTTCTAAGGAACTGAGATTCTAAGTTTTTTTTAGGAGCGAAAGGGTAGGCATTTTAGTAAACGTCATTCCCGCTTTTCGCACCGCATGGCAGATTGCTTCAATCGGGGCTAGAAAGGATATGTCTTTTGCAAAATCATAAGTAAAAATTACTTTTTGTTTTAAAACTGAAACAATATTCTTATTTTTGCTTTAAAATTAGCGCTAATGAAAATCAACCAACTTCAAATAGAAATTGACGGTATCGACAAAGAAATTCTTCGGGACCTAATGGAAGATGCCAGAAAACCAATATTGCAAATCGCAAACAAAATAGGAATTTCTGGAGCCGCCATTCACCAACGTTTAAAAAAACTAGAAGATGCAGGCGTAATTTCTGGGTCTAAATTCATCATCAACAATAAAGTTTTAGGATATAAAACCATGGCTTTTATTGGAGTCTATCTCGAAAAAGCAGCAAGCAACTCAGAGGCTGTAAAAGAATTACGCAAAATTCCAGAAGTCCTTGAATGCCATTACACCACAGGAAATTGGAGTATCTTAATTAAAATTATTTGCAAAGACAACGAACATTTAATGCAACTATTAAATACCAAAATCCAACCCATAGATGGTGTTTCCAGAACCGAAACCTTCATCTCCTTAAACCAACAAATAGAACGACAAATTCAATTGTAATTAGATAGCTTATGAACTTCAATAAATTCACCAAAGAAAATATAGCCATCGCTTTTTACACCATTTACATCTTAATAGCAGGGGTATGTTATGAACTTTTTCCAACCCACGGCAACACTCCAAATGGCGGCGTATTGTTGTTGTATTTGTTCGTGCCAATTAGCATTATTTATTTTATGGTGCAATTAGTAAAACAACTCTACGGAAACCAAAGTTATGCCAAATGCCTCCTAATTCATGGCGTGGTTTGGTTATCTGTTGCGGTAATTTTATCTACTTTTTCTAAATAAAAAATCCGCTACTTTCGTAACGGATTGGGTAGGTTTATTTCGTAAGAATTTAATTATTTCTTCTACCTCCAAGATAAATAGAAACGTAGTACAACAAAGTTCCTATAGAGCCTATAGCAGCAACTACATAGGTTCGAGCAGCCCATTTTAAAGAATCCTCAGCACCTGAATATTCTGCTGGATTTAGCATGTTTTTGTTTTTCAACCAAGCCAAAGCACGATTACTCGCATCATATTCTACGGGCAAAGTTATTAAGGTAAACAAAGTCGTTAGTGCAAAAATTACAATTCCAAGCAATAATAAAGAGGGAAAAGTACGTATCATAATGATTCCTGCCAACAATATCCATTGCACAAAATTGGAAGTCACCGAAACAATTGGCACTAATTTAGATCGTAGTTCCAGCATACTATACGATTTTGCATGTTGCACGGCATGTCCACATTCGTGAGCCGCAACCGCAGCTGCTGCTGCATTTCTTTCGTTATACACTGCTTCACTAAGGTTTACTGTTTTATCTGTAGGATTGTAATGATCGGTAAGTCTTCCTTCTGCCGAAATTACTTTTACGTCATAAATGCCATTATCGGCTAGCATCTTTTCGGCAATTTCTTTTCCCGACAAACCATTTTGCAATTGTAGTTTAGAATAAAATTCGAATTTGCTTTTCAATCGGCTACTTACCACCCAACTCATTAGCATAATAATTCCGGCTAAAACCATATAACTCATTCCCATATTTTTAAATTTAAAGTTTTAAATAACACATCAAATTATACGCCAAATTTAAAAAATGACATGTTGACATCCTAGGGTAAACTCCAATAAAAAAAATCCAAATTCCAAAATGTATTAATCTAATAGATTTTTTACAATTGGAATTTGGATTTTAGAATTTGAAATTTAAAAATTTACCCCACCAAGTTAATCACTTTTCCAGGAACGATAATTACTTTATTTGGAGTTCTTCCCTCTAATTGTTTAATAGTTCTTTCGTCAGCCATTACAACTTCTTGTATTTGCGGAACGGTTAAATCCAATGGTAATTTAATAGTGAAACGCATTTTTCCGTTGAATGAAACTGGGTATTCTTTTTCCGATTCTACTAAATATTTTTCTTCACAAATAGGAAATGCTACCGTAGAAACCGATCCTTCATGACCTAACTGACTCCATAATTCTTCTGCAATATGCGGTGCATAAGGTGAAATTAAAATTGCCAATGGTTCTAGAATTTTCCTATGGTTGCAATTTAAAGTTGCTAATTCGTTTACACAAATCATAAACTGTGAAACAGACGTATTGAAAGAGAAATTCTCAATATCTTCCGTTACTTTTTTAATCGTTTTATGTAAAGACTTGTACATTTCTAGACTTGGTTCGTAGTTAGTTACAACAGAACTATTATCATCAAAATACAATCGCCATAGTTTTTTTAAGAAACCATAAACTCCTGTGATTCCTGCGGTATTCCATGGTTTTGATTGTTCCAATGGCCCTAAGAACATTTCATACAAACGTAAAGTATCGGCACCATAATCGTTACAAATATCATCTGGATTGACCACATTGTATTTGGATTTGGACATTTTTTCTACTTCACGACCAACAATGTATTTTCCGTTTTCTAAAATGAATTCGGCAGCCGCATAATCGGTATATAATGGATGTTTCTTGAATGCTTCTATGTCAAGTTCGTTAGTGACGTCATTAATAACTGCTAAATCAACATGGATTGGCTGCACATTTACACCCGAAATCAACCCCTTTGAATATAACTTTTTGGAATCTTCACTTCTATAAACAAAAGCACTCATTCCTAAAATCATTCCTTGATTGATTAATTTTTTGAATGGTTCTTCTGTTGGCGCATAGCCTCTGTCTTTTAAAAATTTATTCCAAAAACGAGAGTACAACAAATGTCCGGTTGCGTGTTCGCTTCCACCTATGTATAAATCAACATTTTCCCAATAGTTCAAGGCCTCTTTGCTTGCAAATTCGTTTTCATTGTGCGCATCCATATAACGCATCCAATACCACGAACTTCCTGCCCAACCTGGCATGGTATTCAATTCTAAAGGAAAAATAGTCACATTATCAATCAACTGATTACTGACTACTGAACACTGAACGCTATTCCAAGCCCAAGCAGTAGCATTTCCTAAAGGTGGTTGCCCGTCTTCAGTGGGTAGGTATTTTTCCACTTCTGGAAGTACAATTGGCAAATGTTTTTTATCAATCATTTGGGGCAATCCATTTACATAATAAACTGGAAATGGTTCGCCCCAATAACGTTGACGAGAAAAAACAGCATCACGCAAACGGTAATTGGTTTTGCCATTTCCTTGTTCGATATCTTCTAGTGCTTCAATACTTTTTTTAGTTCCTTCTTTGTAACCCATTCCGTTTAAGAAATCGGAATTAATTAATTCGAAACCGGTTTTTTCGCCGTAGGCTTGTAGAACCTCACCCCCGGCCCCTCTCCAAAGGAGAGGGGAGTTGGTTACTTCAAATATATTTTTTATATCTGGCATTCCGTTTTGACCTTTAAAGAAATTTGCAAAGGCAAAATCTCTTTCATCGCCACATGGAACCGCCATTACTGCTCCTGTTCCGTAACCCGCCAAAACGTAATCGCCTATCCAAACTGGAATTGGTTCTTTTGTAAATGGATGTTCCGCATAGGCACCAGTGAAAACACCAGAAATAGTTTTTACATCTGCCATTCTTTCTCGTTCGGAACGCTTGGCAGTTGCTTGAACATAGGCATTTACCGCAGATTTTTGTTCTGGGGTTGTGATTTGGGATACCAATTCGTGTTCTGGTGCCAAGGTCATGAAGGTAACTCCGAAAATGGTGTCGGGACGGGTGGTGAAAACTTCTATGAAAGCACCTTCTGAAAGGGAATTATTGGCGGTAAATTCTTCTTCAGACCTCACCCCCAACCCCTCTCCAAAGGAGAGGGGAGCCGAGACCTGAGTATTATTGGCGCAAAGCAATTCGTCTATTATTCTTTTTTTTATAAAATCCAGGTTAGTAGTTACTTCTTCATTTGAAAAACGGATAACTTTAAATCCTAATTGTTCTAATTCATAAGTTCTTCCTTCGTCGTATTCTTTTTGGTGGTCATGAATTTCACCATCCACTTCAACTATTAAACTTTTTTCTAAACAAACAAAATCAACTATAAAATTGCTTATGTAGTGTTGTCTTCTGAATTTTGAGCCTAAATTAGAATTCCGAATCTCTTGCCAAAGCGCATCTTCTGCTTCTGTTGGATTTTTGCGATTTTCTCTTGCGCTTGCAACCAATTTCTTAGCAATTATTGGATTGGCTGTTTTATATCCATAATCATTATGTCTATCAACGGCCTGGCTCCCCTCTCCTTTGGAGAGGGGTTGGGTGTGAGGTGCTAAATTAAACCTAACCATTGCTCCAACACTTTTTCCAATCCAGTTTCTTTGCGATTCTTTGATGGATTCACTCCAATCAATATCGTTTAAACCTTGCAATAATCGTTCGGCATAAGCAGAAATTCGCATCGACCATTGGGTCATTTTTTTACGCATTACTGGATGACCGCCACGCTCCGAAACGCCATTTATTATTTCGTCGTTTGCCAAAACGGTTCCAAGTCCGTGACACCAGTTCACTTCAGTTTCGGCCAAATAGGTTAATCGGTATTGTAAAAGTATTTTTTGTTGTTCTTCAGAAGAAAAACTATTCCATTGGGCAGCGGTAAATGGAGCGATGTTATCATCGCAAACGGCATTAACCTTGCTATTCCCTTCTTTTTCGAAAGTAGCGATTAAGGTAGTAATGTCTTCGGCTTTATCGGAATTTTTATTGTACCAAGAATTAAATAATTGAATGAAAATCCATTGGGTGTGTTTGTAATAATCGGCATTGGAGGTGCGCACTTCCCGACTCCAATCGAAGGAAAAACCAATTTTATCTAATTGCTCGCGGTAACGAGCAATGTTTTCTTTGGTGGTAGTATCGGGATGTTGTCCGGTTTGGATGGCATATTGCTCTGCCGGCAATCCGAAAGAATCGTATCCTTGAGGATGCAAAACGTTGAACCCTTTATGGCGTTTGAATCGGGCCACGATATCAGAAGCAATATATCCAAGAGGATGCCCAACGTGCAAACCTGCTCCAGATGGATAAGGAAACATGTCCAAAACATAATATTTTGGTTTGTCGGAATGGTTGGTTGCTGCAAAAGTTTGGTTTTCTGCCCAATAATTGCGCCATTTGGCTTCTATTTGTTCGTGGAAATATTTCATTCTAAATGTTTGTGGTTTATAGTTTTTGGTTTATGATTTAAAGAAGTTGTAGATAATCTAGTAACAACAAACTCCAAACAATAAACCAAAATTTAAGGTACAAATTTACATTTATTGTACTAAAGTCAAAACTTTAAACGTTATAAACTATGAATAAAGAAATTGTTTATTATTTTTACGGCTAAATTTAGTTTGATATGGCATCCTCATTTGATAAGTTTCAGAAACGCAGATTGATTTCTTCCTATTTTTCGGTGGTTTTAAGTGTGTTCTTAGTATTGTTTTTACTAGGGCTTTTAGGGCTTTTTATAATCAATTCTAAAAGGCTTTCAGACAATTTTAAGGAAGATATAGTAATGACTGTTTTCTTTAAAAGCGAGGCTAACGACACTATTTTCAAGGCTTTTGAAACGGAAATGAAATCGGGTAAGTATGCTAAAGATTTTAATTTTGTTTCTAAAGAAAAGGCAGCAAAGGAACACGAAAAAACTCTTGGAGAAAATTTTACAGAATTTTTAGGGGCTAATCCGTTGTACAATTCGTATGATATTCACTTGAAAGCGGATTATGTTACGAATGTTGGTTTTTCAAGAATGGAAAGTGAAATTAGGAAAAATCCTATGGTTGCCGATGTGGTTTACGACAAACAGTTGATTACTTTGGTGAATGACAATGTGAAGAGAATAAGCATGTGGGTATTAATTATCAGCGGGATTTTTGCTTTTATATCTATTTTATTAATTAATAGTTCGTTGCGATTGTCCATTTATGCTAATCGATTTATAATTAAAACGATGCAAATGGTGGGTGCTACGAAGGCTTTTATTAGAAAACCATTTGTAACTCGAAGCATTATTTTGGGAGTTATAGGTTCTGTTTTGGCAATATTAGCATTAATTGGAGTTCTGGTTTATGTTTCTACCAACTATCCTGCTTTAGATATTTTTAAAGACCAATTGCTTACCGTTATAGTATTGCTGGGGGTTTTGGTTTTAGGAGTATTAATCACCTGGATTGGAACGCATTTTGCTACACAACGTTTCTTGAATTTAAGAACGGACGATTTATATTAGGGGAGAGAATAGATAATAGACGGATAGAAAATAGACTAAAGATTTATTAATATGATGAAAAATAACGAACAAACTACAGATTTCCTTTTTGACAAAGTGAATTACAAATTCTTACTAATTGGAATTGCAGTTATTGCTGTTGGCTTTATTTTGATGGCCGGTGGAGGTAGCGATGACCCGAAGGTGTTTAATGAGAATGTGTTTAATTTCAGAAGAATTCAATTGGCTCCTACAGTGGTTTTAATTGGTTTTGGAATAACAATTTATTCTATCTTTAAAAAATCAAAGTAATGGATTATTTACAAGCAATTGTACTTGCAATTATAGAGGGAATTACTGAATTTCTTCCTGTCTCTTCCACTGGCCATATGATTATCGCCAGTTCTTTTTTTGGAATTAGTCATGATGAATTTACCAAACTTTTTACCATTGTAATCCAATTAGGTACAATACTTTCTGTTGTAGTTTTATATTTTAAACGATTTTTTCAGAGTTTTGATTTTTACTTTAAATTACTAGTTGCGTTTATTCCTGCGGTAGTTTTTGGTTTGCTTTTCAGCAAAAAAATTGATGCTTTACTGGAAAATCCTGTTACGGTTGCGGTTTCTTTATTAGTTGGCGGAATTGTTTTACTAAAAGTAGACGATTGGTTTTCTAAAGAAACGGAAGTTGCAACAAGTCAAGAGATTAGTTATTTAACGGCTTTTAAAATAGGATTGTTTCAATGTTTAGCAATGGTTCCTGGTGTTTCCAGAAGTGGCGCAAGCATTATGGGTGGAATGACCCAAAAATTATCTAGAACAACTGCTGCTGAATTTTCGTTCTTTCTTGCCGTGCCAACCATGCTTGGTGCTACTGCTAAAAAATGTTACGATTATTACAAAGATGGATTTGTATTAACCCACGACCAAATTAATTTTTTAATTATTGGAAATGTAGTTGGGTTTATAGTAGCACTTATTGCTATTAAAAGTTTCATCGGATTTTTAAGTAAAAACGGATTTAAACTTTTTGGATATTATAGAATTGTAGTTGGAATTGCGCTTTTAGTAATTCATTTCTGTATTCAAAAACTGGACGTAATATAATGACTGCCGAAGACTATTTAGAAGGTCAAGTTATTTTAATTGACAAACCACTCACTTGGAGTTCGTTTCAGGCGGTGAATAAATTGAAATATATTTTAAAACGCAAATACAATCTTCCGAAGAAGTTTAAAATTGGTCATGCTGGAACTTTAGATCCTTTGGCAACGGGTCTTTTAATTATTTGTACCGGAAAATTCACTAAAAAAATTACTGAAATTCAGGCACAAGCCAAAGAATATACTGGCACAATAACTGTTGGCGCAACTACCCCATCGTATGATTTAGAAACAGAAGTAGATGCTACTTTCCCGATAGAGCAAATTACCAAGGCATTAATTCTTGAAACTACCAAACAATTTCTTGGAGAGATTGACCAGAAACCACCTGTTTTTTCGGCAATAAAAAAAGATGGAAAACGACTTTACGAACACGCGCGTGCTGGTGAAGAAGTAGAAATTGCTTTTAAAAAAACTACTATTTACGAATTTGAAATTACTAGAATTGATTTGCCTGAAATAGACTTTAGAGTTACTTGTAGTAAAGGAACTTATATTCGCTCGCTTGCCTTTGACTTTGGTAAAGCATTACAATCTGGCGGCTACTTATCTGCTTTACGACGCACTAAAATAGGTGAGTATTCAGTTAATGATGGTGTTAGCCCAGATGCGTTTGAAAAATCTTTAGAATAAAAACTATTGGATTTTATTGTAAAATACAACCAACTCGTTTAAATAATTATCTATATCTCTAAAAGAATAACCCAATTGTTTTTTTATTTTTTCGTTAGAAAAAAGATCTGTGCTTTGCAAAGAAAGAATACTGTGTTTGGATAATTTTCTTTTGGTTCTAAATACTTTGGATGACAACCAATCTAAACGCCAAGCAAGGTTTAAGAGCCAAGGTTTGGCTTTTATTGTTGGTGGTTTTATTCCTATTTTTTTAGCAATGGTAGAAATAATATCTTTGTAAGTGTAGTTTTCAGAAATCACAATAAAACGTTCTCCATTACAATCGGAATGCATTAATTGGTGCATTATGGTTACAACATCTAATACAGAAACGTATGCAGAGGTGCCGTTGGTGTAAAATGGAAACCCTTTTTTTACGGTACTAAAAATCACTCCGCTACCTTGATTCCAAAAACCGGGACCAAAAATTACTCCGGGATTCACAATAATTACAGGCAATCCTTCTTGAAAACCACGCCATACTTCCATTTCGGCGCCATATTTAGAAATGGCATAATCGCTGTGGGAATATTCAGGATTCCATTCAGTTTCTTCGGTAATGGTATTATTTACTCGTTTAGATTCATTTTGTACTAAATCACCAAGTGCTGCAATTGAACTTACATGGCATAATTTTTTTACTTTTTTATCAATACAGAAGTTAATAATATTGGCGGTTCCTTCGATATTTACTTTTCGTAATTTGTCTTCGTCGTCGGGATTGAAGGAGATAAAAGCTGCACAATGATAAACGTAATCTACATTTTGGAACGCTATTTCTAGGGAAGGAATATCTAAAATATCAGCAGAAAACCATTCAATTTTGGCAAACAATTCGCTTTTTTCGTAAAGTTCAAAAAGCAATTTTGTTTTAATTCTATTTTTTGGATTTCGATGTATCGAACGAACGGTTTGTGCTCCATTTTCTAATAAATGAAGTAGTAAATGCGCTCCTACCAAACCTGTTCCTCCTGTAACTAATATCATGAGGACAAAGATAATTAGTTTAGTGGATTTTTAGCTTTTTTAACTTCGGAAAAAAGCATGCCAAATGTTTGTTTCTAGCCCTGATTGAGCCGATAGCTCTCGTTGAGGCACGAA